>NZ_QHHQ01000006.1:0-300000 GCF_003258595.1 Acuticoccus sediminis
CGGGGCCGCCCCGGCGCCGTCCACCGAGACGCCGGCGCCGGCGTCCGGGACGCCTGCCACGGCGGCCGGCGCAGCCGCGACCGAAGCGCCGGCCCCCGCGACGCCGCCCCCCGCTACGCCGGACCGTCCGGCGATCGCCGACTCCCCTCCGGCAGCGCCAGTCGGGACGCCTCCGGCGGCGACCGCGGACGCCCCGGCCCCGGCCCCGGCCCCGGCCCCGGCTGCGGCGGCCGAGACGGCCACGACCACTCCTGCCGCCGGTGCGGTGCCCGCGACCCCCGCAGCGACCGAAACACCAAGCCTGGCCGAGACGCCCGAGGACGTTGCGCCGCCGGTGCGCACGGTGGGGGTGCGCGAGATCGCGCCGCCGGCCGTCGAGACCGCGCCCGTCGAGAGCGCGCCCCTCCGGACCGGGCCGGGAGAGACCGGGCCGGGAGAGACCGCACCCGGCGAGAGCGTCGCGGGAGCGGGCGCCGGGCGCGAGCCGGATCAGTCGATCATGGCGCTCCCCGTGCCCGACCCGACACCCGACACGGCTCCGCCCACCGAGCCCGCCGTCGCCGACGATGCGGCGCCCGAAACGGTCGCGCCCGTCGCGGCCACCTCGCCGGAGGCCGACGAGGCCCCGGCCGGGACCGCCGTCGCCGCCGAACCGGCTCCCGCGCCGGACGCCGGGGCCGCACGCACCGAGCCCGC
Source organism: Acuticoccus sediminis (assembly GCF_003258595.1). NCBI lineage: Bacteria > Pseudomonadati > Pseudomonadota > Alphaproteobacteria > Hyphomicrobiales > Amorphaceae > Acuticoccus > Acuticoccus sediminis. The sequence continues at coordinate 697 of NZ_QHHQ01000006.1, forward strand.
CCCGGAGGCGGCGCAGGAGTCCGGGCCCGCCGGCGATGTCGCCGCGGACGAACCCGCCCGGCCGCCGCTCGCGGAGACCGAAGCCGCGCCGTCGTCCGACGATGCCGAAACCGCCGCCGCGGCAGCGCCGCCGGCCGGGACCGACACGGACACGCCGGAAGCGGCCGCGCCCGATCTCGCCACGCAGGATCCGGCCGGACACGACGGGTCCGCGGCGAGCACCGCGGAGACGCAGGAGCCGGCCGGCGCGCTGCCCGGCGTCGCGCTCCCGGGTGCCGGCCTGCCGGGCGTTGCGCCGCCCGGACCATCGCCGGACGGAACCGGAGCGGCGGACGCTTCGCCGGAGCCCCGCAGCGCGCCCCCCGGAATCCGGCGCAGCGAGCCGGCGCCCGCGCTCGCCATGGACGTTCCCGAGGCCGCCGGCCAGGAGGACGGCGCCCGCCTGCGCGATCCGTTCGCGGCCGAGTTCGAAGAGGCCGCCACCCAGCGGTCCACGCCCGAGGAGCCCTACGGCCGCGAGGAGGACGCCATGTCGCGTCCCGTCGCCGTGGTGACGCGCTCCGCCCCCGCGACGACAGGGGAGTGGCCGGGCGATAATCTCGGCCCGTCGGAGCGACGTCCCGGGAACGAGCGCCGGGGCTTCCTGCCGATGCCCCTCGACACGCCGCCCATCGTCCCGCAGCAGGAGGGGCCGGGCGTCGTCGTGTCTTCGGCCTCGCCCTATTCCGGCTTCACCTCACAGATGGCGATCGACACGGCGAACGATCTCTCGCTGGCCGACTACGCCTACGGCGCCTACCAGCGCGGCCTCTACAGCACCGCCTTCCGTGTCGCCCTCAGGGCCGCCGCCGAGAACGAGCCGGCGGCCGCCGCGCTGATCGGCCGGCTCTATGAGGAGGCGAACGGCGTCAACCAGGACTTCGCCAAGGCGGCCGGCTGGTACGCGGTCGCCGCCGACCTCGGCTCGGCCGAGGCGCAGACCCGCCTCGCCGGGATGCTGCTGATGGGGCGGGGGGTGCCGAAGAACTCCGCCCGCGCGGCCGATGCCTTCGAGGCGGCGGCCAAGGAGGGCTCCGCCGATGCCGCGCACAGCCTCGCCCTGATGCTGATCAAGGGCGAGGGCCGGCAGGAGGACCCGGGAGACGCGTTCCGCTACATGCTCCAGGCCGCCGAGGGCGGCATCGCCGACGCGCAGTACGCCGTCGCGGTGATGTACGAGGACGGGCGCGGCACGGCGCCGAACGACGTCGAGGCGACGCGGTGGTACGGCCGCGCGGCCGAGAACGGCGACCCGGCGGCGATGCTCACCTACGCCACGCGCGTCTTCAACGGGATCGGCGCCGACCGGGACGAGGCGACCGCCGCCTACTATCTCGAGGCGACCGCGCGGCGCGGCCTGCCGACGGCGATGAACCGCTACGCGCGGGTGCTCGCCAACGGCCGCGGCGTGCAGCCCGATCCGGTCGAGGCGATCAAGTGGCACCTGATCGCCCGTCAGGCCGGTGTGTCGGACTTCTACCTCGACGGATACATGGGCGCGGCGGCGGCGAAAGATGTGGCCGAAGCGCGTCGGCGGGCCGCGGCCTTCATGGAGCGATAGCGCTCCGGCTTGCGGTTCGTCGCAGCCTGTGGTTTTCGGGGCGCGTACGCCCGCGGCGGGTGGGTCCTGTCGCGGCGGCCTCGGCCGGGCGGCGGTCCGGCTCCCGGCGCTCCCGCCCTTTCAGGAACGGTCATGAAGATCAACGGCAACGAAATTCGCCCCGGCAACGTGCTGGAGCATCAGAACTCCCTTTGGGCCGCTGTGAAGGTCCAGCACGTGAAACCGGGCAAGGGCGGCGCCTTCGCCCAGGTCGAGCTGAAGAACCTCCTCGACGGTCGCAAGCTCAACGAGCGCTTCCGCTCCGCCGACACCGTCGAGCGCGTGCGGCTGGAGCAGAAGGACTTCCAGTACCTCTACAAGCAAGGCGAGCAGCTCGTCTTCATGGACAACGACACCTACGAGCAGATGGAGCTGGCCGAGGACTTCGTCGGCGAACGCGCCGCGTTCCTGCAGGACGGGATGACCGTCACGGTGGAGATCTGGGAAGAGAAGCCGATCGGCATCACCCTGCCGCAGCACGTCACGCTGGAGATCACCGAGGCCGATGCCGTGGTGAAGGGGCAGACGCAGTCCTCGTCCTACAAGCCGGCGGTGCTCGAGAACGGCGTGAAGGTGATGGTTCCCCCGTTCATCGAGGCGGGCGAGAAGATCATCGTCGACACCGAAGAAATCGCCTACGTCCGCCGCGCGGACTGACCTGCCCGCGCCCGCCGCGTGAGCGCATTCCCGCCGCCCCGGGCGGCGGGGCCCGGCCAGCCGGTCCAGCGTGCCGCGCAGGCGCTGCACGGCGCGAGGCGGTTTGGCGACAGTGCCGGCCCCGGTCCGGAGCGTCATCCAGGGCCGCGCCCGTTCCGGCCGCAGCGATTGTGCCATGACTGATTTGCCTGTCGGTCGCGGCCCTGCGCCCTAAACTTTCCACGGCGTCACTGCATTGGGAGGTTGGGGCGCGGCGCCCCGCGATCTGAACCGGACATCGGCATCTATGACAGGCTTCATCAGCAACATGATCGTGGCAGGCACGCCCGGGACGTCCGGCGCAGCCAGGACGGTGTCCGCGCCGTCGGGGCAGCGCCCGTCCGGCGCGCCGTCCGCCGGTCTCCCCGCGGCAGCGGCCGGCGACGAGGTGGTGCCCGGCGTCGCGGCGAGCGCGGTGCCGGACGTCGCCGCGCTCGCGGTGACGCGCATTGCCGCCGCCCTTGCGAAGCCGCCGGAGCTTGTCCCGCAGCGGGAGCGGGACGGCGAGGAGCGCAAGCACGACGACCGGGAGCGCGAGCGGGTCGGCCCCTTCGGCCGGGCCAAGGAAGCCCGCTATACCGCCGGCCCCACCGTGCCGAGCGCGGTGCGCACCGAGGGCCTCAGCCTCGAGCTCAGGGAATATACCTCCTGGCACGGAGAGGCGGACGACGACTGAGCCATCCCCGCTCGTCCTGCGAGGGCCGGCAGCACCTGTCACGCGCCGATCCGGCCGGCTGCGCCGGCACCACCCGAGGCGGGCGTTGCGGGGCGGAAAATCCGAGCGCAATCAGGGCCGAGGGTGGCGCCCGGAGCTGCCGGCGGGTCCGCCTGGTGCCGAATTGCATGGCCCATCGAACCAAAAGACCGTTGATCTCGCCGCCGGTATGGCGCCATGGCAGTGGGGACAGGCCCGAGACGGGCCCCTTCCGGACACGCCCGAGACCAACGACAAGGATCCCATGGCCCGCTCAGCGCTTCTCAACGTGATGGTGGCCGCCGCCGACAAGGCCGGCCGCTCCCTCGCCCGGGACTTCGGGGAGGTCGAAAACCTTCAGGTGTCGCGAAAGGGGCCTGCGGACTTCGTCTCCAAGGCCGACATGCGGGCCGAGGAGATCGTCTACCGCGAATTGTCCAAGGCCCGCCCGTCCTACGGCTTCCTCATGGAGGAGCGCGGCACGGTCGAGGGCTCGGACGGACAGCACCGCTGGATCGTCGACCCGCTCGACGGGACGACCAACTTCCTGCACGGCGTGCCGATCTTCGCGGTGTCGATCGCGCTGGAACGTCAGGGCGAGCTGGTGGCGGGCGTCGTCTACAACCCGGTGATGGACGAGCTCTACGTCGCCGAGAAGGGCAACGGTGCGTTCATGAACGACCGGCGCCTGCGCGTGTCGGGTCGCACGGACCTCGCCGACTGCCTGATCGGCACGGGGCTTCCGTTCATGGGCCACGGCAACCAGGTACGCACGCTCTCGGAGCTGCAGCAGCTCTTCGGGCGCGTCGCGGGGATCCGGCGGCCGGGCGCGGCGGCGCTCGACCTCGCCTGGACGGCGGCGGGCCGCTACGACGGCTTCTGGGAGCACGACCTGAAGCCGTGGGACATGGCGGCGGGCATCGTCCTCATCCGCGAGGCGGGCGGCTTCGTCAGCGACGCCTCCGGGCGCGACAGGTTCTTCGAGACGGCGTCGGTCGTCGCGGGGAACGAGCAGGTGCACCGCTCGCTGCTGAAAATGGTGGATGCGGCGGGTCCCGCCAAAGCCGGCCCCCGCTCATAGGGCATTCAGCTTCAATTGCCATTAAGGTGTTGAGTGTCGGCGCGAGAGGTCGCGTCGAACACTCCCTGAGGTTTTGATGAACCTCGAACTCGGCTACAGCGAGGCCCTATGGCGCGCAATAAGGACCCTTATAAGCTGTCGACGCCGCAGGTGTACCTGTGGCGCATGGTTCTGTTCGTCATCCTGGTGGCGTTCCTGATCTTCATGCAGTTCGAGACCGTGACCGAGGCGTTCATGGCGAACCCGGTTCTCAACGGTCTCATCATCGCGGTCGGTGTGCTCGGTATCCTGCTGTCCGTCGTGATGGTGACGCGGCTCTTCCGCGAGATCGCCTGGGTGAACCGGTTCCGGACGGGGCAGCCGGCGCGCCGCCAGCCGGTGCTCCTGGCGCCGATGGCGACGCTGCTGCGGGACGGCGTGGACGAGACGGTGATGAGCGCGGTGACGATGCGGGCGATGCTCGACACCATCGGCACCCGCCTCGACGAGAAGCGCGACATCCTGCGCTATCTCATCGGCCTCCTGGTCTTCCTCGGCCTGCTCGGCACCTTCTACGGCCTGTTGCAGACGGTGGGCTCCGTCGGCGCGACGATCCAGTCGCTGGACGTCACGTCCGGCGATTCGGCCGTGATCTTCCAGAACCTCAAGTCCGGTCTGGAGGCGCCGCTGGTGGGCATGGGGACGGCGTTCTCGTCCTCGCTGTTCGGTCTGACGGGCTCGCTCGTCGTCGGTTTCCTGGACCTCCAGGCCGGCCAGGCCCAGAACCGCTTCTACACCGAGCTCGAGGACTGGCTCTCGACCCTGACCGACATCGTCGACGATCTCGAGGGGACGGGGGTGTCGCAGGCGGCGCTGGACCTGCACCATTCGGTACAGCGCCTGTCGGAGGTCATCGCCGCCTCGGGCTCGGGCGGGATGGACCGGCAGACCGCCAAGGCGCTCGGAACGCTCGCCGAGGGGATCCAGGCGATCGTGAAGAACACGCGGCGGGAGCAGAAGGTGCTGATCGACTGGGCCGAGGCGCAGGGAGCGCAGAACGAGCGCATCGAGGAGCTTCTGGTGCGTCTCAACCGGGCTCTCGAGGCGGACGAGCGCGCGTAGGCGCGCGGGCAACCTGAACGGGGGCGTCGATGCCGCTATCACAACGCCGCCGCCGCGAGCAGCGGGCCGACTACTGGCCGGGCTTCGTGGACGCGATGGCGACGCTGCTGCTCGTCATCATCTTCCTGCTGTCGCTGTTCATGCTGTCGCAGTTCTTCCTGAGCCAGGAACTGTCGGGGCGGGAATCGGCGCTGGCGCGCCTCAACGCGCAGATCGCCGAGCTTTCCGACCTCCTCGCGCTGGAGCGGGCCGGCAACACGCAGCAGGAGGACGAGGTCTCGGCGATGACGGCGAGCCTCAACGCGCTGAAGTCGCAGCGCGACCAGCTCCAGGGGATCGTCGCGGGCGGCGACGAGCAGGACGCGGCGTCCGACGCCGAGGTGACGCGGCTGCGCGACCAGCTCCAGGAGGAGCAGGCGCTCGGCGCCGACGCCCTGTCGCGGGTGGCGCTCCTCAACCAGCAGCTCCGGGGCCTGCGGCAGCAGATCGCCGCGCTGGAGGAGGCGCTGGAGGCGTCCGAGTCGCAGGGCAAGGAGAGCCAGACGCGGCTCGCCGACCTCGGCCGGCGCCTCAACGTGGCGCTGGCCGAGCGGGTGCAGATCCTCAACCGCTTCCGCTCCGACTTCTTCGGGCGGCTGCGCGAGATCCTGGCGGAGCGGTCGGGGATCGAGGTGGTCGGCGACCGCTTCGTGTTCCAGTCCGAGGTGCTGTTCCCGTCAGGCTCGGACGCGCTGAACCCGGCGGGCCGGGACGAGATGGCGACGCTCGCGCGGGAGCTGATCGAGCTCGACGGCGAGATCCCCGACGACATCGACTGGGTGCTGCGGGTGGACGGGCACACGGACAAGCGTCCGATATCGGGCGGCCGCTTCCGTTCCAACTGGGACCTTTCGGCCGCTCGAGCGATCTCGGTGGTGCAGTACCTGATCGAGCAGGGCGTTCCGCCGCAGCGCCTGGTGGCGGCCGGCTTCGGCGAGTTCAATCCGCTGGTCGACGAGGACACGCCGGAGGCCTACGAGCGCAACCGCCGCATCGAGCTCAAGCTGACCGAGCGCTGACGCCCGGCACCCCGCGGGCCCCTCCTGCGAGGCCCGAGGGATGCGGCCGGGTCAAGGGCGCGCGCAGCGCGGGCGAAGCCTTCACCCTTGACGCGGCCGCAGCCCGACCGAGGCTGGATCAGGTGTTCAGCTCAGTCGACCGCCACTTCGCGGTCGTCTGATCTGAACGCCTGCCCGCCGGCGAGGCGGGGGAGCGCGAGGGGGAACTCCCTCGCACTCGGCCTCTCATCGCGCCGCGACGCCGGCGGCGGGGCGGGGCGCCTCCGCCTTCAATGTTCAATGCCCGGCGATGTTCGAGAACACGTTGATCACCACGACGCCGGCGACGATGAGGCCGACCCCCGCGAGCGCTCCGGTATCGAGGGCCTGACCGAAGCGCAGCCACGCGATGAGCGAGATCAGGACGATCCCGAGCCCCGACCAGATGGCGTAGACGACGCCGGTGGGCAGGACCCGCATCGGCACCGAGAGGCAGGCGAAGCAGACCGTGTAGCCGACGACGGTGATGACGGTCGGCACGGCGCGGGTGAGGCTCCCGGACCGCGAGAGGGCGAGCGTCGCGATGACTTCGGCGACGATGGCGAGGGTGAGGAAGGCGTAGGCTTTGAACACCGGTCTGGCTGTGCCCCCGGGGAGGGGCGGCGTCAATCCTATCCCTCCGCCGGCTCGTCCTCGGGAGCGGCGGTCGCGGTGTTGTGGAACTGCAGCTTGGCGAGGCGGCGGTAGACGCCGTCGCGGGCGCTGAGTTCGGCGTGCGTGCCGGCGTCGACGACGGCGCCGTCCTCCATGACGAGAATGCGGTCGGCCTTCACGACGGTCGCCAGGCGGTGGGCGATGACGATGGTGGTGCGGTCGGCCATCAGGTGCTCGAGGGCGGCCTGGATGTGGGCCTCGCTCTCGGCGTCGAGGCTGGAGGTCGCCTCGTCGAGGAGGAGGAGCGGGGCGTCCTTCAGGATGGCGCGGGCGATGGCGATGCGCTGGCGCTGCCCCCCGGAGAGGGTGATGCCGCGCTCGCCGACGACGGTATCGTATCCCTCGGGCAGCGCCATCACGAAGCGGTCGACGTGCGCGGCGCGGGCGGCCTCGACGACTTCCCTGTCGGTGGCGTTCGGCCGGCCGAGGCGGATGTTGTCGGCGATGGAGGCGGCGAGGATGGTGGTGTCCTGCGGCACCAGCGCGATTCGCTCGCGCAGGGCGGCGAGGTCGGCGTGGCGGACGTCGACGCCGTCGAGCAGGACGGCGCCGTCGCCGACGTCGTAGGAGCGGCCGATCAGCTGGAAGATCGTCGTCTTCCCGGCGCCGGACGGTCCCACCAGGGCGACGGTCGCACCCGGCTCGACCATGAAGGACACACCGTTCAGGACCGGCCGGGCCGGCTCGGCGGGGTAGGCGAACGAGACGTTCTCGAAGCGGACCGCGCCCTTGGCCGGCTGCGGGAAGGGGACGGGGCTGGCGGGGCTCGCCACGTCCGGCTCCTCGGCGGCGAGGATCGAGAGGCGCTCGGCGGCACCGGCGGTCTGGGCGATGTCGCCCCAGACCTGGCTGAGCTCGCTGAGGGCGCCGGCGGCGAACACGGCATAGAGGACGAACTGGCTGAGGGCGCCGGCGGTGAGGTTCTCCCGCAGCACCTCCTGCGCGCCCATCCAGAGGACGCCGACGATGGCCGAGAAGACGATGAAGATGACGACGGCGGTCAGCACCGCGCGGGCCGCGGTGGCGCTCCTGGCGGCGCCGAAGGCCTCGAGGGCGCCCTTTCTGTAGTGGTCCGCGGTCCGGCGCTCGGCGCCGAAGGACTGGAGCATGCGGACCGAGCCGATCGCCTCGGTGGCGTAGGCGGAGATGGCGGCGATCTTGTCCTGCGCGGCGCGGGAGCGGCGGCGCACGCGGCGGCCGACGGCGACGAGCGGCAGCACCAGGACGGGGATCGCGGCGAGGGCGGTGGCCGAGAGGGTCGGGCTCGTCGCCACCATCATCGCCATCGCGCCGATGAACATGAGGAGGTTGCGAAGCGCGACCGAGGCGGACGAGCCGACCGCGGCCTTGATCTGCGTGGTGTCGGCGGTGAGGCGCGACACGATCTCGCCCGAGAGGGTGCGGTCGAAATAGCCGGGCGAGAGCGTCATGACGCGGGCGAAGACGTCGGAGCGGACATCGGCGACGACGCGTTCGCCGAGGGTCGTCACCAGGTAGAGGCGCGACGAAGAGGCGAGGGCGAGGGCGCCTGCGACGACGATCAGCATGGTGAAGTAGCTGTCGATCAGGCCGGCATTGTCGGGGCCGAAGCCGTGGTCGATCATGCGGCGGACGGCCATAGGCACCGCGAGGGTGGCGCCGGTGGCGGCCAGCATCGCCACGAATGCGGCGGCGAGGCGTCCCTTGTAGCGGAGCGCGTAGGGCCACAGGAACCTGAGCGGCGCGAGGCGCACGCGTTTCGATTCGGCGGCGGGGACGGAGGGCGATGCGGAGCGCGGCTTCATAGGTTTTCAGAACTCTTTGAAGCTTGAGAAGTCAATGCGTCGTGACGGCTTGCATGGAGCGGAGCGAAGGTTTAGATCCGTCCGGTTTCCCGGGATCGGCGAGAGTGGGCGGCGGCGCGACGTCAAGGCGTGCCCCGGACCGCGACGGCGTCCCGCCGCAACCGAACGAGGCGAGGCATGAAAAAGGATCTTCACCCGGATTATCATCCGGTCACCGTCGTGATGACGGACGGCAGCGAGTTTGTGACGCGGTCTTGCGCGGGCAGCGCTGGCGACCGTATCGCGCTCGACATCGACCCGCGCACGCACCCGGCGTGGACCGGCGGTCAGCAGACGCTGCTCGACCGTGGCGGCCGCATCTCCCGCTTCAAGAGCAAGTTCAAGGGCATTCCGGGCGCGTAATCGCGCCGGGCTTGCGGGCGCTCCGGCGTCCGGCCTCGCGGGGGCGCTTCGGCGCCCCTTTTTCGCACGCGCGTGCCGGCGAGTCGGCACCCGCGTCGCCCTGAACCCATCCAAACCGGGACGGAGTCGCCCGCTGGTGGCCGGCAGGCCGCTTCGCCGCGACGGGATCTTAGAGACGACGTCCCCGGGATGACCCGGCGGGCGCGCTTCGTCGTGGGCGCCGCGCAAGGGGGCAGCGCCGCCCCGTGAGCACCCTGCGCCCGAAGGCGCGGGCGCAAACCGGACGCTTCGGCGCTCCCTAGATCAGCACCATGTCCCCTGAGATCCCGCCGTCGGCGACGCCGACGAGGAAGACCCGGGCGCCGTCGAGCTGGATCACCGTGCCGTTGTCCTCGACCGTCAGCGCCGCCGCGACGTCGGCGAAGGAGCCGAGGCCGAACTGCGTCAGGTCCAGTGTGTCGGCCGGGGTAAAGTCGGTGATCGTCGCGCGGCCGTCGTCCAGGGTGACGACGAACGTGTCCGCGCCCGCGCCGCCGGTCAGCGTGTCCGGGCCGAGGCTACCGGTGAGCGTGTCGTTCCCGGCGCCGCCGTCGAGAACGTCGAAGCCGAGGCCGCCGAAGAGGACATCGTCCCCCTTGCCGCCCGACAGGACGTTGTCGCCGCGGTTCCCCTCGATGACGTTGTCCGCCCGCGAACCCTCGGCATCGAGGTGACGGCGGCCGAAGAGCGAGACGTTCTCGACGAAGGCGTGATCGCGCAGCGCGACGTCCACCCGGCTGGTGCGGATCGTGTCGATGCCGCCGCCACGGGCCTCGTGCGTCTCGTCGCCCGCGTCGTCGAGGATGTAGATGTCGTCGCCCTTGCCGCCGGTCATGACGTCGGCTCCGGCGCCGCCGTTGAGCCGGTTGGCCGCGCTGTTGCCGATGATCGTGTCGTCGCCCGAGCCGCCGATCGCGTTCTCGATGACGACCCCGTTGGCGATCGTGAAGCCGCCATGGACATCGCCGGCGTGGCTGACGAAGCCGCCGCCGCCCTCCGCGGCGCGCAGCGTGGCCGCGCGCAGGTCGATGACGGCCGCCTGGTCGCCCTCGTGGATGATCGTGTCGAGGCCGTCGACGTCCCAGATCGCCGCGTAGCCGGTGCCGGGCCCGTTCTCGGCGGGGAGCACATAGCTCGTGCGGCCGGCCCCGGTGGCGAGGTTCGCGCCGTACTTCTCCTGGATGACCGCGATGTCGATCGGGGAGGGGGTGAGGTTCCAGCCGTAGGCGCGGCTGTCGGAGGAGCCGGCCGGCGCCTCGGGCCACCCGTCGTTGTAGGTCATCACGGTGTAGACGCCCTGGTCGAGCCCGGGACCGGGGCCGATCGAGGGCATGACGGTCGACCCGCTGCTGGCGTCGAACGGGTGGGCGAGGCCGAGGCCGTGGCCGAACTCGTGCAGGAAGATCGTGAACGTGTAGGCGCCCGCGTCGAGGAGCCCGCCGTTGGGGCCGCTCCAGTTGAAGCCGGCGTTGAACCAGGCGAGCCCGGCGGCGTCGCCGTAGGACGGGTCGGGCGGGTTCATGAACGCGAGGGAGCCGGCGGGAGCGGCGGACTTGGTGAGCCTGAAGTCCGCCTCGTCCGGGTCGGTCGTGACGCGGAAGGAGAGGTCGGCGTAGGTCGAGTAGGTATCGAGCGCGGCCATCACCTGCGCCTTCTCGTACTTCGACCAGGTGCCGATGCTGGTGACGAAGTCGATCGTCTCGCCGTCTGCGGCGAAATAGACGGCGACGTCGCCGGAGGGCAGGGTGAAGGCCGTGTCGATGGCGGAGAGGACGGGGTTGGTCTCGGAAGGCATCGCGCGCTCGCTTAACTTGACGCATCAAGTCTATTTCACGCTGCCAACCCCGTCGCAAGTATCGCGCGCCGGGATCCGGTTCGGAGGATCGGGCGCGACGCTTGCCGGATCGAAAAAAAGCTCGCCCGGCGTGTGGGCCGGGCGAGCTGGTCGGTCGGTCGGGGCGCCTTTCGCGGCGCCGCCGGATCAGGCGTCGGTCTTGCGGTTCTGCCGGTTCTCGATCAGGTCGTCGACCACCTGCGGCTCGGCGAGCGTGGAGGTGTCGCCCAGCGCGCCGAAGTCGTCCTCGGCGATCTTGCGCAGGATGCGGCGCATGATCTTGCCGGAACGGGTCTTCGGCAGGCCCGGGGCGAACTGGATGAGGTCCGGCTTGGCGATCGGCCCGATCTCGGAGCGCACCCAGTTCTGGAGCTCGGTGCGGAGCGCCTCGGTCGGCTCGCGGTCGGCCATCAGGGTGACGTAGCAGTAGATGCCCTGGCCCTTGAGGTCGTGCGGGTAGCCGACCACGGCGGCCTCCGACACCGCTTCATGCGCCACCAGCGCCGACTCGATCTCTGCGGTGCCCATGCGGTGGCCGGACACGTTGAGCACGTCGTCGACGCGGCCGGTGATCCAGTAGTAGCCGTCCTCGTCCCGCCGGCAGCCGTCGCCGGTGAAGTAGGTGCCGGGATACTGCTGGAAGTACGTGTCCATGAAGCGCTGGTGGTCGCCCCAGACGGTGCGCATCTGGCCCGGCCAGGAGTCCTTGATCACCAGCACGCCCTCGGCCTTGCCGCTGAGCTCCTCGCCGGTGCCGGGGTCGAGCACGGCCGGCTGCACGCCGAAGAAGGGCGTCGTCGCCGAGCCCGGCTTCATCGGCGTCGCGCCGGGGAGGTTGGTGATGAGGTGGCCGCCGGTCTCGGTCTGCCACCAGGTGTCGACGACGGGGCAGCGCTTGTCGCCCACGACCTCGTAGTACCAGCGCCAGGCCTCCGGGTTGATGGGCTCGCCCACGGTCCCGAGGATCCTGAGCGAGGAGCGGTCGTGCTTCTTCACGATCTCCTCGCCCTTGCCCATCAGGGCGCGGATGGCGGTCGGCGCGGTGTAGAAGGTGTTGACCTTGTGCTTGGCGACGACGGACCAGAAGCGGCCGGCGTCCGGGTAGGTCGGAACGCCCTCGAACATCAGCGAGATGGCCCCGTTCGCGAGGGGGCCGTAGACGATGTAGGTGTGTCCCGTGACCCAGCCGACGTCGGCGGTGCACCAGTAGACCTCGCCCGGCTTGTAGTCGAACGTGATCTGGTGGGTCATCGCCGCGAAGACGAGGTAGCCGCCGGTGGTGTGGACGACGCCCTTCGGCTTGCCGGTGGACCCGGAGGTGTAGAGGACGAAGAGCGGGTCTTCCGCGTTCATCTCCGTCGGCGGGCACTCGGCCGGGACGCCGGCCTCCATCTCGTCGAGCCACGAATCGCGGTCCGCGGACCAGGCGATGTCCTGACCGGTACGCTTCACCACGAGGCACTTCACGCTGGCGGCGCAGTGCTTCAGTGCGGTGTCGGCGTTGGCCTTGAGGTTGGTGACGCGGCCGCCGCGGGGGGCGCCGTCGGCGGTGATGACGAGTTTCGCCTCGCAGTCGTTGATGCGGTTGGCGAGGCTGTCGGGCGAGAAGCCGGCGAAGACCACCGAGTGGATGGCGCCGATCCGCGCGCAGGCGAGCATCGCGTAGGCCGCCTCGGGGATCATCGGCAGGTAGATCACGACGCGGTCGCCCTTGCCGACGCCGAGCGCCTTCAGGACGTTGGCGAACTTGCACACGCGCTCGTACACCTGCCGGTAGGTGATGTGCTGCGCCTCGGCGTTCGGATCGTCCGGCTCGAAGAGGATCGCGGTCTGGTCGCCGCGCTCCGCGAGGTGCCGGTCGAGGCAGTTGGCCGAGGCGTTGAGGGTGCCGTCCTCGAACCATTTGATGGACACGCTGCCGTACGTGTAGTCGACGTTGCGAACGGTCTTGAACGGCTTGATCCAGTCGATTCGCCGGCCCTCCTGCGCCCAGAAGGCGTCCGGGTTCTCGACCGAAGCGGCATACATCTCCTCGTACTTGGCCTTGTCGATGTAGGCGGCGGAGGCGATGGAGGCCGGAACTGGAATAATATCGCTCATGAGCGTTTCCTCGTCATCGTTTGGTGGGCCCGCAACGGACCGCGCCGCCCCAGGCTTCTGTTGCGAGGGTTATGGCGTCGCCGGGGCAGCGTCCACAACGCCTGCGCGAGGATCGGGCCGGCGCGGGGAATGATTGCGTAAAGACACGCCGCCGTCTTGCGAATTCTGGTAAATATTTGACCCCTTGAGGGATGAACGTCTCGGGGCTGCGACAGTTTCGGGCACCTCCCGCCGGCCTTGCCGTCCGCGCGTCGGGACACGCGCACGTTATGGCGTGTTTCGTGCTCTTATGGTTCAAACGAGCCTTCCGACGTTTGGAGCCACTGATGCCTATCGTGAACCGTTTTGCGGATCTCGCCGACGAGATCGCCGCCTGGCGCCGTGACCTGCACGAGAACCCGGAGCTCGGCTACGATACGACGCGGACCGCGGCGGTGGTCGCCGAGCGCCTCAGGGAGTTCGGCTGCGACGAGGTGGCGACCGGGATCGGCCGGACCGGTGTCGTCGGCGTGATCAGGGGGAGCGGCTCCGGGCCGACTATCGGACTGCGGGCCGACATGGACGCGCTGCCGATCCTGGAGAAGACCGGCAAGGACTGGACCTCCCGGGTGGACGGCAAGATGCACGCCTGCGGCCACGACGGGCACACCGCGATGCTCCTCGGCGCCGCGAAGTACCTCGCCGAGACGCGCAGGTTCGACGGCACCGTCGTGCTGATCTTCCAGCCGGCCGAGGAGGGGGGCGGCGGCGCCAAGGCGATGATCGACGACGGCCTGCTCACCCGCTTCAACGTCGACCGCGTCTTCGGGCTGCACAACTGGCCGGGCAAGCCCGTGGGCACCTTCCTCGTCCGCCCCGGCGCGCTGATGGCCTCGGCCGACCGCTTCACCATCGCCATCGAGGGGCTCGGCGGCCACGCGGCCAAGCCGCACCTGTCGCACGACCCCATCGTGGCGGGCTCGGCGATCGTGACGGCGGTGCAGTCGATCGTCGGCCGCAACGTGGACCCGGCGGACTCGGCCGTCGTCTCGGTGACGACGTTCCATGCCGGCACCGCCGACAACATCATCCCGCAGACGGCGACGCTGACCGGGACCGTGCGCACCCTCAAGGCGCCGGTGCGCGACCTCGTCGAGGCGCGGCTCGGCGCCGTGGTCGAGCAGGTGGGGGCGGCCTACGGCGTCAAGGCGACGCTGCACTACCGCCGCGACTACCCCGTCCTCGTCAACCACGAGGAGGATACCCAGTTCGTGGGCGACATCGCCGCGAAGATCGTCGGCGAGGCCAACGTCGACCGCGACGCCACGCCGACCATGGGTGGCGAGGACTTCGCCTTCATGCTGGAGGAGCGTCCCGGTGCGTTCATTTTCGCCGGTGTGGGCGAGAATGTCGCGAATCTTCACAATGAAAATTACGATTTCAACGATGAGTTGATACCGGTGGGCTGTTCCTACTGGACACAACTGGTAGAAACTGCACTCGCGCGGGCAAGTTAAGGCTCAGGTGCGCCATCGCGGCGCTTGTCTGACGGCCCGCGATGAGTGAGAGCCATTGAGAACGGCGCGGACCCCCATTCGGAGGCGGGTCCGTGCCGCCCACGGAGGACGGTGTGGATACGGTCAAGTTCAAGCAAATGGCGGAGGGGGACCGCGAGGACTACCTCTTCCTCGAGGAGCATGAGCGGGCCGCCGCATCCGGTGTCGCCACGCGCCTTTTCGAGGGGCTGAAGGCTCTGGACAGCGCCGAGTCCGGATACCGCGTCTCCCGCCTCGAGCATTCGATCCAGTCCGCCACGCGCGCCTACCGGGACGGAGCCGACGACGACTGGATCGTCGCGACGCTGCTGCACGACATGGGCGACGTCTATGCGCCCTATAATCACGACGAGTTCGCCGCGTCGGTGATCCGCCCCTACGTGCGCGAGCAGTGCACCTGGGTGGTCGCGCACCACGGCCTCTTCCAGCGCTATTATTACGCGCACCACTTCGGCGGCGACCGGAACGCGCGCAAGCGTCACGAGGGCCACCCCTTCTACGACGACGCGGTCCTGTTCTGCGAGCGGTGGGACCAGGCCTCGTTCGATCCGGAGTACGAGAGCCTCCCGCTCGACACCTTCTGGCCGATCACCGAGGCCGTCTTCGCGCGCGAGCCGTACCATCCGCGCGTGATCGCGTCCGGGACGCGGGTGCCGCTGGTCGATCCGGTCAACGCCGCGCGCCGCCGCTCGCGCGATGCGGACGCCGAGGCGGCCAAGGCGAAGGGCAAGCGCTGATGTCGGGCGGCGCCTGCCCGCGGGACGGCGCCGGTCCGGCCCTCTCATCGGGATGGGAGCAACGGCCATCGTCGACCGGCTTCTGATTCGCCGCAGAACGGTGATGGTCGCGGCCTCGGCGGTCGCGGGTGTCGACCCGGCGCCGATCGGCCACAACGGCGGCCCGCCGCTGGAGCACCGGCCGCCGTGGGGCGAGCATCTCGGCACCTTCTTCGCGTGGCGCGCGGCCTACCGGAAGCAGCGCGCGCCGGTCTCCCGCGCGGCGATGGAGATTCGCCTGCGCAACGCGGCGGCGCTCGGCCTCACCTACGACGAGTACGCGCGCGAGATCGCCGAGCGCGGCCGCCATCTCCATGCCGAGGATGCCGACCGCGTCGCCGAGATCAAGGCTGCGCGCGGCCGGCCCGCCGCCGGTTCGCCGCGCGAGCCGTCCGCCGCATCGGGAGCCTTGCCCGGAAAGGAGCTGCGGCGCCGCTCCGGGCGGCCGGATCCGGGCGGCAACTGACCGCCGGATCCGCCGTCCGGTCCTGCACGATATTTCTATTCAGCCGACGAGCCGCGGTCGTTTCGGGCCGGGCGCCGTCGTCAGGCGGGCCCGCAGGGCGGTTCCGCGCATGACTGATAGTCAGCGGCCCCCGAACCTCCGGTCGGCCCCGGGCAAGCACGGTGTGGCACCGTGGCAACATCCAGAGCCGACCGCATCAGGCGGTCACGGGTGACGATGACTGTCAACGAAACCACACGCGGTCCGGATGCGGTGGACGCATCGCGGGGATGGGCGACAGGGGAGGCCGCGGGCGCGGCCGGTGTCGCCGGTGGGAGGGGCTCAGCCCGCCTCGGTCGCTGGCTGGAAGCGGGTGACGATCGCCGCGAGGTCGGGGCGGTCGCGGTCGGAGGGTGTGAATTCGGGCGTCCCGATGTGGATAAAGCCCGCGACATTTTCATCCGGTCCGATTCCGAGCCCGGCCAGCACGTCACGGTCATAGGCGAACCAGCCGCTCAACCACTGCGCGCCGAAGCCGAAGGCGTGCGCGGCGTGGATGAGATTGAGGCAAACCGCCCCGGCAGACAGGATCTGCTCCCATTCCGGGATCTTCACGTGCGGCCCGGCGGTGCTGACCACGGCTACAACCAGAGGGGCCCGCGTCAGGCGCTGGCGCTCCTCCTCGAGGTCGCGTTTCACATCCGAGGATGCGGCAATCCGCGCGATCAGTTCGCCCGCCGCCTCTCGCGCCTCGCCCTCGAATACAATAAAGCGCCATGGCGCGAGCTTGCCGTGGTCCGGAACGCGCGCGGCGATCGTGAGCATCTGATCAAGCGTCGCCTGGTCGGGGCCGGGAGAGCCGAGAAAGTTCGCCGCCGTCGTTCGACGCGTTGCCAAATAGTCACGCAGCCCGTGCATTCCATCCACTCCTGACAAGTTCTGAGCGCTTTACACTCAATGGTCGGTCATCGTTGCAATAAGGTATCAACCACGTCAGAGGTTAACAGGTGCGGGCCAACCGCACTTCGCCGGGCCTTTGTGTGTCGTGCTGTTGCCTGGCGGGCTATTCGAGCGATCGAGGGACGCGTGATGAAACGTTGGACAGCAACAGCGATTATCGCACTCAGCACTGTCCCCTGCGTTGCGAACGCCACTGTCCCCGTACCGAAGCCCCACCCGTTCCGAGCGACTGCCGCCAACCCCGACCCCCAGTCCGCCATCGCCGAGCTCATGGGCGGGGGTGACTACCGAGGCTCCTCCCAGATCGCGGCCTACGCCCCCTCCACCCCGACCCGGGCCGAGCTTCGGCCGGACGTGGGTGGCGAAGTCGCCCTCTATCTCGTCGGCAAGCTGGCGGAGAAGTCCGGGCCGATCGGATCCGGTGTCACCTGGCGCGTCTATCGCGACCAACCCACCGCCTCGGGCCAGCTTCCGCTGGTCGAGAAGGCGAGCGGCGGCGACCTCGAGCTCCGCCTTCAGCCGGGCCGCTACGTGGTCCACGCGAGCTACGGCCGCGCCGCCGTCACCCGGACCATCGACCTCTACAAGCCGGTGACCTCCGAGACGCTCGTGCTGAACGCCGGCGGCCTGCAGCTCGCCGCGGTGCTCGACGAGAGCAACCAGCCGGTCTCCAAGGACACCGAATTCCAGCTCTACATGGTGGCCGACGACGACCGCGTCCTCCTCGGCGACATCCGCGCCGGCGCCATCGCCCGCCTCCCGGCCGGGACGTACCACGTGGTGAGCCGCTACGGCGGCATCAACGCGGTCCGCAGCGCCGACGTCACCGTCGACGCGGGCAAGCTGACCCGCGTATCGCTGCGCCACTCGGCCGGCAAGGTCCGCCTCAAGCTGGTGCGCGACACCGGCGGCGAAGCCCTCGCCAACACGTCGTGGACGGTCTACTCCGACGACGGCCAGCCCATTTACGAGCGCGTCGGCGCCCACGCCAACATCACGCTCGCCGCCGGCAACTACGAGGTCGTCGCACACCACCGCGACACCGAGTTCCGCCGCTCCTTCACGGTCAAGTCCGGCGACGAATCCGACGTCGTCGTCCAGGCGACGCGCCTCTAGCGGGCGCACTCCACGACGTCCGACCCGACCCGGCCGCGCCGTTCCGCGCGCAGCCCATGCGCCTCGGCGCACTTGCGGGAACGGGCGACATTCCCCCACGTCGACCCATCCGCCGCTGCAAAAGACGCTTGCGATACCCCTGTTTCGGGATGATCGTCACGCTGGTGCGTTGATCAGCGGACGGCGGGTGTTGATCGTGAAGCTGCCTTCGGGCAGCGTGCAGACCGATACCGCACCGGGCGCGATCGCCGGGTGAACGGTCCAAACTCCAGGAGATTCCGGTGAAAAAGACCGAGATGGCCAAGCTCGAGGCCTATATGCGTCGTGTGTTCGGCAACGACACGCTCAGCGTCAGGCCGCAGGTGAAGAAGGACGACTCGGCCGAGGTGTACGTCAGGGAAGAGTTCATCGGCGTGCTGTACCGCGACGAGGACGAAGGCGAGCTGTCGTGGAACTTCACGATGGCCATCCTCGAAATGGACATCGAGGACGCCGCCTGATGCCCCTCTACCGGCTCGACGGCATCGAGCCGGACATCCACCCCGACACCTGGATCGCTCCGACGGCGGTGCTCATCGGCCGCGTGCGGCTGCTCGCGGGCGCCTCGGTCTGGTACGGCGCGGTCCTGCGGGGGGACAACGAGTGGATCGAGGTCGGCGAGAATTCCAACGTCCAGGATCTCGCCTGCTGCCACACCTCGATGGGCGCGCCGCTGACGCTGGGGCCGGAGGTGACCATCGGCCACAAGGTCATGCTCCACGGGTGCACCGTGGGTAGGGGCGCGCTGATCGGCATGAACGCCGTCGTGCTCGACCATGCGGTCATCGGCGACCATGCCCTGGTGGGGGCGCAGGCCCTCGTGCCGGAGCGCAAGGTGGTGCCGGAGCGCACCATGGCGCTCGGCGCGCCGGCCAAGCCCGTGCGGACCCTCTCGGACGAGGAGGTCACGCGCCAGCTCGGCTCGGCGGCGGGCTACGCGGCGAACTGGCGGCGCTTTGCCGCCGGTTGCGAACCGGTATGACCGACCCACTTCTAGTGCCATGACCCCATACGCCGCGGCCGAGGCCGCCAGCCCGCGCCCGGCATGAGCCACATTCCCCGCATCCCGCAGCAGCCGGACGAGGAGCCGACGCGCGCCTGGCGCCACCGGGCCGCGCCGCCGTCGTCCGAGGGGCTGCAGCCGGGATCCGGCAACGGCCACCCGCCCCACCCGGATCCCTACGGCGAGCCCCGTCGGCCGCCGCGCGAGCCTGCTTTCATGCTGCCCGGCTCGGTGGTGGCGATGGTGGCGATCATCGCGGTCGTCCAGTTCGCCCGCTCGATGGTGAGCCAGCAGCAGGACCTCCTGGTGCAGCTCTGGTTCGCCTTCATCCCGGCCCGCTACGCCGACACCTTCTTCCCCTTCCCGGGCGGCCTCGGCGCGGACGCGTGGACCTTCGTGACCTACGCGCTGCTGCACGGCTCGTGGGTGCACCTCCTCACCAACACCGTCTGGCTGGTGGCGTTCGGCAGCGCCGTGGCGCGCCGCTTCGGACCGCTGCGGTTCTGGCTGTTCTCGGCGGCGGCGGCCGCGGGCGGAGCCGCGCTGCACCTCGCGCTCCACTTCGGCGACCCGATCCCGGTGGTCGGCGCCTCGGCCGCCATTGCGGGACAGATGGCCGCAGCCGCGCGCTTCGTGTTCGATTCGCACGGTCCGCTGGTGCTGCGGCGCGGCGGCGACGACAGCGCCTTCCGCCGGCCGGCGACGAGCCTCGTCGACACGTTCCGGAACCGCAGCGCGCTGCTGTTCATCGTCATCTGGTTCGGCATCAACCTGGCCGTCGGGATCGGCAGCTCGGTGTCCGGCGGGGTGGCCATCGCCTGGGAAGCGCACATCGGCGGCTTCCTCGTCGGCCTCCTATTGTTCCGATTTTTCGATCCGGTACCGCCACGTTGATCTGACTAGTCACAACCTTAAAATTGTGTGACGCTCCTCCCTCTGACGGCTTGGGAGGCGACAAACAATGACAGTAAAGGCAATCCTTAAGGAGAAGGGCGGCGACGTCTTCACGATGTCTCCGGACGCCACACTGGTGGAGGTGGCGCAGGAACTTTCCCGTCGCAAGATTGGCGCTCTTCTCATCATGGACGGCGATCGACTGGCCGGTATCTTGTCCGAACGCGACATTGTCCGCCAGATTGCCCGTGCCGGGGCGGCCGCGCTTTCCGCGCCCGCGTCGTCGGTCATGACCCAGACGGTGCAGACCGCGACCATGGACGACCTCATCGAGGACGTCATGACGCGGATGACCAACTCCAGGTTCCGCCACATGCCCGTGGTGCACGAGGGCAAGGTGGCAGGCCTCATCTCCATCGGTGACGTGGTGAAACGCCGGATCGAGCAGGCCGTGCGCGAGCGCGACGAGATCCGCGACTACATCATGTCGACCTGACGCAAACGGTGGGCTGCGGGCTTCCGAGGCGCCCCCTGGAAGTCCCGCGGCCCCCTTGCCGGGCCGGCTGAGGAGAGCGTTGGACGGGTGCTGAAGGCCTATTTCGGAGATCTCGCGGACGGACGGATCGGGCGGGCCAGGTTCGTCGGCCTCTGGCTGGGGCTGATCGGCATGGCCCTTCTGGCCGCGCTGGCGATCGTCGTCGCGCTCGGTGCCGCCGTCCATCTCGCCGCCGGCGACCTCGAAGAGGTAGAGGCGGCCGTCGTCCCCGCCATCGGTATTCCGGCGATCGTCGTGCTGACCCTCGCCGGGTTCGCGTTCCTCTTCGCCAACCTCAACATCGTCGCCAAGCGGGCGCGCGACATCGGCTGGCCGGGCTGGCTCGTTGCGGTGCTCTACCTCGTCCTCTCGGGCGGCGCCTCGCAGGCCGGCGAGGGCGGGCATGGCGGTACGGCCGGCCTCGGCCTCGTCATGATGCTCGTCCTCGCGATCATTCCGGCCAACCTGTTCCGCAGGACGCCGCCGGACGGTCAGTCCTCCGGCCGCACCAGCGTCCCGTCCTCGCCGAGGGCGCGGTAGAAGCAGCTGCGCGCCCCGGTGTGGCAGGCACCGCCGTCGCCGCCGACCGTGACGCGGATCACCAGCGCGTCCTGATCGCAGTCGACGAGGATGCGCCGCACCGTCTGGATCTGGCCCGACGTCTCGCCCTTCTTCCAGAGCTTGCCCCGCGAGCGGCTGTAGTAGTGCACCTCGCCGGTCTCGAGGGTGGCGGCGAGCGCCGTACGATCCATGTGGGCGAGCATCAGGATGTCGCCGGTCGCATCGTCGACGGCGACGGCGGTCAGGAGGCCGTTGGCGTCGAATTTCGGGCGGAAGGTTGCTCCGCGCTCCTGCTCATTCGCATCGCTGGACGGTAGTTCAAGGCTGTTTGCGGCACGTGTCACGACATATATCCTGGCTCACGGAGGAGGGCCGTTATGCTGAGTGACCTCTACAACGACAAGATCCTGGGCTTCGCCGCAAATATCGAGCGGCTGGGGCGGCTCGACGCGCCGGACGCCAGCGCGACGCACCGCTCGCGCCTGTGTGGCAGCCAGGTGACCGTCGACGTCAAGATGAAGGACGGGCGCGTCGCCGACTTCGCGCACGAGGTAAAGGCGTGCGCCCTCGGGCAGGCCTCGTCCTCGATCATGGCGCGGCACGTGATCGGCGCCACCGTCGACGAGCTCCAGACGGTCCATGACCAGATGGAGAAGATGCTGAAGGAGGGCGGCCCGCCGCCGACCGGCGAGCGCTGGGAGGAGCTGAAGTACCTGGAGCCGGTGCGCGAGCACAAGTCCCGCCACGCCTCCACGATGCTCACCTTCGGTGCCACCCTAGAAGCCGCCCGCAAGGCGACCCTCGCCGAGGCCGCATGAGGCCGGTCGCGGCGACATTGCGCGGGGCGATCTACGTCTACCGCGTTCTCCTGTCGCCGATCCTCGGCCGTCAGTGCCGTTATCTCCCCACCTGCTCGCAGTATGCCGACGAAGCCGTGAAGCGCTATGGCGCCTGGACCGGCTCGTGGCTCACCCTGGCGCGCATCCTGCGCTGCAATCCGTTCGGTGCCGCAGGTTACGACCCGGTGCCGGACCTTCCCCCCGAAGCGGGCCGCCGCCCGTGGCGCCACGCCCGGTGGACCGCGCGCCACATGGACCCCGCCACGCGCATCGACCGCTCCGCCTGAGCCGCTCCGGCATGTCCCGGACCTGACTGCGGCTGGCGCCCGCCCGTCAGGTCAGCGGGCAGTCCGTCACGTCGAGCAGGATGCCGACGTGGCTCGACCTGTCGTAGGCGAGGCCCTGAAGGTTCACGTAGAGCGTACGGCCTTCGATGGTGATGTCGCCGTTGGCGACCGGCAGCGTGGTCACGCTGGCGTCCACGCTGGCGTTGTTGAAGACCAGGCAGTCCGGGGCGAACGAGAGGACGTAGCCGTTGAAGGTCGCGTCGGCGATCAGGCCTGGCGGAGAGGGGGAGAAATCGATCTCGATCCGGTTGGCGCTGATGTCGACGATGACCGGCACGACGTCGAGGCCGTTCTGCACGCCTTCGGGCAGCAGGCCGAACTCGATCTCGTCCGAGATCGTGGCGGTGTGGATGAGGCCCTGATAGCGGGGCTTGTCCGGCTCGTCGTAGGCGAGGACGCTGAACGCCGCCGTGCGCCCCAGCAGCGAGTCGGCTGCGGCAGGCGCGGCGGCATATGCGGTCAGGGCGGCGAGGCAGAGTGCCATGGCGCGGTAGTTCATGGTCCATCCGTCGACGAGCGCCCGCAGGGGCTGGACGGGAGAGACCCTAGCGCAACTTCGACCCTGATTGAATCAACCAGGACGACAGGTTCGCGGCCGGTCGGTCGGGAGGCGCGTCCGGGCTTCGTCGCCCGCTGCGTCCGGGCCCGCCGGTCGCCGGGCCGTCAGTGGCCGAAGCGGCCGATCCGGGTCTGCTCGCGCGGCGGAGCCAGGACCTGCATGACGGAGTAGAAGACGCGCCGGACAGCCGGCGAGGTGATGGCGTAGAGGATCATCGGTCGAACTTTCGGGTTCCGGTAGGCGTCCGGGGGACGCGTTGCACAAGACATGGGGCATCCCTCTCCGGTTGTGCACTTCGAATGTGCGATATCTGCCTGCCGCAAGTGCATAGCGGCGCGTCCGTGGGCGGAGGCGCCCGGCGTGCGCGGGAAACCGGGCGGACGGGGTGGCGTTCATCCCGCTCGCCGTGTGGCCGGCTGCGCGAAACCTCGGGACGAAGCCGCCGGCGAGGTGTCGGCCACGCGCCGGGCGATGTAAGAAGGACGGGAGCGCGCGGCCGTACCGAGGCCGATGCCGCGTGCGCGGGGGACCGCCCCGACCCTGGAGGACCGCGTTGAGCGATAGCGACGACACGAACGTTGACCTGAAGGCGGCGCTGGAAGAGCGCTACCTTGCCTACGCGCTGTCGACGATCATGCACCGTGCGCTGCCTGACGTGCGCGACGGCATGAAGCCGGTGCACCGGCGCCTGCTCTTCGCGATGCGCCAGCTCCGGCTCGACCCGGGCCAGGCCTTCAAGAAGTCCGCCCGCGTGGTGGGCGACGTCATCGGTAAGTACCACCCGCACGGCGACACCGCGGTCTACGACGCGCTGGTCCGCCTCGCGCAGGACTTCGCCGTGCGCTACCCGCTGGTCGACGGGCAGGGCAACTTCGGCACGGTCGACGGCGATAGCGCCGCCGCCATGCGTTACACCGAAGCGCGCATGACGGACGTCGCGCGGCTGCTGCTCGACGGCCTCGACGAGGACGCGGTCGACTTCCGCGACACCTATGACGGCTCCGAGCGCGAGCCGGTGGTGCTGCCGGGCGGATTTCCGAACCTCCTCGCCAACGGCGCGTCGGGCATCGCGGTGGGCATGGCGACGAACGTGCCGCCGCACAACGCCGCCGAGATCGCCGAAGCGGCGCTTCACCTCATCAAGCACCCCAACGCCCGGCTGGAGACGATCTTCGACCCGGACAACGGGCCGATCCGCGGTCCGGACTTCCCGACCGGCGGCGTGATCGTCGAGAGCGCGTCCTCCATGGCGGAGGCGTACCGCACCGGCCGCGGCGGCTTCCGCACCCGCGCCCGCTGGGAAATCGAGGACCTCGGCCGCGGGACCTGGCAGATCGTCGTCACGGAGATCCCGTACCAGGTCACGAAGTCCCGCCTGATCGAGCGCATCGCCGAGCTCCTGGACCAGAAGAAGCTGCCGCTCCTCGCTGACGTTCGCGACGAGAGCGCGGAGGACATCCGCGTCGTGCTGGAGCCCCGCTCCAAGACGGTGGACGCCGCGCTGCTGATGGAGAGCCTCTTCCGCGTCACCGACCTGGAGACCCGCATCCCGCTCAACATGAACGTCCTGATGGGCGGGCAGGTGCCGCGCGTGGTCGGGCTGATCGAGGTGATCCGCGCCTGGCTCGACCACCTCAAGGAGGTCGCGGTCCGCCGGGCGCAGCACCGGCTCGAGAAGGTCGTCCACCGCCTGGAGGTGCTCGACGGCTTCCTCGTCGTCTACCTCGACCTCGACCGCGTCATTCAGATCATCCGCTACGAGGACGATCCGAAGGCCGAGCTCATGAAGGTCTTCGAGCTGACCGAGGTGCAGGCCGAGGCCATCCTCAACATGCGCCTGCGGTCGTTGCGGCGCCTGGAAGAGATGGAGATCCGCAAGGAGCACGAGCGCCTGACCGCCGAGCGGGCGGAGCTCGAGGCGTTGCTCGGGTCGGAAGACAAGCAGTGGCAGAAGGTGGCCAGCTCGGTCCGCGAGGTGAGGAAGCTCTTCGGCCTCGACACGAAGCTCGGACATCGCCGGACCTCCTTCGCCGACGCCCCGTCCACCATCAGCGCCGACATCGTCGCCGAGGCGATGATCGAGCGCGAGCCGATCACCGTGGTCCTGTCGCAGAAGGGCTGGATCCGCGCATTGCGGGGCCACACAGACGACTTCGAGAAGCTGGCCTTCCGCCAGGACGACCAGATGGGCCACTGGTTCCACGCCCAGACGACCGACAAGCTGCTGATCCTCACGACCGACGGCCGCGTCTACACCCTCGGGGCCGACAAGCTGCCGGGCGGGCGCGGCCATGGCGAGCCGCTGCGGCTCATCCTGGAGCTCTCCGGTGGTGTCGAGATCTCGGCGATGTTCGTCTACGAGGCCGGGTCGCAGTGGCTCATCGCCTCGCAGATGGGGCGCGGCTTCATCGTCGGCGCGGACGACCTGATCGGCACGACCAAGCGCGGCCGCGCCGTCATGTCACCGGCCGACAGCGACGTCGCCATGCTGATCGTGCGGGCGGACGGGGACCACGTCGCGGTGATCGGCGAGAACCGCAAGCTGGTCGTCTTCCCGATCGAGCAGGTGCCGACGCTGGCGCGCGGCCGTGGCGTGCGGCTGCAGCGCTACAAGGACGGCGGCCTCTCCGACATCAAGACGTTCAAGGCGGCCGAGGGGCTGACCTGGCGCGACAAGTCGGGCCGGGAGCATCGCCGCTCGATGGACGACCTCGCCGACTGGCGCGGCGAGCGCGCCTCGGCCGGCCGCATGGCCCCGCAGGGCATGCCGCGCACGAACAAGTTCAACTGACGGCACCGCAGGCGCCCCTCCGCGGCGCCGCGACGACGCCACGCCCCGGAGCGCCCGGCGCACCGACGAGCCCGGGCGCCGAGGCTCAGGCGCGGCAGTCGCGCCCCACGCCCGTGTCGGTGCGTGGGGGCGGAAAAGATCAGGCCGGATCGGTGCGGGTGAGGGTGCCGAGTTCGGCGAAGAACGGCTCGTCGTAGTACCGGTAGGCCGACACGTCGCGGCGGTCGGCGATGCCGGCGCCCTTGATGCGCTGCTGCCCGCCGTCGACGAAGGTGAGGCCGTCGACGGTGGCGATGACGCGCTCCATCGCGGCGACGTAGTCGCTCGCCTCGAACAGGGCGAGCACCTGCCGCATCGTCTGCGAGGGGTTGGCGGTGAATGCCTCGTAGGGGAGGAGGAGGCGGTTGGTGCGCGCGCTGTGCACCCAGCGGTCGAGGAAGGTCTTGTACTCGAGCGCCTGCTTCAGGGCGAAGGCGCGGAACGCCTCCTCGCTGTCCTCGGTGGAGGAGGTGGCGATGCGCTGCTCCCAGTGGGAGACCACCGACGGCAGGAAGGAGCGGTACTGCACGATCAGCGGGTGATCGGACGGCAGCTCGGCCTTGAAGCCGAAGTCGTGCTGCTTGCTCATGTTGATGAGGCCCGCCCGCTCGCACGGGAAGCTGCCGCAGCAGGGCGAGTTCTCCATCTGCCGGGGCGTGTAGTACTCGCAGTAGCCGAACCAGCCCTGGAACGTCTGCCGCAGGATGCGTGACAGGAGGACGTGGCCCGAGCGCGGCCAGCTCACGTTGGCGACGTAGGGCAGGCGCCGGCCGGGCGCGTAGCCGTACTCGCGCGGCGTGGTGCGCTTGGGCGGCGCGCTGCTGTGCGTGACGCCGCTCTGGGCCTGGTCAGTCATCCGTTCCGTTCACCCGGGTCTCGCGACTATCCGCGCGACCAGCCCTTCGGACCGAGCCGCTCCTGCGGTTGGAAGCGGGTCTTGTAGGCCATCTTGTCCGAGCCATCGACCCAGTAGCCGAGATAAACGTACGGCAGGCCGATCTCCTTCGCGCGCATGATGTGGTCGAGGATCATGAACGTGCCGAGCGATGAGATCTGCAGGTCCGGCTCATAGAACGAGTAGACCATCGACAGGCCGTCGGAGAGGATGTCGGTCAGCGCGCAGCCGAGCAGCGGGCCGCGGTTGCGCCCGCCCGGCTCGCGGTATTCGAAGATGCGCGTGTCGACGTGGGTGTCTTCCACCATCATCGCGTAGTCGAGGACGGTCATGTCGGCCATGCCGCCGTCGGCGTGCCGCCGGTCGAGGTAGGCGCGGAAGATGCTGTACTGCTCGGACGAGGGGAGCGGCGGGCGCTCACGGCGCTCCAGCGCCATGTTCTCGCGCCAGACGCGTTTCAGCGAGCGCGTCCACTCGAACTCGTCGACCACCACGCGGACCGAGACGCAGGCGCGGCAGCCCTCGCAGGCGGGACGGTAGGCGATGTTCTGCGAGCGACGGAAGCCGCCCTGGGTGAGGAGATCGTTCAGCGCCTCGGCGCGCTCGCCCACGAGGTGGGTGAAGACCTTCCGCTCGTACCGGTCGGGCAGGTACGGGCACGGGGAAGGAGCCGTCAGATAGAACTGCGGGTGCTCGGACAGGCGGCGGACGGTGACCCTGCGGCGGGGACGGACCGGCGTCTCCCGCTCGGACTCGGCCATCGCGTTCTGGTCGAAGCGGTCGTTCGACTTCACCATGGGCTGATGGACGCCTCCGCCTTACCTTCCGCCGTTACGACACGGCCATCACAAACCATACCACCATGGGCCTATGATCGAGAATGCGCCCCACAGTAGCAGAACTAACGGGCCACCCGCGATGAGAAAGTCCCGGTATCGGTAATGGCCGGGTCCCATGACGAGCAGGTTCGTCTGATACGCCACCGGCGTCGCAAAGGATGCGTTCGCCGCGAGGATGACTGTGACGACGAAGGGTTCCGCCGGCAAGCCCAAGGTTGAGGCGATTCCGATTGCAATCGGAGTGAACAACACGGCGGCGGCGTTGTTCGTCATGATGTTCGTCGTCAGCGCGATCATGATGAAGAGCGCGGACATGACGACGCTCGGCGGCGCGCCGGCGAGGACCGACAGGAGACCGTGCGCGATGGCCTCCGCGCCGCCCGTCGCCGCCAGCGCGTTGGACGAGGCGATGGCCGAGGCGATCAGCATGATGATCCGGCTGTCGACCACGCGCGCGGCCTGGCGCGTGTTCAGACAGCGCGTCGCCAGCATCGCGAACGCGCCGAGGACGGCGGCGGCGGCGATGGGCATGATCCCGGTGGCGGCGCTGATGATCACCGACAGGAACACCGCGATGGCGGCGGGGGCGCGGCGGCGCGCCGGCACGTCGGCCGCGGTCCAGTCGATCAGGAGCACGTCGCGGTTGCCGCGCAGCTCCTCGATGGCCTTGCGCGGCCCGGCGAAGAGGAGGACGTCGCCCGCCTCCATGCGGATGTCCACCATCGGCATGCGCGGCATGCGCGAGCGGCGCTCGATGGCGAGGACGACGCAGCCGACCTCGCCGCGGAAGCCGGACTGGGCGACGGTGCGGCCGATCAGGCGCGAGCCGGGCGCGACGATCGCCTCGGCGAGGGTGACGACGCCCGGCGGCTTGTCGTCGCCGCCCTCCTGACCCATCACGGCCGACTTGGTGGAGAGCGCCCGCTCCAGCGCCTGACGCGTCGCCGCGACGATGACGATGTCGCCCGGCTGGAGCTTCACGTTCTCGAACGGGGGCAGGTGCGGCCGCTCCCCGCGCTGCACCAGCCGCACGGTCATGTCCTGGAGCTGGGGGAACATGCCCTGCTTGGACTCCGCGCCCACCAGCGGGTGGCCCGCGCGGATCGGGATCTCGGCGATGAACTGCTTGCCGCCCTGGGCGCGCATCGCCTCCGCCATGGAGCGGTTCTCGCGCAGCAGCAGCGGCATGACGCCGAGCACGTAGGGAAGGCCGATGCCGGCCACCATCAGCGCGAACGGCGTGAAGGAGAAGAAGGAGAGGTCCACCGCCCCCGCGTCGCGCGCGACGTTGGCGGCGAGCAGGTTGGTGGACGAGCCGATCAGGGTCGTCATGCCGCCGAGGATGGTGACGAACGACAGCGGCATCAGGAACCGCGACCCCGACGACTTCAGCGCCGTGGCGAGCGTCGCGATGATCGGGATGAACATCACCACGACGGGCGTATTGTTCAGGAAGGCCGAGAGCGCGGCGATGGAGATGAACGTGACCGCGATGCCGACGGTGCCGTGCTTGACCACCCATCGCACCAGGATCTGCGCCGGACGTTCCAGCGCGTCGGTGTGGAAGAGGCCCTGACCGACGATCAGCAGCGCCACGATGGTGATGAGGCCGGAGTTGGCGAATCCGGACAGGATGTCGGCCACGTCGAGCGACTGGTCGCCCGCGGGCAGGCCGAACACGGCGAACATCGCGACGTACGCTGCAAGGGTACCGAGGCTGATCGCCTCGATGGAGTAGCGCTCGGTCGCGTAGAGGATGGTGGAGACGGCGATGACGAGGAGGGTCCCCATCATCGCGATATCGGCTTCCATTTAGCGGTGGGCTCGCTTCATGATGGTGTCGCCTTGCGGTTTTGGCGCACGGACCTGCCGTTCGTCAAAGTGTTGCTCGGCGCCATCCACCTGTGGAATGGCGTCCTTTGCAGTCATGTCCGGTCCCCGCATCAAATGCATTGCTTCTCGGCGCGTCCTGCTACGAGGCCCATTCGATCTCCCTGTTCTCCAGCCGCAAACCTCTGCCACGCCGGCGAGGGCGGCGCCATCGGGGGGAGCGCTGTCCGCGCCGGCTGGTGGCGCGGTTGCAACACCGGTGCCTTTCGAAGCGTCTCGTGCATCAGGCTTCAGAAGCGCCCTTCGACGTGCTCGGACAGGCGCACCGTCAGACCGGCCGCGCGGACCGCCTCGACGATGCGTTCGGCGTGGGCGTCGTCGCGCGTCTCGATCGTCAGGCGAATCGAGGTCTCGCGCGCGAGGTGGGTGAGGGCGAGGCGATTGTGTGTCACCTCGAGGATGTTGCCGCCCGCGCCGCCGATGGCGGAGGTGATGCGGGCGAGGAGCCCCGGCTCGTCCGGATAGTCGGACTCGATGGAGATGATCCGCCCCGCCCGCGTCAGCTCGCGCACCATGATGGAGGCGGCTATGCGGGGGTCGATGTTGCCGCCGCACAGGACGAGGCCGACGTTGCGGCCGCGGAAGCGCTCCGGCTGGGCGAGCATCGCGGCGAGGCCCGCCGCGCCCGCGCCCTCGGCCATCGTCTTCTGCAGGGTGAGGTAGGCGTTGACGGCCCACTCGAGCGTCGGCTCGTCGACGAGGATCACGTCCTCGACCAGCTCGGCGATGATCGGCAGCGTCACCTTGCCGATGGTCTTGACCGCGATGCCCTCGGCGATCGTCGAGCCGCCGCACTTGCCGACCTCGCCGCGCAGGGCCGCATGGCACGACGGGAAGAGCGCAGCCTCGACGCCGATGATCTCGACCTCCGGTTTCACGGACTTGGCCGCCGTGGCGATGCCGGCGATGAGGCCGCCGCCGCCGATGGGGACGACGATGGTGTCGAGGTCCGGCACCTCGGCCAGCATCTCGAAGCCGATGGTCCCCTGGCCGGTGACGATTCGCGGATCGTCGTAGGGGTGGATGAGAAGCCGTCCCTCGGCCGAGGCGATCTCGGCGCAGGCGATGGCGCTCTCGGCGATGGTCTCGCCCGCCAGCACGACGCGCGCGCCATGGCCCTCGGTGGCGGCGACCTTCACGAAGGGCGTGCGCTCCGGCATGACGATGACGGACGATATGCCGAGTCTGGCCGAGTGGTAGGCGACCGCCTGAGCGTGGTTGCCGGCCGACATGGCGATGACGCCGCCGGCACGCTCCTCGGCGGTCAGCGAGACGAGCTTGTTGTAGGCGCCGCGCTCCTTGAAGGACGCGGTCGGCTGCATGTTCTCGTACTTGACGAAGACGTTGGCTCCGGTGAGCTGCGACAGGCGCGGCGCGGCGAGGCACGGCGTCTTGAGGACGACGCCCTCGAGGCGGGCGGCCGCCTCGCGGATCGCGTCCGGGCTGATCGTGGGCGCGGGCGCGTCCATCGTGGCTCGGGATCAGCCGGCGGCGAGGCGGCGCGCGGCGCGCGGCGCGTGGTAGGTGAGGATGCCGTCGGCCCCGGCGCGCTTGAACGCCATCAGGCTCTCCATCATCGCGCGCTCCCCGTCGAGCCAGCCGTTGGCGGCGGCGGCCTCGATCATCGCGTACTCGCCGGACACCATGTAGGCGAAGGTCGGCACGGCGAATTTCTCGCGCACGCGGCGCACCACGTCGAGGTAGGGCATGCCGGGCTTGACCATGACCATGTCCGCCGCCTCGTCGAGGTCGAGGGCGACCTCGCGCATCGCCTCGTCGCCGTTGGCGGGATCGAGCTGGTAGGTCCGCTTGTCGCCCTTCAGCGCGCCGGATGCGCCGACCGCGTCGCGGAACGGGCCGTAGAAGGCCGATGCGAACTTGGCGGCATAGGCCATGATGAGGACGTTCTCGTGCCCCGCCTCGTCGAGCGCGGTGCGGATGGCGCCGATGCGCCCGTCCATCATGTCCGACGGGGCGATGATGTGGCAGCCGGCCTCCACCTGGGTGAGGGCCTGGCGAATCAGCGCCTCGACCGTGATGTCGTTGACGATCTCGTCGCCGACCATGATCCCGTCGTGGCCGTGGCTGGTGTAGGGGTCGAGCGCGACGTCGGTCATGATGCCGACGCCGGGAGCGCGGCGGGCGATCTCGCGGCAGGACCGGCACACGAGGTTGTCGGCGTTGTAGGCCTCGCTCCCCTGTTCGTCGCGCTTGTCCGGCCCGGTGTACGGGAAGAGGGCGACGGCGGGGATCTTCAGCTCGGCCGCCTCCTCGGCGGCGGCGCCGATCTCGTCCACCGACAGGCGGAAGACGCCGGGCATGGAGGGCACGGGCTCGCGCACGCCGTGCCCCTCGGTCACGAACATCGGCCAGATGAGATCGTCGACCGTCAGCGTGTTCTCGCGCACGAGGCGGCGCGACCAATCCATCCGGCGAGTCCGGCGCATCCGCCGGCCCTTGAGCACGCCGGCGACGTCGACGGGCGAGCCGCCGATCGTGCGGGGGTCGATATCCATGATTGCCTCTTCTCACCGCTTGGGCCGCGATCTTAACGGATCGGGCCGGCCGCCGTCCACGCGCTCGCGGAGGGTCAGGGGTGCGGTGTTGCCGGGGCGGCTACATCGCTCGGGCGAAACGCGAACTCGGCGAGCGGCATGTAGAGGAGGGCGACGATCAGGAACGGCTCGACGATGTCGTGCTCCGCAGCGCTGACGAGACCGGCGAGGAGGAGGGCGTAGTCGGCCGCGCTCGCCAGCAGGACGACGACGAGGCCGACGGCGAGGAACTGCAGGACGTGCGCCGCGCCGCGGCGCGGATCGCGGAAGACGAAGGCGGCGAGGGGGATGTAGCTCGCGAGGAGGAGCGCCGTTCCCGTGATCAGCGGGACGAGGATGAGCCGCGCGTCCCAGGGCGAGGCGGGCTTGCCGAAGTTGTGGGTCGTGAACACGGCGACCTCGCGGGCGATGAGTGGCTCCAGCGCGACGAACACGGCGGCGAAGACGATATAGCCCGCGATCTGCGACACCGGATGCGCCGCCGGCGGCGCGGCGTGCCCCGTCGCGGCATCGGCGTCGGCAGAGGTGGCGGAGGGGCGGATCGCGGACAGGGCTGGCTCCGGAGCTGACGGCACGGCGTTCTCGCCGTGCCGACTGTGGCGCACCGGGCCGGTCCCCGCCAGTGACGCCTGCGTGTTCCGCCCACGAGCGCCATGCGCCGGCCCCGCGTCTGCGGGCGCCGGATCGGAGTTCGGTGATCAGAAGGAGCCGAGCGAGCTCGCCAGCAGGATCACCACGATGAGGGCGAGGAGCGCGCTCACCACGCCCGCCATGACGATGTCGAAGTAGCTGTCCTTGTGGGTGGAGCCGCACACGGCGAGCATCGTCACGACCGCGCCGTTGTGGGGCAGGCTGTCGAGCGTGCCCGAGGAGATCACCGCGACGCGGTGGAGCACGGCCGGGTCGAGCCCGGTGGTCGCGGCGATCTCCATGAAGGTCGGCCCCAGCGCCTCGAGGGCGATGGTCATGCCGCCCGACGCCGAGCCGGTGAGCGCGGCGAGGATGTTGGTTGCGACCGCCAGGCTGACGAGCGGCCCGCCTTCGATCCCCAGCACCCAGTCCTTCACCATCTCGAACGCCGGCAGCGCCGCGACCACGGCGCCGAAGCCGACGAGGCTCGCGACGCTGAGGATCGGCAGCACCGAGGCGTTGGCGCCCGCGTCCACGCTGTCGCGCAGCTTCGGCAGGCGCCG
This sequence comes from Acuticoccus sediminis, assembly GCF_003258595.1. Classification (NCBI taxonomy): domain Bacteria; kingdom Pseudomonadati; phylum Pseudomonadota; class Alphaproteobacteria; order Hyphomicrobiales; family Amorphaceae; genus Acuticoccus; species Acuticoccus sediminis. The sequence goes on from NZ_QHHQ01000006.1 coordinate 33,629, forward strand.
GAAGGAGGTGACGAGGAGCGCGATGATGCCCGACAGCAGCGCCACGGCGACGGCCCACACACCGCCGACGGCGCCGAGGCTGGTTCCGCCCCAGCGCGGCTCGGCGAGGAAGCCGAAGTCGAGGCTCGGCAGGACGAGCTGGGCCATCAGCAGGTTGACGACGACCACCACGGCGAGCGGCAGCACGGCCAGCGCGAACGTCGGCTGCTTGGCGCTCCTTTCGCCGGCCTCGATCTCGATCGGGTCGAACTCGCTCGCGGTGGTTGCAAGCTCGCGGACCTTGAGGTCGTCGGACGCGGCGGCGGGCTCGGCCTCGCCGTAGCCCTCTCCGGCGGCGGCGGCCCGGGCGCGGCGGAAGTTCAGCCACCAGAGCCCGAAGCCGAGCATCACCACGGAGGCGATGAGGCCGAGGCCGGGCGCGGCGAACGCGGTGGTGCCGAAGAACGGCATCGGGATCGCGTTCTGGATCGCCGGCGTGCCGGGGAGCGCCGACATGGTGAAGGTGGAGGTGCCGAGTGCGACGGCGGCCGGCAGCAGGCGCTTGGGCACCGAGCCGGCGCGGAAGAGCGCCTGACCCATCGGCGCGATCACGAAGAAGGCGACGAAGAGGCTCACGCCGCCGTAGGTGACCAGCGCGCCGGCGAGCACGACCGCGAGGATGGCGCGCTTCGGCCCCAGCGTCCTCGTCATGAAGTCGGCGATCGCGTTCACCGAGCCGGAGTCGTCCATCAGCTTGCCGAACAGTGCGCCCAGCAGGAAGAGGGGGAAGAACTGGGCGACGAAGCCGGCGGCGGCCCCCATGAAGGTCTGCGTCCAGTGGGCGAGCAGCGGCTCGCCGGAGAAGGCCGCCGCGACCAGCGCGGCGAGCGGCGCGAGGAGGAGGATCGTCCAGCCCCGGAAGGCGAGCGCCATCAGGACCGCGAGGCCGATCAGAATTCCCAGAAGGCCCATCCGGTCACACTCCCTCGAGCAGGCTTTCGAAGTCGAACGAGGAGCGCACGCCGACGTCGGCCCCGTGCTCGGTGGCGAACGCGTCCGCGGCCTTGCGGCCCTCGTCGCGCAGCATCCGCAGGAAGCCCCATTCGGCGTTCAGCTTCGAGGACGCGCTCAGCTCCACCATCATGTCGCTCGCGATGCGGTGGAGGCGCATCTCCGCCCACTGCCGGCCCTCGGTGTTGCCGGGGTCGACCACCTGGCGCATCAGCGCGATCATCTTCAGCTCCTTCAGCAGCGTCGCGTTGAAGGAGACCTCGTTGACGCGGTTGAGGATGTCGCGGGCGTGCCGCGGCACCTCCTGGCGCGTCACCGGGTTGATCTGGACGAGGAAGGTGTCGCGCGACTGGCACTCGCGCACCAGCGGCGCGATCGACGGGTTGCCGGCGTAGCCGCCGTCCCAGTAGGCCTCGCCGTCGATCCACACCGGCTCGTACATCGTCGGCAGGCAGGCGGAGGCGAGGAGGACGTCCGCCGTGATCTCCTCGCGGCGGAACACGCGGCCGCGCCCGGTGCGCACGTTGGTTGCGGTGATGAAGAGCTTGATCGGTCCTTCGGCGAGCGCCTTGAAGTCGATCGTCTCGTTGAGGATGTCGCGCAGCGGGTTCCAGCTGAAGACACCGCTCATCGCCGCGGGCGAGACGAAGCGGGCCATCAGGTCGGCGGCGATGTACATCGGCGAATTGTCGAGCGTGTAGTTGCCGAACATCCGGTCGATGGGCGTGCGCTGGAACGGGCTCACCTTCGCCGCGCGCGAGACGGCGCGCCAGAAGTCGTGCAGCGCCTTGCGCGCGCCGTCGCGGCCCCCCGCCGTCATGCCGTGGGCGAAGACGGCGGCGTTCATCGCCCCCGCCGAGGTGCCCGAGATCGCCTCCACCTCGATCCACGGATAGTCGAGGAGGCGGTCGAGCGCGCCCCAGGCGAAGGCGCCGTGGGAGCCGCCGCCCTGGAGGGCGAGGTCGACCCAGAGCGGGGCGCGATCGGGCGGGATGTCCGCCGTGTCGTCAGTCGTCGTCATCGTGTTCTCCGTCTCGTGACCCCGGCACTCCCCCCTTCTATTGTTATGTTTGGGCGCATTATATGCGAAGTCTCAGCGCCCCATGTCGATCGTATGCTCTCGCGGTTTGACGGCCGCGTCGAGGTTGCCGGCCGCGCCGCTGTTCCGCGGCGAGACCGATGGCGAGCACCCGGGCGAAACCGGTATCGAAGGTCATGTCGAGGGCGGGGCATCGTTTCGTAGGTGTACCCTCGTCCCTCGACAGGTTCGTGACTGTCCGCGCCCGTGTCCCGGACCGCCGCTCCTCCGGGGAGGGGGCCCTTGATCCGGACGCGGACGGCGCGTGGCGCGGAACCGCCGGCGGGTCAGATCAGCTCGACCTTGCCGGTCGCGATGTCGTAGACGCCGGCCGCCGACGCCAGCTTCCCCGCGCCGCTCAGCTCGGACAGGATCGGCCCGGTCTCGACCGCCTTCGCGGCGTTGAGCTTCGCGTTGCGTCTGGTCGCGGCGACCAGCAGGTCGGCGGGGTTCTCCTCCATCACGTCGTAGACGGCGGGGCGCAGGGCGTTGACGAGGCTCGGCAGGTGACCCGGCGGGAGCTCGCGGTCCTCGATGGAGTCGATCGTCGCGACGACCGCGCCGCAGGAGGAGTGGCCCAGGACGAGGATGGTCTGCACGCCGAGCACGGCGGCGCCGAACTCCAGGCTGGCCAGGCCGTCCTCGTTGATGAAGTTGCCGGCGACGCGCACCACGAAGATGTCGCCCGGCCCCTGGTCGAAGATCAGCTCGGGCGAGACGCGCGAATCGGAGCAGCTCACGACCGCCGCGAACGGCTGCTGACCCGCCGCCCGCTCGGCGCGGCCGACAGAGTGGTCGGTGTTGATCGGCTGGTTCGCGACGTAGCGCGCGTTGCCTTCCATCAGCCGCTGCAGCGCCTCCTCCGGGGAGGACGGGCGGCCGGCCGCCGGGGTCTGCGCCGCAGCCTTCACGAGTGGCGCCGCGGCGAGCGGAAGGGCAAGGCTGCCCGCGATCACGGTCCGGCGGGACAGCGTCCCACCCTCACAAGTCCGGCACATGGGTCTTCCTCCGTATTGTCTGGGCCTATCGATTTTTCGGGCCGTCGATTTTTCGGGCCGTCGGGTCTCCGGGCCGTCGATCGTGCGCGGCGCCTCCGGGCGATCCGGCACGCCGGGCGGTCGCCGGACCGACGGCACGCTGTGGTCGCCGGCTAGCCGGCGCGGCCGACGACAACGGCGGGGCAGGGCGGCAGCGGCGCTACCGGCAATGTTCGTGGTTTCAACGGGCCGCTCTGTCCGACTGGTTGCATCGATACGAGCGAACCTACGATTGTCACAGCGTCGCGATAAATGGCTGGGCGTCCCAGAAAGAGGCACAGCGTCCCAATATCGACGTTTCTCGGCCGCATTCGGACGCGAGGCCGACCACCGGCGCATCGAGCGCGTGGCGGGGCGAGCGCGACAGGGCGCCCGCCGATCGGGCGGTCGCCGCCGGACGGGGGATGAGCGAGGGGCGGGAGCCTGGGCACGCCCCCCGAAATGGCTTGGATGAAGGGTAGCGAAATGTGGACGGGCGGGTCCGCTCCTGCGGGACCCGGCCCGGTTCAGTGCGCGTTGCGCTGGCGCCAGGTCTCGAGCTGGCCGAGGACGGTCTCGAGGTTCGTCACGTCGACGTAGCGGCGGCCGATGTCGCGCAGGTTGTCGTGGTGCGGGCCTTCCTCGATGTCGCCGACGCAGTCTTCCGGCACGATGGTGCGGTAGCGATGGCTGAACGCGTCGATGGCGCTGGCGCGGATGCACCCGGAGGTGTTGCAACCGGTGACGATGACGGTATCCACCCGCTCCTTGGCGAAGAAGTCGGCGACGCCGGTCTGGAAGAAGATGGACGGGCCCTTCTTGCAGACCACGACGTCGTAGCCGGGCTGATGGATGCGCGGGTCGAGGGCGATGGACGGGTGGTCGTCGCGGAACGTGTCGCGCACGGCCGTGATCTTCCAGTACGGCATCTCACGCTCGTTCATGTACGAGGTGTAGCAGCTCGCCACCGGCACGTCGTAGCGCCGCGCCACCTCGAGGAGCCTGGCCGTGTTCTCGACCGCGCGCATGACGAGCGGGGCGCCGCCGAGCGGGTATTGCGGGTCGGTAAAGCCGACCTGGAAGTCGACCACGACGATGCCTGGCTTGTCCCCGAACCCGACCGGGATCTCGCCGTAGCTGCGGTTGGAATAGTCGTCGCTCACCGAAACGCTCCTTCGTTGGCATGACACCTATCAGGCAAGTGGCATGCCATTGGCGGGAATTTGCAAGGGCCCGGGGTGCCGCGGGCGGGTCATTCGACGAGCGCGATGCCGAGCATCCTCGTGGTGATCTGGAAGTAGAGGAAGAGGCCGACGACATCGACGATGGTGGTGAGCGCCGGACCGGCGAAGACGGCCGGGTCGACGCGGATGACGAGCGCGATCAGCGGCAGCATCGCGCCGATCAGCACCGACACGACGACGGTGACGGCGATGGCGACGCCGATCGCGACGCCGATTCCTTCCAGGGTGAGGGCCGTCGGGACGTCGCTGCCGTTGGAGATGAACCACACCTTCAGCACCGCGAAGAGGAAGAGGATCGCGGCGAGCCCGAGCCCGACCCGCGTCTCCTTCCAGAGGACCCGGCCGGCGTCGCGCAGGCCGACGCCGCCGGTCGCGATGGCGCGCAGCACCAGCGAGGCCGACTGGGTGCCGACGTTGCCGCCCGTGTCGGCGACCATCGGCATGTAGAGGGCGAGGATGACGAGCGCGTCGAGGGCGTCCTCGTAGATGTGGACGATGTAGCCCGCCATCAGGCCGGCGACGGCGAGGCCGAGGATCCAGGGCGCGCGCCGCCGCATCTCGCCGGCAAACGAGACGTCGAGGTAGGCGCTCTCCTGCGGCGTCGACTGGATGGCGCTGAAGCGGTCGGCGTCCTCCCGCGCCTCCGCCTCGAGGCAGCGCTGGGCGTCGTCGAAGGTGATGATGCCGACGAGGGTGCCGTCGCCGTCCAGCACCGGCAGGGCGAGGGCGCGCGCCTCGACGAGACGGCGGGCGGCTTCCTCGTCGCCGTCGTCGACGCGCGCGCTCGTCGGGGAGCGGTCGAGGAGGCCGGCGACGGGCGCCCTGCGGTCGGCTGCGATGAGCGAGCGCAGGTCCGCCGTGCCGACGAGGCGGTGGGCCGCGTCCACGGCGAAGACGAGGTAGATCGTCTCGGCGTCGCTGGCGGCGGCGAGCTGGTGCAGCGCCTCGCCGACGGTGAGGGTCTCCGCCACGGCCGCGTAGCGCGAGGTCATGATGGCGCCGGCGGTGCCGTCCTCGTGGGACGCGAGGCGCATCACCTCCTGGCGGCGCCGCTCGCCGATGGCGGCGAGGACCGCCGCCCGTTGCCGCTTGGGGAGCTGGCGCAGGGCGCGGGCGGCCTCGTCCGGCGACGTCGCGGCGAGGGCGTCGATGGTCCGGGCGATGTCGGGGGCGGGCGGCTGGTCGGGGGGCGTCACGGGTGCGATGGACCTCGGGCGGTGGCTCAGGCGGGCGTCCGGCGGCGGGACGGCAGGGCGCCATATCGCCACAACAGGTTAGAGGCATGATGACAGCCCCATAAGTCAAAGGCAGCGTCGGTCCGGGCCGCGCCGATGCGTCAGCGGTGCGAGGCGGCGTTGGACCGGTGTCCGCCGTGGATTGACGCGCCGAGCCGGCCCGTCGTCTTGTGGCCGCGGGAGGATGGAATGGATTTCGACCTGACCGAAGAGCAGGCGGCCATCAAGGATCTGGCCGCCGACTTCGCGCGCACGGAGATCGCGCCGCGCGCCGCCGACTGGGACCGCGACCACACCTTTCCCGTCGATGTCCTGCGCCGGGCCGCCGCGCTCGGCTTCGGCGGGATCGTCGTCGGGGAGGCGCACGGCGGGTCGGGGCTGACCCGTCTCGACGGAGCGATCATCTTCGAGGAGCTGGCGCGGGCCTGCCCGTCGACGGCGGCCTATATCTCCATCCACAACATGGTCGCGGGGATGATCGACCGCTTCGGCGACGAGGCGCAGCGCGCCCGGTACCTGCCGCGCCTCTGCGCCATGGAGCACTTCGCGAGCTACTGCCTGACCGAGCCGAACGCCGGGTCCGACGCCGCGTCGCTGCGCACAAGGGCCCGGCGCGAGGGGGACGACTACGTCCTCGACGGGGCGAAGGCGTTCATCTCCGGCGGCGGGGCGTCCGACATCTATCTCGTGATGGCGCGCACCGGCGGGGAGGGGGCCGCCGGCATCAGCGCCTTCGTCGTGCCGGGCGGGACGCCGGGGCTCTCCTTCGGCGCCCAGGAGGAGAAGCTCGGCTGGCATTCCCAGCCGACGGCGGCGGTGATCTTCGACGGCTGCCGCGTGCCGGCCGCAAACCGCATCGGCGCGGAAGGGGATGGCTTCAAGATCGCGATGGCCGGGCTCGACGGCGGTCGGCTCAACATCGGCGCCTGCTCGCTCGGCGCGGCCGCCGAGGCGCTGGAGCTCGCCGCCGCGCACATGAAGGAGCGGGTGCAGTTCGGCAAGCCGCTGGAGGCGTTCCAGGCGTTGCAGTTCCGCCTCGCCGACATGGCGACGGGGCTGGAGGCGGCGCGTCTTCTGTTGCACAAAGCGGCCAGCGCGGTGGACCGCCGTGCGCCCGACGCGACGGCGCTGGCCGCGATGGCCAAGCGTCTCGCGACCGACACGGGCTTCCAGATCGTCAACGACGCCCTTCAGCTTCATGGCGGGTATGGCTATTTGCGGGACTATCCACTGGAGCGACTCCTGCGGGACCTCCGCGTCCACCAGATTTTGGAAGGTACGAACGAGATCATGCGCGTCATCATCGCCCGTCATCTTTTGAAGCCCTCCAACCGATGAGCGACATCAACTTCGACACGGTCGGCCGGGCGGGGCTCGTCACGCTGAACCGGCCCAAGGCGCTTAACGCGCTGACCGAGGCCATGGTGCTGGAGCTCGGCGAGGCGCTCGACGAGTGGGCGAAGGACGACCGCATCGCCCGGGTCGCCGTGCGCGGCGAGGGGGAGAAGGCGTTCTGCGCCGGCGGCGACATCCGCTCCGTCTACGATCGCCGCGCCGGCGCGACGGACTTCTTCGCCAACGAGTACCGCACCAACAACCGCATCGCGCAGTACCAGAAGCCGTACGTGGCGCTGATCCATGGCGTGTGCATGGGCGGTGGCGTCGGGCTGTCGGCGCACGGTCCGTACCGTATCGCCAACGAGACGCTGACCTTCGCGATGCCGGAGACGGCGATCGGCCTCTTCCCCGACGTCGGCGCCACGCACCTTTTGTCGCGGATGGAGGACGAGGCGGGCATGTGGCTCGGCCTCACCGGCCACCGCATCAAGCGGGACATGGCCGCCGCCGTCGGCTACGTGACGCACCCCGTGGAAGGCTCGCTCGACGCCGCGCTCGACCGCGTCGCGCACGCCCGCGACCTCGACGGCGCGCTCGCCGAGCTGACGGTGGAGACCGAGCCCTTCGATGCCGGGGACCGGAAGGTGATGGCGCACGCCTTCGCGGCGCCGAGCGTCATCGAGGTCATGGAGCGGCTCGAGAAGGCCGGCAGGGACAACGAGTTCGCCAAGATCGCCGCCGACGAGATCCGCCTGCGCTCGCCGATGAGCCTGTCGGTGACCTTCGAGCAGATCCGCCGCGCGAAGGACCTCGACCCGGCGGAGGTTCTGGAGATGGACTTCTCGATCGTCTGCAAGATCCTTGACGGGCACGATCTCTACGAGGGGATCCGCGCGGTGCTGATCGACCGCGACAATGCGCCGAAGTGGGATCCGGCGGAGCTCGACCGGGTGGATCCGGGGGAGGTGCTGGCGCATTTCGCGCCGAGCCCGCACGGCGAGCTGGGGCTGAAGCACATGGCGGGCCGGTCGGCCCATGGCGCCTGAGATGCCGCCCGAAGCCTCGTCCGACGGACCTGCTGACGACGACGCCGCGAAGACCGCCGCGGCGGCATCCTCGCGCGGTCTGATGCGCACCACCGCCCCGACCCGTACCAGCGCGCCGGCGGAGGGACCGGCGACCACCGCCCGCGCCGCCGCCCCCGTCCGGTCCGGCGGGACCCAGCCGAAGGACCCGGCCGGCCCCCGGGACGCGACCCGGGGCGAGGGCGGCAAGGGAGCGCCCCGGCCCGACGCGGCGAAACCGCCGGCGACGACGCGCACCGCGCGGCCCGCCGGCGCGCCGACGGCGGCGGGCCGCGCGGTGGCTCCGGCGGCCTCAGGCCCCGGCGGCTCTCCTGCATTGCCACCGCCCGATGACGGGCCGTCGGGTCCGGCCGGCGCGCAGCTCCCGGTCCCGGTGAGCGAGGCGCAGGCGTCGGCCGCCCAGGTCCCGGCGACGGTCGCCGACAAGGCCGAGACCGGGAAGGTTCCGGCGAAGAACGGTTCGGCGGGGGCGAAGTCAGTGCCGGCCAAGACGGCACGGGACGCCAGGCCGCCGCGCCAGACCACGTCGCGCACCGCGCCGATGTCGCTCGCCGCGATCCACGCGGCGATGGCCGGCCACCACGACGGCCACGACCCGCTCGGCATCGCCCTCGCGACCGTGGTGCGGATCACCTCGGCGGTGTGGCTTGCGGGGGCGGTGATCGTCTGGATGCGCCTCGTCGGCTACGAGACGGACGTGATCGTCGCGAGCTGGCACAACCCCGGCGGGCCGTGGATCTCGACCGCCGTCGCCGCCGTGGTGATGCCGGTGATCTCCGTCGGCCTCTGGCTCGCGGCGCCGTGGGGCATCGTCCTGTGGGCGAGCGCGCTGCTGGCCGCCGTCGTCGCCGCGATCCTGTCGCCGGACTCGGTGCCGTTCGGGATCCTGGCGCTCGTGGGCAACATCGCGGCGCTGGCGCTCGCCGTCGGACTGGCCGTTCTGAAGACCTGGAAGCGGCACGACGGGCCGCGCTGAACGGGTCCGCCGCCCTGAGACATCGTGTCAGGGCGTTCCGGCTCTAGGCGGACCCGCCGAAGCGGTGTAGAGGCGATTCCGAAACGGCGTCGGGCCGGTCTGCCCGATCGCGTCAATGCTGCCGAACGGCGGCTAAGGCCTTGTGACGCAAATGCCACGTGCCTCGCGTTCACCTTTGGTTAACGCTGCGGCTTAAGGACCGCTTTAGCGCATGGGGCCAACCTCGCGGAAAAGCGCCCGAACGGGCCGGTAACCGATGAGGCAGAACCATGAATTTTGTGGTGCGGCAGACGGAATGTGACCGGGCGATGGATGCGCCCGTCACCCCACGGGGTAACGAGGCGTACGTGGAGGCGATCCGGCTGATCGAACGCGCGCACCGCCGGTTCCTCGACGTCGTCAAGGACGAGCTCGACCGGGTCGGCCGGGACGAGGTCAACAACGTGCAGGCGGTCCTCCTGCACAATCTCGGCGAGGAGGAGCTGACGCCCTCCGAGCTGAAGACGCGGGGCTACTATCTCGGCTCCAACGTCTCCTACAACCTGAAGAAGCTGAACGAGCTCGGCTACCTTCAGCAGCGCCGCTCGAACCGCGACCGGCGCACGGTCCGGATCTCGGTGACGGAGAAGGGCGCCGAGATCGCGGCTCTGGTCGACAGTCTGATCAACCGGCACATGCAGTCGCTCGGCGCCATCGGCGGCGTCGATTCCGAGCAGCTCGAGAGCGCGACGCAGACGCTGAAGCGCCTCGACCGGTTCTGGAAGGACCAGGTGCTCTACCGCCTGTGACCGACTGTCGCTTGGCCGCGCGCGAAGCGGCCGGGCTCTCCCGGTGAACGCGCTCACCAAGTCGTGAGCGCAGGTCTTGCGCACCCCTTTCGCATGATCATACGTTGTTCGCTGTGCGTTTGCGTGGTACCGCGACGTGAGTTCCGTGAGTTCCGGGGGGTCGCGTGACTGTTTTGCCACGTCGTTCTGTCTTCGCCCGTCTGGGCGCCTTGAGTGTCGGTCTTGCCATGATGGCCCTGTCCGGGCCGGCTTCGGCACAGGATTTCGGGCAGAGCCCGCTCGCTGCACTGCAGGACTACAAGCACCAGGCCGAGTGGTCCGAGCGCTTCGACGCGACGCTGCCGGAAGTCAACGCGGTCAATTCGCAGCTTCCGACACTCTCGCCGCAGGCCCTCGGCCGCATGCAGCTCGTGATCGAGCAGTATCGCACCATCGCGGCGTCCGGCGGCTGGCCCGAGGTCAACTCCCCGAAGCAGGCGCTGCGCCTCGGCACCAGTGACAAGAACGTCCCGGTCCTGCGCCAGCGGCTGATCATCACCGGCGACCTCCAGGAGCGCGGCGGACGGCAGGACGTCTACGACTCCTACGTCGCGACCGCGGTGCGCCGCTTCCAGCTGCGCCACGGCCTCCCGGCGACGGGCATCCTCGACGCGCCGACGCTGATCGCGATGAACATTCCGGCCCATGTGCGGGTGCGCCAGCTGGAGTCGAACTTCAACCGCATCCAGGACCTCTCCAAGGGGCTGAGCGACCGCTACGTGCTGGTCAACATCCCCGCCGCGGAGATCGAGGCGGTCGAGAACGGGCGCGTGCGCTCCCGTCACACGGCGGTCGTCGGCAAGGTCGACCGGCCGAGCCCGCTGCTGACGTCCCGCATCCACGAGATCAACTTCAACCCGTACTGGACCGTCCCGGTCTCCATCGTGCGGCGCGACCTGATCCCGAAGATGCAGCAGGACCCGTCCTACCTCGCGAACCAGAAGATCCGGATCTACAAGTGGGGCAACGAGTCCCGCGAGTACTCGTACAACGAGATCGACTGGAACACCGACGAGGCGACGCAGTACATGTTCCGCCAGGAGCCGGGCGAGCTGAACTCGCTGGGCACGGTGAAGATCAACTTCCACAACACCCATCAGGTGTACCTGCACGACACGCCGCAGAAGGGCCTCTTCGGCGAGGGCGCGCGGTTCCACTCCTCGGGCTGCGTGCGCGTGCAGAACGTGCGTGAGCTGATCACCTGGCTGCTCGCCCCCAACGGCTGGGACCGTGCCCAGGTCGATCAGGTCATCCGCACCGGCGAGCGCCTCGACGTTCCGCTGAAGCTGCAGACGCAGATCATGTTCGCCTACATCACCGCCTGGGTGAACGCGGACGGCGTCGTCCACTTCCGCGACGACATCTACAACCGCGACGGCACCGAGACGGTCGCCTACAGCGGCGGCACGACGGTCCGCTGACCGGCCGCCGGAGCGCGATGCGCCCGGTCGCCGTCGCCCGTTCCGGTCGAGTTAACTTGACAGGGCAGGGGCATCAGACTATCCGAAGTCCAGCTGCGGCGGAGATCGCAGTGAGGACTTACGACAGGGGTGGCGAACTTCTTCACTGACGTTTCGCAGACCTGTGGGAACTTGAGATGGCCGCGTGGTTTGCCCCGCGGCTATTTTGCTTTTGGCACCGTGCAGCAGACCGGGAGCCCCCGCCGCCGGTTCCGCCCGTCGTCCGGGCCGTGGACCGCGCCGCCGGCACCGCGCAGGGACCGCTGCCGGGACCCCTCGCGCGCCGCGTACCGCCACCGGACCGGCCCGCACGCGCAGATAGGGACGATCGTGACCGATCCGATCCGCCCGGCGGCCGACGACGCGACCGGGCCGCTCCGCCCGCAGTGCCGTGTCCGGCCGCCTCGCCGCGTGCGCAATGCCTCTCATCCACAGCGCCGTTCTGGATCGCGTCGACGCGCGATGCTACCAGCGCCCCGTGCCCGTCCCGCGGCCGCCCGGCATCGCCGGCGCCGGCCCGGCGCGCCGGCGCGTTGCCCGAAGCGCTCCGCCCCTCGGGCGAAACGTTCACCGCGATGGCGCGGCCGCACGGCTGTCGGCACGCTGTCGCAATCGTGCCACCGGTCCGTCGCCTGGCGCATTGCGCCGGCTCCGGACGCTGGCTATCTCGATGACCTCGGCGGAGACGCCACCCGCCACAGTGCTTGGAGGCCCATATGAGCTTGCGTGACGCCGTAGAGACCCGCCCCTTCTTCGAGAGGTCGCTGGCCGACAGCGACCCCGAGATCGCCCGCGCCGTCGCTCTCGAACTGGAGCGGCAGCAGAACGAGATCGAGCTGATCGCGTCCGAGAACATCGCCTCCAGGGCGGTGCTCGAGGCGCAGGGCACGGTGCTGACCAACAAGTACGCCGAGGGCTATCCGGGCCGGCGCTACTATGGCGGCTGCCAGTTCGTCGACATCGCCGAGGAGCTCGCCATCGACCGGGTGAAGCGCCTGTTCGGGTGCGAGTTCGCCAACGTGCAGGCCAACTCGGGCAGCCAGGCCAACCAGGCGGTGCTGCTCGCCTGCGCCAAGCCGGGTGACACGCTTCTCGGCATGGGTCTCGACGCGGGTGGCCACCTGACCCACGGCGCGAAGGTCAACCTGTCCGGCAAGTGGTTCAACGCGGTCGCCTACGGCCTCGACCCGGCCACCGGCCTGATCGACTACGACCAGGTCGCCGCGCTCGCCGAGGAGCACAAGCCCTCCGTCATCATCGCCGGCGGCTCGGCCTATTCGCGCCTCATCGACTTCGCGAAGTTCCGCGAGATCGCCGACAGAGTGGGCGCGACCTTCCACGTCGACATGGCCCACTTCGCCGGCCTCGTCGCCGGCGGCGTCATCCCGAGCCCGTTCCCGCACGCCCACGTCGTCACCTCGACGACGCACAAGACCCTTCGCGGCCCGCGCGGCGGCATCGTCCTGACCAACGACCCGGACATGGCGAAGAAGATCAACTCGGCGATCTTCCCCGGCCTCCAGGGCGGTCCGTTGATGCACGTGATCGCCGCCAAGGCCGTCGCCTTCGGCGAGGCGCTGCAGCCGGCCTACAAGGCCTACGCCCACCAGGTGGTCGAGAACGCCAAGGCCTTCGCCGAGGCGCTCAAGGGCCACGGCTTCGAGATCGTCTCGAACGGGACCGACACGCACGTGATCCTCGTCGACCTGCGTCCGAAGCGGGTGACCGGCAAGGACGCCGAGAAGGGCCTCGGCCTGTCGTCGATCACCACCAACAAGAACGGCGTGCCGAACGACCCGCAGAAGCCGATGGTGACGTCGGGCATCCGCGTCGGCACCCCGGCCTGCACCACTCGCGGCTTCGGCGTCGCCGAGTTCCAGGACGTGGCGCGCATGATTGCCGAGGTGGTCGACGCCATGGACCAGGGCGGCAACGTCGACGAGGCGGTGTCGAAGAAGGTGAAGGACGAGGCGCACGCCCTGACGGCGCGCTTCCCGATCTACGCCGAGTAGGACGTGCGCTGCCCGTACTGCGGGGCCGACAACAGCCAGGTGAAGGAGTCGCGGCCGACCGAGGAGGGGGCCGCGATCCGCCGCCGCAGGGCCTGCACGGTGTGCGGCGGTCGGTTCACCACGTTCGAGCGCGTGCAGCTGCGCGAGCTCACCGTGGTGAAGCGTTCCGGCAAGCGCGAGCCGTTCGACCGCGACAAGCTCGCCCGCTCCATCCAGATCGCCACCCGCAAGCGCTGCATCGACGAGGAGGTCATAGAGCGGATGATCTCCGGCCTGGTGCGCCAGCTCGAGGCGACGGGGGAGAGCGAGGTGACGGCGGCCGAGATCGGCGACCGCGTGATGGACGCGCTGAAGGGCATCGACGACGTGGCGTACGTGCGTTTCGCCTCGGTGTACCGCAACTTCTCGGAGGCGCGGGACTTCGAGGCGTTCGTGACCGAGCTCGCCCACAGCGTCGGCCAGGTCCGCGGGCCCGCCGAGGCCGCGGCCGCGGACGACGCCGAGGACGCGGCCGAGTAGCGGGCGCGGCAACCGCGCGACGACGCGCGAGCTGAGGATGGACGCGCCGCGGCGGTGTTCCGGGCGGCGGCGACGATCTACACAGCGTGTCATGCTCGCCAGGACGGACACCCGGAAGGATCGACTATGCTGACCCGTGCCGCATGGGACACCGGGACGCGCCGCTCGGACCAGTCGTGGATGGCGGCGGCCCTGGCGCTCGGCCGGCAGGGGAACGGGCGCACCGCGCCCAATCCGTCGGTCGGTGCCGTGATCGTCAAGGACGGGGTCGTGGTCGGGCTCGGGCGCACGGCGGACAGCGGACGCCCGCACGCCGAGGTGGTGGCGCTGCGGCAGGCCGGCGACGCGGCGCGCGGCGCGACGGTCTACTGCACGCTCGAACCCTGCTCTCATTTCGGCAAGAGCCCGCCCTGCGCGGACGCTCTGATCGCCGCCGGCATCGCCCGCGCGGTGGTGGCGATCGAGGACCCCAACCCGGAAGTCGCCGGGCGCGGCACCAGCCGGCTGCGCGCGGCCGGCATCGACGTCGATGTCGGCCTCGGCGCCGCGCAGGCGACGCGCGACATGGCCGGCCATCTCACCCGCATGCGCCTCGGCCGTCCGTACGTCACGCTGAAGCTCGCGGTATCGGCGGACGGCGCCATCGGCCGGCTCGGAGCGGGGCAGGTCGCCGTCACGGGGCCGCTGACGCGCCGCTTCGTGCATGTGATGCGGGCCGAGCATGACGCCATCGCGGTCGGATCCGGGACCGTCCTCGCCGACGATCCGGCGCTGACATGCCGCCTGCCGGGCATGGCCGGACTCTCGCCCCAGCGCGTGGTGTTCGACACCGAGGCGCGCACGCCGCCGACCGCGGCGATTTTCGCCGGCCCCGCCAAGACCTTCGGCACCGTCGCCGGGCCGACGATCCTCGCCGCTCCCGACGTCGACGCGGGCCGTGTCGCCGCGCTGGAGGCGGCGGGGGCGACGGTGGTCGCGGTGCCCCGGGGCGCGGACCGGCGGATCGACCCGGCCGCGGCCCTCGCCACCCTCGCGGCGGCCGGGGTGACGCGGCTGATGGTGGAAGGCGGCGCGGCTCTCGCCGAGGCGCTGTGGGCGGCCGATCTCATCGACGAGGTGGTGTGGATCGAGGGGCCCCATGCGCTCGGCGGGGATCTGGTCCGCCCATTCGGCGGGGAGGGGCGTTCAAGGCTTGCGCAACGCTTCGCACTGGGCCACGTGTCACCCGTCGGCGACGACCGATGGCTTCACTGGCTGCGATAGATGTTCACTGGGATAATCACCGACGTCGGCACCATCACCCGCTGCGAGGCGTTCGGGGACGGTGCACGGCTCACCATCGCGTCGGCCTACCCGGTCGAGTCGATCGCCATCGGCGCATCGATCGCCTGCTCCGGCTGCTGCCTGACGGTGACGACGCTGGAGCCGCACGGCACCGGCTCGGCCTTCAGCGTCGACGTGTCGGGCGAGACCATGGACAAGACGACCATCGGCAGCTGGAAGACCGGCGACCGCATCAACCTGGAGCGGTCGCTGAAGGCCGGGGACGAGCTCGGCGGCCACCTGGTCTCGGGTCACGTGGACGGCCGGGCCGAGATCGTCGAGCGGGTCGACGGGGAGGAGATGACCACCTTCCGCTTCGCCCCGCCGCCGCAGCTCATGCCGCTGCTGGCCCACAAGGGCTCCGTGGCGCTCGACGGCACCTCGCTGACGGTGAACGACCCGACGGACACCATCGCGACCGCGCCCATCCCCCATTCCGGCCTGAACGAGCCCGGGGAGACCTTCACGGTGGCGATGATTCCGCACACGCTGGCGGTCACCACCTGGGCGGATCGGCGGCCCGGCGATCTCGTCAACATTGAAGTCGACACGATTGCGCGGTACGTCGCCCGCCTTGTTGGCGCACGGATAGCCGGCTAGCAAAGCGGCCCGTCGGCGATCGACAGGGCGACAGCCGCCTCGCGCGGCGTTTCGAAGGACGACATCATGGCTTCTCGCGCGCTCATCATCGAAGCCCGCTTCTACAATCACATCGCGGACATGCTTCTGGCGGGCGCCAAGGCCGAGTTCGCCAAGCGCCGGTTCGAGGCGGACGTCATCAGCGTCCCGGGTGTGCTCGAGATCCCGACGGCGCTGTCGATGGCGCTGACGTCGGCACGGCGGCGGGATCTGCCGTACTCCGTCTTCGCGGTGCTGGGCTGCGTGATCCGCGGCGAAACGTACCATTTCGAGATTGTCGCCAACGAAGGAAATCGGGCGATCATGGACCTTACGGTGGCGAACCGGCTGCCGCTGGGCAACGGGATTCTGACGGTGGAGAACGAGGAGCAGGCGCTGGTGCGGGCAGACCCGAAGCAGAAGGACAAGGGCGGCGATGCGGCTGCTGCGGCGATCGCCCTCTACGACCTTCGCGAAGCGCTCACCCGATGAGACCGCCGCGCAAGGAGAATAAGGCGAAACCTGCCAACAAGCGGGCCGTCGCGCGCCTCGCGGCGGTGCAGGCGCTCTACCAGATGGACGTGACCGGCTCCGGCGCGCGCGACATCGTCAAGGAATTCGAGATCTTCCGCCTGAAGCAGGACCTCGACGGCGAGGAGCTGCGCGCCATCGACATGAACTGGTTCGACGGCATCGTGTCGGGCGTGGTGGCGAACCAGCGCGACATCGACGGCGCCATCGACGAGGCGCTGAAGTCTGGATGGCCGCTGCGGCGCATCGATCTCACCTTGCGCGCGCTGCTCCGGGCGGGGACATTCGAGCTGATGTACCGCGAGGATGTGCCCATGCGCGTGATCGTGTCGGAATATGTGGAGGTCGCGAAGGCCTTCTTCGGCGAGGACGAACCCCGCCTCACCAACGGCGTGCTGGATTCGATTGCGCGCAAGGTGCGCCCGGAGGCGATCGGTGGCTGAAGCCGCTTCCGTGGTGACGGTCGAGACGCCGACGCTCGTCATCACCGCGGAGCTGTCGGGCCCCGAGGACGGGAGCCCGATCATCCTCCTGCACGGCTGGCCTGACGGTCCGCGCTGCTGGGACGCGGTGCGGCCGGCGCTGCACGCGGCCGGGTACCGGACCATCGTTCCCTGTCTGCGCGGCTTCGGGGCGACGACCTTCCGCCCCGGCGCGACCGTGTCCGGAGACCTCGAGGCGCTGGGGCAGGACGTCCTCGACCTGATGGACGGGCTGGGCCTCGCCACGGCCGTTCTCGTCGGCCACGACTGGGGCGCGCGCGCGGCATACGTGGCCTCCCATGCGGCGCCGGAGCGGGTGACCGCGTGCGTCGCGATCTCCGTCGGCTGGGGCACCAACACGGCGGACCAGCCGATGCCGCTCGGCCAGGTCCAGAACTACTGGTACCACTGGTTCTTCGCGACGCCGTACGGGGCGAAGCGGCTGAAGGACGACCCGCGCGGCTTCGCCCACTACATCTGGACGATCTGGATGCCGGACTTCCCGTTCGACGCGGCGACCTACGAGGCGACCGCGCCGGTGTTCGACAATCCGGACTGGCCGGACGTGACGATCCATTCCTACTCGGTGCGCTGGGGCAACGCGGCGCCGAATCCGCAGTACGACGCGCTCCGGGCGGCACAGCGCGCCGACATGACGATCCGCGTGCCGACGCTGATGCTGCACGGCGAGGCCGACCCGGTCACCGCGGCGGCGACGTCGGACGGCAAGGGCGATCTCTTCGCCGCGCGCTACGAGCGCCATGTCCTCGCCGGTCTCAACCACTTTCCTCCGCGTGAGGCGCCGGACGTCGTGGCGCGGCACATCCTCGACTTCCTCGGCTGACGGGGCGTGGACGAGGATACGCTGATTGCGACGGTGTTCGCGCCGCTCGCGACGGATGCCGGCGCGGACGGGCTGGGTGACGACGCGGCGTCCTTCGCCGGCGGGGCGGGGGACATCGTCGTCACCTGCGACGCGCTGGCGGCGGGCGTGCACTTCTTCCCCGACGATCCGCCGGCGGCGATCGCGGCGAAATCGCTGCGGGTGAACCTCTCCGACCTCGCGGCCAAGGGCGCGGAGCCGTTCGCCTACCTGCTGGCGCTGGCGCTCCCGGCGGACTGTCGGGGCGACTGGGCGCGCGAGTTCGCCGCGGGTCTCGCGGCCGATCAAGCGCGCTACGGTGTGACCCTGCTGGGCGGCGACACCCTGCGCGCCTCGCCGGGCGGCGGCGCGACGATCACGGTGACGGCGTTCGGGCGCACGGGCGGCGGCGCGACGGTGCGGCGGAGGGCGGCCCGGCCGGGCCACCGGATCGTCGTGACAGGAACCGTCGGCGACGCAGCGCTCGGCCTGCAGGCGCGGCTCGCGGCACCCTATGCCATCGACGCCTCGCACGCCGAGGCGCTCGACCGTGCGTACCTGTGGCCGGATCCGCCGGTTGCGGCCTGGCGTGTGGTGCGCGAGTTCGCGAGCGCTGCGATGGACGTCTCGGACGGGCTGATCGGCGACCTCGCCAAGATGTGCCGCGCGGCCGGCGCGGGCGCCGAGCTCGACCTCTCGGCGGTCCCGCTGTCGGCGGCGGTGCGGGCGGCGGTCGCGGCCGATCCGTCGGCGTTCGACCGCGCCGTCACCGGCGGCGACGACTACCAGATCCTCGCCACCATGCCGGACGGGCAGGTGGCCGGCTACGTCGCCGCGATCGAGGCGCTGGGGTTCACAGCGACCCCGGTCGGAACGATCCGCAGCGGGGAGCCGCGCGTGACGCTCCTGCGCGACGGCCACGCCGCCGAGGTCCTCGACGGACGGTTCCAGCACTTCTAGGCGCGCTCCGGCTCCGGCGCGCGGTGCTGGTGGGCTGACAAGCGCAAGCGCCTTTAGTAACACGGATAAGTTGCTGGTCCGGTTCGAAGGCGCGCATGCGAGAGATCGTTATCGTCGGTTTCCCCAAATGCGGGACGTCGGCCCTCATCCGCGGGTTCGAGAAGGAGGACGACGTTCACGTCATCCGCTCCCCGAACGGCTCCGTCGACGCATGCTTCCCCGACCGGACCAACCTGCCGGACGACAAGCTCGTCGTGCACAAGTGCCCGTCCTACGTCCTCAGCCGGACCGACCTCGAGGCGCTGCGTGACCAGGTGGGCGGGGCGGACATCGTCCTGTGTTTCCGCCCGCTGCCGCGGGTGCTCCTCTCCTGGCACAACATGCACCGGCGCATCGCCCGCAACGGCACGCATCCGAACCATTTCGTCCACCGGGAACCGGAGTTCTGGGCCAACTGCTCGGTCGACGACTACTACCGCAAGAGCGTCCACCGCTTCCGGGTCGACCTCTTCTTCGACCAGCTGACACGCGTCTTTCCCGCCGAGCGGATCACGGTGGTGGCGCAGGAGCGGATGGCGCGCTCCGTCGGCAACGTGGTGAAGGTGCTGAAGGGCGAGGAGCCGGCGGAGCCGGAGCAACGCCGCACCTACGTCGGCTACGCGGACCGGACCGAGGTCGAGATCGACCCTGAGATCCTGGCCGCGCTCGACGAGACCTACGCGCGGTTCCTCGACCGCGTGGCGCAATCCGGGGTCCGTACTTTGGTCTAGGACACACCCAACCAAAGGATTGGGCCTAACCGCGCTTGGCTTGGCGTCGTTTTCTTGCCAGCGTCATGGCGCGCCAGTAGAACGCGCTGAACGGGAGGATTCTTATGGCCAGTGAACCGACTTACGCCCTCGTCGACGATAACGGGAACCCGCCGCGCACGGAGTTCGAGGAACACGTGCAGACCTACGAGGCGTTTATCTCGCTCATAAAGTGGGGGGTCGGAATCATCGTGGTCATCTTGATCGCCATGGCCGTCTTCCTCCTATAATAACGCACGCGACAGTTAAGTTCGCGACGGGAGGTTACGCTTGAAGATCGCCGTTCCGGCCGAGGCCGAAGACACGCGCGTTGCCGCAACACCGGACGTTGTGAAGCGCTACGTCAATGCCGGCGCCGAGGTCGCAATCGAGAGCGGGGCGGGCGCACAGTCGCGCGTGCCCGACGAGGCGTATCGTGCAGCCGGTGCCACCATCGCTCCGACGGCCGAGGCGGCCGTCGGCGGTGCCGATGTCATCCTGACGGTGCGCCGTCCGTCCCCGTCCGTCGTGGCGGCGGCGAAGAAGGGTGCCTTCGTCATCGGCGCGCTCGATCCCTACGGCGACCTCGACGGGTTCAAGGCGATGGCCGAGGCCGGTCTCTCCACGGTCGCGATGGAGCTCATGCCGCGCATCACCCGCGCGCAGTCGATGGACATCCTGTCGAGCCAGGCGAACCTCGCCGGCTACCAGGCGGTGATCGACGCCGCCGAGGTCTACGACCGCGCCATCCCGATGATGATGACGGCCGCCGGTACCGTGCCCGCCGCCAAGATCTTCGTGATGGGTGCGGGCGTCGCCGGCCTCCAGGCGATCGCGACGGCGCGCCGGCTCGGTGGCGCGGTCTCCGCGACGGACGTGCGTCCGGCCGCGAAGGAGCAGGTCGCCTCGCTCGGCGCGAAGTTCATCGCGGTGGAGGACGAGGAGTTCAAGGCCGCGGAAACCGCCGGCGGTTACGCCAAGGAGATGAGCGAGGGCTATCGCAGGAAGCAGGCCGAGCTCGTCGCCACGCATATTGCCAAGCAGGACATCGTCATCACCACGGCCCTCATTCCGGGCCGGCCGGCGCCGAAGCTGATCTCGTCCGAGATGGTCGCCTCGATGCAGCCGGGCTCGGTGATCGTCGACCTCGCGGTCGAGCGCGGCGGCAACGTCGAGGGCTCCGTCGCGGGTGAGGTGGTGACCGTCGGTCCGACGACGATCATCGGCCACCGCAACGTTCAGGGCCGCATCGCGGCCTCCGCGTCGCTGCTTTACGCCAAGAACCTTTTCACATTCGTCGACACGGTGCTCCTCGACAAGGAGAAGGCCTTCGCGCCGAAGTGGGACGACGAGCTGATGACGGCGACCCTGCTGACCAAGGACGGTGCGATGGTGCATCCGCGGTTCGGCGGCACGGCACCGGCAGCACCCGCCCAGAGCGCGAGCACCGCGGGCTGACGCCCGATCGACCCAACGATATCTGAGCCGCGGCCAGTGATGCCGGAACGGCGACCAGGGAAGAGCGAATGAACGAGGACAACGCCGGCGCCGCCATGGAAGCGGCGCGCACCGCCGCCGAAGCCGCCGCGCGGTCGAGCGACGCCGCGCAGGCCGCGACGGCCGCTGCGAAGGCGGCCACGCAGGCGGCCGACGCATCCCACGCGGCCTCGATCGCGGCGGATGCGGCGGGTCATGCCGCGCTCCAGGCCGACGCTCTCGCGGCGGCGGCCAGCGCCGCCACCCACGGCCAGATCGACCCGACCATCTTCCGCCTCGCGATCTTCGTGCTGGCGATCTTCGTCGGCTACTACGTCGTGTGGTCGGTGACGCCGGCGCTGCACACGCCGCTGATGAGCGTCACCAACGCCATCTCCTCGGTGATCGTCGTCGGCGCCCTGCTCGCCACCGGCGTCTCCTTCGCCGACGCGGAGGGCGCGCTGTGGGCCAAGCTGTTCGGCTTCATCGCGCTCATCCTCGCGTCGGTGAACATCTTCGGCGGCTTCCTCGTCACCCAGCGCATGCTGGCGATGTACAAGAAGAAGCGATGACGGTGGGCCGGCCCCCCTCGACTCCCGCACCTGTCGCGGAATGAGCCACGGCGCTTCGCGCGCTGCCAATTCTTGCGCTCCGCGCGCCAACGATAATCGGATTGACCCGAGATGAGCCCCAACCTCGCCGCCATCCTCTACCTGATCTCCGGCGTGCTGTTCATCCTCGCGCTGCGGGGACTGTCGCATCCGGAAAGCAGCCGTCAGGGCAACCGCTTCGGCATGATCGGCATGGCGATCGCCATCCTGACCACGCTGGTCCTGGCGGCGCCGGACATCATGGGCTGGCTCCTCATCATCGTCGGTGTCGGCATCGGCGGGGCGATCGGCGCCATCATGGCGCGGCGCATCCCGATGACGGCGATGCCGCAGCTCGTCGCCGCCTTCCACTCTCTGGTGGGCCTCGCCGCGGTGTTCGTGGCCGCCGGCGCGCTCTATGCGCCCGAGGCGTTCGGGATCGGCACGCCCTACCACATCAAGACGCTGTCGCTGATCGAGATGGCGATCGGCGCGGCGATCGGCGCTCTGACCTTCACCGGCTCGGTGATCGCCTTCGCCAAGCTCGACGGGCGCATGTCCGGCAAGCCGATCATCCTGCCGCTGCGCCACTTCATCAACGCCGGGCTGCTGATCTTCCTCCTCATGGTCGTCGTCTGGTTCGTGGGCGCCGACCAGATGGTGCTGACACAGCGTTTCCTGTTCTGGGTCATCGTGCTGGCGGCGCTGGCGCTGGGCGGCCTCATCATCATCCCCATCGGCGGCGCGGACATGCCGGTCGTGGTGTCGATGCTGAACTCCTACTCGGGCTGGGCGGCGGCCGGCATCGGCTTCACCCTCGGCAACACGGCGCTGATCATCACCGGCGCGCTCGTCGGCTCCTCGGGCGCGATCCTGTCCTACATCATGTGCAAGGGCATGAACCGCTCGTTCATCTCGGTGATCCTGGGCGGCTTCGGCGGCGAGACGACGGGACCGGCGGGCGACCTCGGCGACCGGACCGTCAAGCAGGGCTCGGCCGAGGACGCGGCCTACATCATGAAGAATGCCGGCTCCGTGATCATCGTGCCGGGCTACGGCATGGCGGTGGCGCAGGCACAGCACGCGCTGCGCGAGATGGCCGACTCCCTCAAGGAGGCGGACGTGTCGGTGAAGTACGCGATCCACCCCGTCGCGGGCCGCATGCCGGGCCACATGAACGTGCTGCTCGCCGAGGCGCAGGTGCCCTACGAGGAGGTCTTCGAGCTCGAGGACATCAACTCCGAGTTCGCGCAGACCGACGTCGCCTTCGTGATCGGCGCCAACGACGTGACCAATCCCGCCGCGCGCGACGACCCGTCCTCGCCCATCTACGGCATGCCCATCCTCGACGTGGACAAGGCCAAGACCGTGCTCTTCGTCAAGCGTTCGCTCGGCTCCGGCTATGCGGGCATCGACAATACGTTGTTCTATAAGGACAACAACATGATGCTGTTCGGCGACGCGAAGAAGATGGTCGAGGAGATCGTCAAAGCGCTCTGACGGCGTCACCTTCTACCTCCGAGGACCGTCCATGCGCATTGTGATGATCGTTTACCCGCCGACGCTGCGGGAAAAGCTGCCGGCCGCCATCGGCCACGACGTCGAGATCGTGACGCTTCCGAACGAAGCCCGGAACACGCCCGACTTCGACATCGAGTTCCAGCCGGACGACGTCGTCATCTCGATGGAGATGGACCGTCCGGGCGGGACCATGCCGCCGGTGGCGCTGCTTCAGCTCCCCGGCGCCGGCACGGACCGCGTCGCCATGGAGACGCTGGCGCCGGAGACGACGGTCTGCAACGTCTACGACCACGAGATCCCGATCGCCGAGTACGTGCTCGCCGCGATGCTGGAGTGGGAGATCGGGCTCGCAAGGATGCGGGCGAGCTTCACGGCGCAGACGTGGCCGGAGTTCTCACGCTTCCGCACCATGCACGGCGAGCTCTACGGCAAGACGCTGGGTGTCGTCGGCTTCGGCCGCATCGGCCGCGAGGCGGCCAAGCGCGCGGCGGCCTTCGGGATGACGGTGCTCGCGGTGGCGCGGCGGCCCGACGGTGGTCCGGCGGACGAGGTGCACCCGAGCGACGCGCTCGCCGAGGTGCTGCCGCGGTGCGACTACGTCCTCAACACGCTGCCCCTCAACGACGTCACCAAGGGGATCTTCGACGCCAGGATGCTGGCGGCGATGAAGCCGACGGGCGTGATCATCAACGTCGGCCGCGGCGAGACCATCGACGAGGAGGCGCTGTTCAACGCGCTTTCCAGCAAGTCGATCGGCGGCGCGATCATCGACGTCTGGTACCAGTATCCGCGCAGCAAGGGGGACAAGCCGGCGCCCTCGCGGTTCGACTTCTTCGGTCTCGACAACGTGATCCTGACGCCGCACTCCTCGGCGATCACGGACGCCCTGTGGTCGCGCCGCGCGGCGACGATCGCGGAGAACATCCGCCGCGTCGAAGCCGGCGAACCGCTCCTCAACGTGGTGCGTCCGGGCATCTGAGACGAAGGCGCGCCGGGGTCCCCTCGCAGGTCCCGGCGCGTTCGGGCAGTGAGCGTGGCCGCCCGTGTGGCGGGCGTCAGCGCACCCGCGTCATGGTGAAGGGCTGACCGACCGACGGGGCACAGGAGAGCTGGCGCGTGGTGACGAAGACGCACTTCGCGGCGCGGCTCTCGTTGGCCGCGATCGACGTCCAGGACAGCGTGATCCCGTCCGGGCTGCGGGCGTAGCGGCCGTCGGCCACGACGGTCTCGCCGGTGCCGGTGAGGCGGGAGGTGAAGGCGCCGTTGTTGAAATTGGCGATGAAGACGCCGTCGTCCGAGCTCCAGTTGCCGTCGATCGACGAACCGGACCCGCCGGTCACACAGCCGGCCAACAGAAGGCTCAGCCCCAGGACGGTGACGATGGCGCGCATGTTCGGTTCCTCTCAGTAGGCTCGGTGAGTGGTCCGTTCGGAATGTGACGAGCTTGCCGGGGCGCCAATCGTGGCGCAACGGGGGCGGTGGATCCGGAGGGGGTAGGGGCGTGAGTTCGCAGGGTTTTGCGGCCTTCATGCAACGGATCGTTGCCTATTCTTGCGCCCCGCCGAGAGATCCCGATCGACTGTCCGATTTGGGATGAAATGCATGCCAATCCGGGCGGCGGTCCCGGCGTGCCGGGCCGCGTCCGGACGCGTGCCGAGCGTCCCCCGCAGATGCCGATTCCGTGTTAGCTGACCGTCCTGCCGGGCGCCGGGATGCCCGGCGTCACCTGAGGGACGGACGACGATGGGCTGGAACGGATGGGATGGCGCGGCCGAGGGCGTGCGCCGGTGAGCGGGGTCGAGATGCGGCCGGCGGAGCAGGGCGACATCGCCGCCATCGTCGGCCTCCTGGCGGACGACGTGCTGGGGGCGAGCCGCGAGACGGTGAGCGATCCGCCCCTGCCGCAGTATGTCGCCGCGTTCGAGGCGATGGCGGCGAACCCGTACGACCACCTCATCGTCGCGGTCGACGGGGGCGAAGTCGTGGGGTGCGCGCAGCTCACCGTGCTGAGCGGGTTGAGCCGGCGCGGCTCGAGGCGCGGGCTCATCGAGGCCGTGCGGGTGGCATCCTCCCATCGTGGCCGGGGGCTCGGCGAGACGCTCATCCGCCATGTGATGGCGCTGGCGCGGTCGGAGGGGTGTGCGCTCGTGCAGCTCACCTCCGATGCCTCCCGCACCCGCGCGCACGCCTTCTACGAGCGGCTCGGCTTCAAGAAGAGCCACGTGGGGATGAAGCTGGAGTTCTGAGGCGGCCCGCAGGCGGGCATGGTTCGGGATGGACCGAAACGTGGGCACGGGCTAACAGGGTAGGCGAGGCGACAACGCCTCCAACGACGGGAGCTCTGTCCGTGCCAGGCCCACATCCCGCACCCATCGATCCTCCCCCGCACATCGCCGACATGGCGACCCGATTCCGGGCATTGCACGAGGACTTCCTCGTGCTGCCGAACCCGTGGGACGCGGGGAGCGCCAAGCTCCTCGCCGAGGCGGGCTTCTCGGCGATCGCCTCCTCGTCGGCGGCGTGCGCGTGGACTATGGGCAAGCCCGACGGATCGCTGAACCGCAAGAGCGCCGTCGCCCACGCCGCGACGCTGAGCGCCGCCGCCGGCCTGCCGGTCAACGGCGACTTCGAGAGCGGCTACGGCGAGACGCCGGCGGAGGTCGCCAAGACGATCGAGGCCGCCATCGACGCGGGCGTCGCGGGCTGCTCGATCGAGGATCTCGTCTCGGACCGGCCGGAGCCGCTTTACGACCGCGTCGTCGCCTGCCGCCGGCTAGAGGCGGCGCGCGACACCATCGAGCGTGCCGGCAGCGACTTCGTGCTGACCGGACGCTGCGAGGCTCTGG
This sequence comes from Acuticoccus sediminis, assembly GCF_003258595.1. NCBI lineage: Bacteria > Pseudomonadati > Pseudomonadota > Alphaproteobacteria > Hyphomicrobiales > Amorphaceae > Acuticoccus > Acuticoccus sediminis. The sequence goes on from NZ_QHHQ01000006.1 coordinate 59,406, forward strand.
CGCCGTTCGGCAAGGACGGGCTGACGGAGGCGCTGGAGCGCATCCCGCTCTACGTCGAGGCGGGCGCGCACGTGATCTACGTGCCGTATCTCACCGAGGCCGCGGAGGTCGAGGCCGTTCTGGAGGCGTCGAGCGTGCCGGTCAGCGTCATCGCCGGGCTCGGCGGCGTGAGCAACGACCTCGCCGCGCTGAGGGCCCTCGGCGTCAGGCGGATCACGCTGGGCTCGAACCTCTACAAGGTGGCGCTCGGCAGCTTCCTCACCGCCGTGGACGCGCTCGCCGACGGGCGGGTCGAACTGCCCGGGGCGGTGCCGAGCGCGCGCGTCAACGGCGCCTTCGCCAGGCCGCGCCCGGGACACGGGCCGGCGTCGGGATCCTGAGGTGGAGGCGGACGACCTCATCGACCTGTTCTCGCCGCTCGGTCCGGTCTCGGTGAAGCGGATGTTCGGCGGCAAGGGGGTCTGGGCCGACGGGGTGATGTTCGCGCTCGTCGCCTACGGCGAGGTGTACCTCAAGACCGATGCCGAGACGCAGGAGATGCTGGCGGACGCCGAGCCGTTCAGCTTCCGCCGCGGCGAGAAGGTCATCGCGACGAGCTACCGCCGCCTCCCGGCCGAATGCTTCGACGATCCCGACGAACTGGTCCGCTACGCCGGTGCTGCCCTGGAGGCGGCCCGGCGCGGCGCCGCCGCGAAGCCGCCGAAGACCCCGAAGGCGCGGGGGCGGCGGCGGGCGGTGTCCTAGGCGACTGCCGGTGACGATGTGACTGGAACGAGAGACGAGTGCCCCGACGGGGTTGAAGGAGATGAGACGATGCTGATCCGTCCGATCACCGAGGCGGATGCGCCTGCCGTTTGGTCGATCATCGAGCCGATCATCCGCGCCGGCGAGGAATACGCGCTGGACCGCGACATGAGCGAGGCGGACGCGCTGGCGTACTGGATCGCCAGCGACCGCGAGACCTTCGTGGCCGAGGTCGACGGCGAGGTGCTGGGCTCCTACTACATCCGGCCCAATCAGGCCGGCGGCGGGCGCCATGTGGCCAACTGCGGCTACGCTGTCGCGGCGGCGGCGCGCGGGCGGGGGATCGCGCGCGGGATGTGCGCCCATTCGCTGAGCCATGCACGCGAGCGGGGCTACCGCGCCATGCAGTTCAACTTCGTCGTCGCGACCAACGTCCGCGCCGTCGGGCTGTGGGCGTCGATGGGGTTCGAGACGCTGACGCGCCTTCCCGGAGCATTCATGCACCCGGCCGCGGGGGAAGTGGACGCGCTGGTGATGTTCCAGCGCCTCGACTGACGCGGTCAGGCGGAGGCGCCGGGGGCGCTCGGGCTTCACCGGGGAACAACAGGCTGGGATCCGCAGTGCCGTGGTCGCGCGGCGGTCAGGCCGTGGCGGTCAGGGTGGCGGCGGCCTCGTTCGAGCGGGGATGCCAGAGGCCGCGGGCGATCGCTTCGCCGAGCCGGGCGGTCATCTCGGTCCACGCGGCGGGGTTGTTGGCCTTCATGAACGCGGCGACCGTCTCGTCGGCGACGAAGGCGGCGTAGGTGGCGTCGAAGTGATGGTCCTTCACGGCGCCCGTGGTGGCGGCGAAGGCGAACATGTAGTCGACCGTCGCCGCCATCTCGAACGCGCCCTTGTAGCCGTGCCGCATGACGCCGGCGATCCACTTCGGATTGGTGACGCGGCCCCGCACGACGCGGGCAATCTCCTCCTCGAGGGTGCGCACGACGGGGCGCTCGGGGCGGGAGTGGTCGTTGTGGTAGACGGCCGGCCGCGTGCCGCGCTCGCGCTGCACGGCGGCGGTGAGGCCGCCTTCGAACTGGTAGTAGTCGTCCGAATCGAGGAGGTCGTGCTCGCGGTTGTCCTGATTGTGGAGCACCGCTTCCACGGTGGCGAGGCGCGTCCGTAGCGCGTCGCGGTCGGGGGTTCCTTCCGCGCGGGCGCCGTAGGCGTAGCCGCCCCAGACGGAGAAGGCTTCGGCGAGGTCGTCCCGCGTCTCCCAGCCGCCCTCGTCGATAAGCGCCTGGAGGCCTGCGCCGTAGGCACCGGGCTTCGAGCCGAAGATGCGGTGGCCGGCGCGGGCGGCCGCCTCGTCCTCCGGGGTGCCCCCGGCGAGGAGGGTCTCGCGCTCGGACCGCATGCGGGCGGCGATGGGGTTCTCGGCGGCGTCCTCCTCGAGCGCGCCGATGGCGCGGGCGGCGCGGTCGAAAAGCGAGATCTGGTCCGGGAAGGCGTCGCGGAAGAAGCCGGAGATGCGCAAGGTGACGTCGATGCGCGGGCGGCCGAGGACCGCGAGCGGGGTGATCTCGTAGCCGGTGACGCGGCGCGAGGCCGGGTCCCAGAGCGGTTTGGCGCCGATCAGGGCGAGGGCCTGGGCGATGTCGTCGCCGCCGGTGCGCATGTTGGCCGTGCCCCAGCAGGAGAGGGCGATGGACGTCGGCCAGTCGCCGTGGTCCTGCAGGTGCCGGGTCAGGACCAGCTCGGCCGAGCGGCGGCCGATCTCCCACGCCGCCGGGGTCGGTACCGAGCGCGTGTCGACGGAGTAGAAGTTCCGCCCGGTCGGGAGCACGTCGGGGCGGCCGCGGCTCGGCGCGCCCGAGGGGCCGGGGCGCACGAAGCGCCCGTCGAGCGCGGTGAGGACGCCGGCGATCTCACGCGGCCCGCAGGCGTCGACCGCCGGGGCGAGGCGGGTGCCGATTTCGGCGAGCACGGCGGCCGTGGCGGTCCACCTGGGCGGGCAGGGCGCGCCGTCGATCAGGTCCGCGGCGAGCCCCTCGAGGCGCTCGATGGTGTCGCCCTCGGTGCGCCACGGGGCGGCGGAGGCGCCGAGGGCGTCGGGGCGCGGGCCGGTCCAGGGCGTGCTCATGGCCGACGCGAGCGGGTCGAAGCCGAGCGCGAGGTCGGCGGCGAGCGCGCGCAGGAGGGATGCGTCCCCGGGCTGTTCGCCGCGAGGGGTGCGCACCAGGGCGGCGAGGAGGTCGGTGCGCAGCCGCCCCTCGGGCGATCGGCCGAAGACGTGCAGGCCGTCCCGGATCTGCAGTTCCTTCAGCTCGCACAGCCACGCGTCGAGGCGCTCCAGCGCGTCCTGCTCGGCGAGGCCGGCGAGGCCGATGTCCTCGGCGAGGCCGCTGGTGGCGGCGAGGTCCAGGATTTCGCGGGCGAGGTGCCGGGTGCGGCGCGCGTCGCCGCCGGAGGCTTCGTAGTACTCGTCGACCAGCGCCTCGAGGTCGCGCATCGGGCCGTGGCTTTCGGCGCGCGTCAGCGGCGGGGTGAGGTGGTCGACGATGACGGCCTGGGCGCGGCGCTTGGCCTGGGCGCCCTCGCCGGGGTCGTTGACGATGAAGGGGTAGACGTGGGGCAGCGGGCCGAAGACGGCCTCGGGGAAGCAGCGGTCCGAGAGGGCGAGCGCCTTGCCGGGCAGCCACTCGAGGTTGCCGTGCTTGCCCATGTGGATGACGGCGTCCACCTCGCCGCGCAGAAAGGCGTAGAAGGCGAGATAGCCGTGCGGCGGGACGAGGTCCGGCGCGTGGTACGTCTCCTTCGGGTCGATGTTGTAGCCGCGCGCGGGCTGGATGCCGACGAGGACGTGGCCGAGCCGGACCAGCGGGAGGCCGAATGCGCCGGAAGGGGTGGCGGGTCCGGACGGAGCGGGGGCAGGAGCGAAGAAGGGGTCGGCCTCGGGCTCGCCCCAGCGCTCGGTGACCGCGTCGCGGACCTCCTGCGGGAGGCGGGCGAAGAACTTCGCGTAGGCGTCCAGCGGAAGCGTGACGGTCGCCGGGTTCTGCGGGTTGGCGTTCGTGGGGGCGCGTTGCAGGCGCTCGACCAGGGCGTTGCCGTCCGTGGGGAGCGGGCCGGTGGCGTAGCCGGCGGCCTGCATCGCCTCGAGAAGCGTGACGGTGCCGGCCGGGGTGTCGAGGCCGACGCCGTTGGCGAGGCGGCCGTCGCGGTTGGGGTAGTTGGCGAGGACGATGGCGACGCGGCGGTCGGCCGGGTCGGCCGGGAGCGTCGCCCAGCGGCGGGCGAGCTCGGCGACAAAGCGGACGCGCTCCGGCTCCGGCTCCGAGCGCACGACGTTGCACTCGGTACGCTCGTCCCACCGGGCGAGGGCCTTGAAGGCGATGGCGCGGGTGACGATGCGCCCGTCCACCTCGGGGAGCGCGACGTTCATGGCGAGGTCGCGCGCGGTAAGGCCCTGCGCGCCGGACTCCCACGCGGCCCGGGTGGAGCCGGAGAGGATCGCCTGGAGGACGGGGGCGCCGGTTTCGTCGAGCACGGTACCGCCGTCGGAGCCGGGCGTGCTCGCCGCGAAGGCGGTGGTGTTGAGAATGACGCCGGGGCTCGCCTTGGCGAAGGTGCCGCGGATGACCTCCTGGCTGGTCGCGTCCTTCAGCGACGCGGCGAAGAGGGGGAGCGGGTTGAGGCCTTCGGCGCGCAGCGCGGCGGCGAGGGCGTCGATGGGACCGGTCTGCCCGCCCTGGACGAGCGCGCGGTAGAAGGTGATGGCGGCGACCGGCGCGCCCGGGGTCCAGGTGGCGGCGAGATCCTCGAACGAGGCGATCCCGGTGCCGGGCAGCCAGATCCCGGCAGGCGGCAGTGGCTCGGGCGGGCCGGGCCTGGGCGCGTCGTCGAGGATGGCGCGCGCGCGGTCGAGGAACCGCGCCGCGTTCTGGGCGCCGCCTTCGACGAGGTCGTGCCAGAGGGCCACGGCGTCCCCGGCGTCGAGGGTGGAGAGGGCGGCGAGCTCGGGATCCGGGCGGGCGTCGCCCGGGAGGGCGGCGAAGTGGATACCGTGGCGCCGGGCGGCCGCGTGGAGTGCGTCGAGGCCGTAGGGGAAGTAGCCGCGCCCGCCGAGGACGCGCGCAACGATGAGGCGGGCATGCCGTCCGGTGCGCTCGATCCACTGGTCGACGCTCATCGGGTGGGCGAGGCGCATCTGGTTGACGAGGCGCAGGCCCGGCGCGTCGGCGGGGCGCGCGGACTGGGCGGCGGCGAGGGAGGCGAGCTCCGTGTCCGCCGCGGAGAGGACGCAGATGTCGGCGGGCGTCTGGCCGAGGTCGATCGCCTCGCCCTCGTCGGCGATGGTGCCGCGCTGTGCGAGGAGGAGGTGCATCAGGCGGAGAGCCGCTCTCCGACGGCCGCCTCGATCTCGTTGCGGATGGCGCTCTCGTTGACGCCGGCCTCGGCGATCACCACGAGCTGGGTCGCGCGCTCGCCCGGCTGCCACAGGCGATCGAAGCTCGAGGCGAGGCGCGCGCCGACGCCCTGGACCACCATTCGCATCGGCTTGCCGGGAACGTCGAGGAAGCCTTTCAGGCGGAGCACGTCGTGGCGTGCCACGATCTCCTTCAGCATCGCGACGAAGCGGTCCGGGTCGGGGATCGCCGGGGCGTCGACCACGAAGGAGTGGAACTCGTCGTGGTCGTGCTCCCCGCCGTCCTCGTGCTCCATCTCGTGGTGGGACTTGCGGCCCGCGATGAGGGTCTCCGTCGCGGCGCCGAGGCCGAGGAGGACCTCCGGCGGGAGGTGGCCGGCAGGGGACACGACGTGGGGCGCCGGGGTCGAGTGGGCGACGGTCTCCCTCACGGCGTCGAGCGCGGCGGGCTCCAGCGTCTCGACCTTGTTGAGGACGACGAGGTCGGCGGCGCGGAGCTGATCCTCGAACAGCTCCTCCAGCGGCGACTCGTGGTCGAGCGACGGGTCGGCCTGGCGCTGGGCGTCGACGGCCGCGGGGTCGGAGGCGAAACGGCCGGCGGCGACGGCGGCGGCGTCGACCACGGTCACGACGCCGTCGACGGTGACGCGCTCTGTGATACCGGGCCAGTTGAAGGCCTGTACGAGCGGTTGCGGCAGCGCGAGGCCGGAGGTCTCGATGACGATGTGGTCGGGCCGGGCGGGGCGCTCCAGAAGCGCGGTCATCGTCGGGATGAAGTCGTCGGCGACGGTGCAGCAGATGCAGCCGTTGGTGAGTTCGATGACGTCGTCCTCGCCGCACGTCTCGATGCCGCAGCCCTTCAGCACTTCGCCGTCGACGCCGAGGTCGCCGAACTCATTGATGATGAGCGCGATGCGGCGGCCGTCGGCCTTCTCGAGGAGGTGACGGATCAGCGTCGTCTTGCCCGCGCCGAGGAAGCCGGTGATGACGGTCGCGGGGATCTTCTCGGTGCGCACAATCAACTCTCCGTTTCGCCAGAGCGTATCCCACGCGCAGGGCGCGATGGGAAGGCGACGGGTCGGAAAGGCGTGGATGGGGCCCGTTGCGTCCGGACCGGGGCGGGTGCCGCCTGCGGACGATCGTGGCGTCAGCGGCCGGGACCGGTGACGCCTGTGCGGAACCGCGCGAACCGCGGTTCCGTGGACCAGACGAGGGGCCGCCCGCGCGTGGGCGGCGGGGGCCGGCGGCCCCGGCCGTCAGGTCAGCGGCCGGTGAAGGTCGGCTTGCGCTTCTCCAGCATGGAGGAGATCGCCTCCTTGTGGTCGGCGGTCGCGTGGCCGAGGGCCTGCTTGGCGGCGGAGATTTCGAGGAGGGTCGGCAGGCTCACCTGGCCGGCTTCGCGCAAGAGGCGCTTGGTCATGCGCACCACATGCGGCGGATTGACCGCGATGCGGCGGGCGAGGTTCCTCGCCTCGGCCATCAGGTCGTCGGAGGTGACGACGCGGGAGACGAGGCCGCAGGCGAGCGCCTCCTCGGCGTCGACGGGGTCGCCGGTGAGCGCCATCTCGCACGCCTTGGAGAAGCCGACGATCCGCGGCAGCAGCCAGGCGCCGCCGTCGCCGGGGATGATGCCGACCTTCACGAAGCTCTCGGCGAAACGGGCGTTGTGCGAGCAGATGCGCAGGTCGCACATCAGCGTGAGGTCGCAGCCCGCACCGATCGCCGGGCCGTTGACGGCGGCGATCACGGGAACCTCCAGCGCCTCCATCGCCAGCGGGATGCGCTGGATGCCGTAGCGGTAGTTGCGGCGCGTCTGGGCGGGGAGCTCGTCGGCGAGGCCGCCGGGACCGGACATCGTCTTGAGGTTGCCGCCGGAGGAGAAGGCCGGCCCCGCTCCGGTCAGGATGACGACGCGCACGTCGATGTCGCGGTCGGCCTCCTCCAGGCGGTCGAGCAGCGCCTCGATCATGTCGTGGTCGGAGATGGCGTTGCGTGTGTCGGGGCGGTTCAGGGTGATCGTTGCGATGCCGTCGTCGTCGCGCTCGTAAAGGACCGGGTCGGTCACGCTCGTCTTCCTCCGTCTCGTGTCGTCTTTTGCCATGGCGGTACAGCACTCGGCCGGCAAATGCGAGCCGTTCGAGGGACGCGGCGCCGTGGCACTTGCGCGGGGCGGCAGAACGCGGCGGGATACGGAAAAATCTCGGGAGGGCGAGGATGTTGAACCGGAAGGTAAGCGTGCGAGGGCGTGCCCGGTGACGGGGCCATTGAAGGGCGTAAAGGTCGTCGAGTTCGCCGCGATCGGTCCTGTTCCGCTGGCGGGAATGCTGCTCGCCGATCTGGGCGCGGACATCGTGCGCATCGAGCGCACGGGGGTCGCGACCATCGATCCGGACGACATCGCCTCCCGCGGGCGGCGCTTCGTGGCGCTGGACCTGAAGGATCCGGCGGGGATCGAGGACGCGCTGCGTCTGATCGGGGCGGCGGACGTCCTGATGGAGGGCTTCCGGCCCGGCGTGATGGAGCGGCTGGGGCTGGGGCCGGACATCGTCGCGGCGCGCAATCCGGAGTTGGTCTACGGGCGCATGACGGGCTGGGGGCAGGACGGGCCGCTCGCCAAGGCGGCCGGGCACGACATCAACTATATCGCGCTGACGGGCGCGCTGGCGGCGATCGGGACGCCGGACGAGCCGGTGCCGCCGCTCAACCTCATCGGCGACTACGCCGGCGGGACGATGTACCTGGTGATGGGGATCCTCGCGGCGCTGGTGGAGCGGCAGGCGTCGGGGCGCGGCCAGGTGATCGATTGCGCGATGGTCGACAGCGTGCCGGGGCTCCTGACCATGTTCCACATGCTGGTGCGCAAGGGCCGGCAGGTGGAGGCGCGGCAGTCGAACTTCCTCGACGGCGGGGCGCATTTCTACCGGACGTACAAGTGCGCTGACGGGCGGTTCATGTCGGTGGGGGCGATCGAGCCTCAGTTCTATGCCGAGCTGAGGCGGATCGCGGGGCTCGACGATCCCGCGTTCGACGCCCAGTGGGACACGGCGGCGTGGCCGGCGCTGCGGGAGCGGATGGAGCGTGTCTTCGCGGCACGGACGCAGGCCGAGTGGTCGGGCCTGTTCGAGGGGACGGACGCGTGCGTGGCGCCGGTCCTGACGATGAGCGAGGCGCCGGCGCATGCGCACATGGCCGCGCGCGGCGTGTTCGCCGAGCGGGACGGGAAGCTGGAGGCTTCGCCGGCGCCCCGGTTCTCGCGTTCCACTCTCGAGCTGCCGGGCAAGGCGGCCGAGGCTGCGACTACGGTCGGGACCGTGCTGGACGGCTGGGGCGGGTGAACCCCGGTCGGCCCGGTTTCTCAGGAGTGTCGGCCCCCCCGGTTCCTGAACGCGGCTTTGGCCGATAGGCTGGGCCGGACGAGATCGGGGGCCGGGCGGGCGATCGGGCGCCGCGGGAAGGCCGTCAAGGGACGAAACTAGAAATTTTCGTTCGCGTAAATGGAACGAAATGCCGGTTTCTGTCCTATGTTCCCTGGGTGAGTTCACCCGGGTAGTGCAGCGAAGAGGGAAACACGCTTCATGTGTGGCATCTGTGGCGAGGTGCGGTTCGACGGCTCGGCGGCGTCGGTTCCAGCGGTGGTCAAGATGGCGGACGCTATGGCGCCGCGTGGGCCTGACGGTCAGGGAATCCTGGCGCGGGACGGGTTCGCCTTCGGCCATCGGCGGCTGACGATCATCGACCTGTCGGTCCGCTCGTCGCAACCGATGACGGACCCGGAGCTCGGCCTTTCGATCGTCTTCAACGGCTGCATCTACAACTACCCGGAGCTGCGCGCGGAGCTGGAGGGGAAGGGCTACCGCTTCTTCTCGTCCGGTGACACGGAAGTGATCCTCAAGGCGTATCACGCCTGGGGGATCGACTGCGTGAAGCGGTTCCACGGGATGTTCGCGTTCGTCATCCACGAGCGCGAGACGCAGCGCGTGGTGATGGGGCGCGACCGGTTCGGCATCAAGCCGTTCTACTATGCCAACGGGCCGAAGCGGGTGCGCTTCGCGTCGTCGCTGCAGGCGCTGCTCGCGGCAGGCGAGGTGGACACCTCGATCGATCCCGTGGCGCTGAACCACTACATGTCGTTCCATGCCGTGGTGCCGCCGCCGCGTACCATCCTGTCCGGGATCCGCAAGCTGCCGCCGGCGACGGTGCGGGTGATGGAGCCGAACGGCGAGTTCAAGGACAACGTCTACTGGCGTGTCAGCTACGAGCGGACGGCCGAGGACCTCAAGGTGTCGGGCGAGGAATGGCGCGACCGGGTGATGGCGGCGCTGAAGCTGGCCGTCGACCGCCGGATGGTCGCCGACGTTCCGGTCGGCGTGCTGCTGTCGGGCGGTGTCGACTCCTCGGTGATCGTCGCGCTGCTGGCACAGGCGGGGCAGAAGGACCTCAAGACCTTCTCGATCGGCTTCGAGGACGCGCACGGCGAGGTCGGCAACGAGTTCGAGTTCTCCGACATCATCGCCAAGCGGTTCGACACGGACCACCACCGCATCTACGTGCCGTCCTCGGAGATGATCGAGAACCTGCCGCTGGCGGTCGGCGCGATGCCGGAGCCGATGGTCTCATACGACAACATCGGCTTCTTCCTGCTGTCGCGGGAGGTGGCCAAGCAGATCAAGGTCGTGCAGTCCGGGCAGGGCGCGGACGAGATCTTCGGCGGCTATCACTGGTACCCGCCGATGGCATCGGCCAACGACCCGCTGGCGGCGTACTCGAAGGCGTTCTTCGACCGCGACTACCGGCGCATGACGGAGGAGGTGGCCTCTCCCTACCTCGCCGACCACGATGCGGCGCTGGACTACGTGCGCGAGCAGTTCGCGATCCCGGGTGCGGACGATCCGGTCGACAAGGCGCTGCGGATCGATTCGACGGTCATGCTCGTTGATGACCCGGTGAAGCGGGTGGATGCCATGACCATGGCGTGGGGGCTGGAGGCGCGGGTGCCGTTCCTCGACCACGAGCTCTGCGAGCTCGCGGCGAAGATCCCGGCCGAGCACAAGCTGAAGGACGGCGGCAAGGGCGTCCTGAAGGACGTCGCGCGGCAGCTGGTGCCGAACGAGATCATCGATCGCAAGAAGGGGTATTTCCCTGTACCGGCTTTGAAATATATTTCAGGTCCGGTGAAGGAGATGGTCGAGGACGTCCTGGGCGCTTCGGCCGCCAAAACGCGTGGGTTGTTCAATCCCGCGTATTTGGACAAGCTGCTGGCGGATCCGCCGGCACACATCACGCCGCTGCGGGGGTCGGAACTCTGGCAGGTTGCGCTCCTCGAGATGTGGCTACAGTCCCATCGGATCTGAGGTTTTAATGTCCGAAGCTGCAGTGGTGACAGGTCGCGACAACATGGATGAACCGGTGTCCCGAACCGCGGAGACCACCAACGTCTCGCTGGATTGCGGCTGGGGAACGCTGCATTTCGCCGACACGTACGAGTCGGCGGCGGTGCTGGCGGACGCAATGCGCGACGAGGGGCCCGGGCGCCGCGACATCGCGTTCTATGTCGAGGAGCCGCACGTCATGCTCTCGGCGGCGCCGCTGGAGCTGTTCCTCGACCCGAGCCATGCCTACCGTCTCGACCTGCCCGAATATGAGCCGTCCGATCGAAAGCCGGAAGGCTACATTGTCCGGCGTCTCGCCAACGAGGAAGACGCGGAGGCGGTGAACCGCATCTATTCCTCGCGCGGCATGGTGCCGGTGCGGCCGGACTTCTTCTGGCGCCGGCGAGACAGCCGGGCGTTCACATACCTCGTCGCCGAGGACACCGTGACGGGGATGATCATCGGCACCGTGACGGGGATCGACCATGCCCGGGCTTTCGGGGATCCGCGCAAGGGGACCTCGCTCTGGTGCCTGGCGGTGGACCCGCAGACGCGATGCTCGGGCGTCGGCGAGGCGCTGGTGCGGCGGCTTGCCGAGATCTTCAAGGACCGCGGCTGCGCAACGCTCGACCTCTCGGTGCTGCACGACAACGACCTTGCCATCCAGCTCTACGAGAAGCTCGGATTCGAGCGGCTCGCCGTCTACACGATCAAGCGCAAGAACCCGATCAACGAGCGGCTGTTCGCTGGGCCGGCGCCGGAGGCGTCCCTCAACCCCTACGCCAAGATCATCGTCGACGAGGCGCGGCGGCGGGGGATCGACGTCGAGATCATCTCCGAGGAGCACGGCTACTTCCGGCTGACCTACGGCGGGCGGTCGATCAAGTGCCGCGAGTCCCTGTCGGAGATGACGAGCGCGGTGGCGATGTCGATCTGCGACGACAAGGCGGTGACGCGGGCGATCGTCGAGGCGGCCGGTATCGAGGTGCCGGACGAGATCGAGGCCGCGAACCCCGACGACGTCCGGGCGATGTTCGACAGGCACGAGAAGCTGGTGATCAAGCCGGCGCGCGGCGAGCAGGGGCGCGGGATCGCCGTCGGCCTCACGAAGGACGACGACATCGATGCGGCCTTCAAGCGTGCGCAGGAGGTTTGCGAGCGCGTCCTGGTCGAGGAATTCTGCGAGGGCGACGACCTGCGCCTGGTGGTGATCGGCCACCGCGTCGTGGCAGCCGCGGTGCGGCGTGCGGCGCGGATCTTCGGCGACGGGCATTCGAGCGTGCGCGAGCTGATCGCCAAGCAGAGCCGGCGGCGGTCGGCGGCCACCGGCGGCGAGGCCAACATCCCGATGGACGGCGAGACCGAGCGCTGCCTGACGCTCGAGGGCTTCAGCTACGACGACGTGCCGGAGGAGGGTCGGGAGATCCAGGTGCGGCGAACGGCCAACCTGCACACCGGCGGGACGATCCACGACGTGACCGACCATGTGCACCCGACTTTGGTCGATGCGGCGGTGAAAATTTCGCGCGCCGTGGATATTCCTGTGGTCGGCGTCGATCTGCTGGTGCCCTCGCACCTCAGTGCGAAGTACAAGTTCATCGAGGCGAACGAGCGTCCGGGCCTTGCGAACCACGAGCCGCAACCGACCGCCGAGCGCTTTGTCGACTTGCTGTTTCCGCAGTCGATTCCGCATGCGGCGCGCCAGGCGTCGCGTAATTCGCTCGACACGGGGGAACAGTGTCCCGCCTGACGATCGACACCGTCTACCTGAAGGATACGCTCGCCGAGCTTCTCTCGATCGCGTCCCCCACGGGGTATACCGATACCATCGTGCGGGCGGCGGTCGGCGAGTTGCGCCGGCTCGGGCTGGAGATGGAGATCACGCGCCGCGGCGCGATCCGCGCACGGCTGCCGGGCAAGAGCCCGCTCGGCGCGCGCGCCATGATCGCCCATCTCGACACGCTCGGCGCGCAGGTGAAGATGCTGAAGCCCAACGGGCGGCTCGAGCTGGTGCCGGTGGGCAACTGGTCGGCACGCTTCGCCGAAGGGGCTCGGGTGACGATCTTCACCGACAAGGGCGCGTATCGCGGCACGATCCTGCCGTTGAAGGCGTCGGGTCACACCTTCAACGAGGAGGTGGATACGCAGCCGGTGTCGTGGGACAACGTCGAGCTGCGTGTCGATGCGATCATCAAGGATCAGTACGACCTGGAGCGGCTGGGCTTTGCGGTCGGCGACCTGATCGCCATCGATCCCGCCCCGGAATTTACCGACAACGACTTTATCGTTTCGCGCCATCTCGACGACAAGGCCGGCGTCGCGCTCCTGTTCGCCACGATGGAGGCGCTCGTCCGCAACGACGCAGAGCTGCCGGTCGACCTCTTTTTCATCTTCTCGATCGCCGAGGAAATCGGTATTGGCGGGGCCTCGGTGTTGACGGATGACATCGCATCCCTGATCACCATCGACAACGGCACCACGGCACCCGGGCAGAACTCGAGTGAATTCGGTGTCACGATCGGCATGGCCGACCAGGCCGGGCCGTTCGACTGGCATTTGACGCAGAAGCTGGTGAAATTGTGCGAGGAAAATGATATTCGCTACCAGAAGGATATTTTTAAGTATTATCGATCGGATTCGGCCGCCGCTCTGGAGGCCGGTTACGATGTTCGCACGGCTCTGGTTACCTTTGGCGTCGACGCCTCGCACGGATATGAACGGATTCACATGCACGCGTTACGTTCGATCGCCGAGCTTCTGACTGCGTATGCGGTCAGTCCGGTCGAGATCGGCCGCGACCGTGAGATGATGGGCTCGATCGCGGGCTTCCCGACCCAGCCGATGGAAGATGCCGACGTGTTCCCCCGCCCCGTAAAGCCGCAGGTCTAGTGGAGACGATTACGACAACCGACGCGCTCGCGGCTCTGTGCGAGCGCCTTTCGTCGGCGCCCTTTGTGACGGTGGACACGGAGTTTCTGCGTGAAACGACGTTCTGGCCGAAGCTGTGCCTGGTGCAGATCGCCTCGATGGACGAGGCGGCTCTGATCGACCCGCTGGCCGAGGGCATTTCGCTCGAACCGCTGTTCGCCCTTCTCGCCGACGAGTCGGTGATGAAGGTGTTCCATGCCGCGCGGCAGGACGTCGAGATCTTCCACCACCTGTCCGGCGACGTGCCCAAGCCGCTGTTCGACACGCAGGTCGCCGCCATGGTGTGCGGCTTCGGCGACTCGGTGGCTTACGACCAGATCGTGCAGCGGGTGACCGGCGCGGTGGTCGACAAGTCGAGCCGGTTCACCGATTGGTCGGCGCGGCCGCTGAGCGAGGCGCAGCTCGCCTATGCGCTGGCGGACGTCACCCACCTGCGGCTGGTCTACATCCACCTGCGCGATACGCTGGCGCAGAAGGATCGGACCGATTGGGTGGCGGAGGAGATGGCACTGCTTGCCTCGCCTGACACCTACGACCTGAAGCCCGAGGACGCCTGGCGGCGGCTGAAGGCGCGGGCCCGCCAGCCGCTGGAGCTCGCCGTGCTGCAGGAGCTCGCGGCGCTGCGCGAGCGCGAGGCGCGGGAGCGGGACGTGCCGCGCAACCGCGTGATGAAGGACGACGCAATCTACGAGCTGGCGTTGCAGCGACCCCGTTCGCCGGTGGCGATGACCAAGCTGCGCGCCGTGCCGAAGGGTTTCGAGCGTTCGCGGCTGGGGCAGGCGGTCCTGACGATCATGGACGAGGTCGCGGGGCGGCCGGCGGATTCGCTGCCGTCGCTTCCCAAGCGGAAGCCCAGCATCGAGGGGGCGAGCTCGGCCGTCGAGCTGATGAAGGTGCTGCTGAAGCTTTCCGCCGAGGCCCACGGGGTGGCGCCGAAGGTGCTGGCCACCGTGGACGACCTCGAGGCGATCGTGGCCGGACAGGACGCACCCGCGTTGACGGGCTGGCGCCGGACGGTGTTCGGCGAGGCCGCGCTGAAGCTGCGTTCCGGAGAGATCGGAATCGCCTTCGACGGGCGCACCCTCAAGACGATCGACTGCGAGCGTCCGCTGAACCCGGCCCCGTCGGCTTCGGGACGTGGCCGCCGTCGGCGCAAGCGCTCGGATTCCGACGATACGGTGGCGGTCAGCGAGTAGGGGAGCGGGCGGCTGGCCCCGATGGGCTGGCCGACGCTCCGGCGCGGCCGGCGGGGTGGCCCCGAAAGGCTTCCTCGCCTGATTGCGGCCGGCGTCCTGCGAGGGCGGCGGCGCGGCGGCTCAGATCGGGCCGCGGATCGGCGGCTGGAACGAGTAGCCGAGATCCCACGGGAAATAGATCCACGTGTCCTGACTGACTTCGGTGACGAAGGTGTCGACCTGCGGGCGTCCGCTGGGCTTGGCGTAGACGGTGGCGAAGTGCGCGTCCGGCAGCTTCTGCCGGACGAGCTGGGCCGTCTTGCCGGTGTCGACCAGATCGTCGACCACGAGGAGCTTCTTGCGCTCGAGGTTGACGACGCTGTCGGCGACGTCCTTGAGGACCGTGAGGTTCTCGAGCTGCTTGAACTCCCCGTAGGAGACGATGCAGATCGTGTCGATCACTCGGACACCGAGTTCGCGGGCGACGATGGCGCTGGGGACGAGACCGCCGCGGGTGATGCAGACGATGGCCTCGAACGGGCCGAGGCCGCTGAGCCGCCACGCCAGAGCGCGACAGTCCCGATGGAACTGGTCCCAGGAGACGGGGAAGGCTTTTTCGGGCAGCTTCTGATCAGACATGATCTGGCCTCGCCTCGGGCGTGCGGATTGTCAATAGCTGAACGACTTGCCGTGCCCGGCGAATGCGGCCTTGCGGTCCTGCGCGTTGTTATCGCCCTGATTTTGCACCGTGGTGAAGGACTGGGTCTGCACCATGACGGGCCCGTCCGCCTGCGGCTGCGCCGTCGCGCGCTGCTGCGTCGGAGCGAGGGCGCGATCGGAGGCGGTCAGCGCGCTGGGGCCCTGGGACGCCCCGATGGACCCGATGAGGGCGAACAGGGATTCCATGGTCTGTTGGGCGAAGAGACTGCCCTCCTCACAGGCATCGGGGCGGCGATCGCAGAACGTCATGAAGTCCGCGGTGGCCGCGCGGATCACGCCGCTGAGCGGCGAGTTCGGCGCGATCATCGGCAGGACGGCGACCACGAGGATGCCGAGGAGGACCAGCTTGAAGAGCAGTTTCATGATCTGGCTCCGAGGTTCGATCTGCGGCGGATTTTAGACGCCGCGGGTAACGGCACGGTTCGCAGCGTGATGCGGATTGTGTCGTCCTCGGTGAGGGGAAGTTTAACATCCTTTTCATTGGTTTGGACGAGGGTCTTGTGCGAGGAGGATCGGGGCCCTGACCATTCGAGACCGCATAGACCAGTTGCCGCTCGCCGAATTGGCGGATGCGGCCACCCTCTCGCTGCGGCGTTTGCGCCGTCGCGTGGAGCGCCGCAAGGGTGGTGCTGCGATTGCGCTCGGGTTCCTCGTGACGGGTGCTCTCGTCGGCGGCAACGCCATGTGGGAGCAGGACGGGATGCATCCGGCGCCGCTCTGGGGCAACTCGGAACAGACGTCCTACGCCGCGCACAACGGCGCGTCGGGCGCGGAGGCGGACAAGGGCGACGTCCACGCGGTCCGGGCGATCGCGGCGGAGCCGGAAGCCTCGGGAATGGTGCGTTCGGTCCAGGAGGGGCTCATCGCCTCGGGGCTCTATAGCGGGCCGGCCTCCGGGGTGATGGACGACGAGACGGCCGATGCGATCGAGACGTTCGAGCGCGAGCGGGGCCTGCCGGTGACGGGCGAGCCGAGCGTCGGGCTGCTGGCGGCGCTCAGCGTGCCGGCCGGAGCGCCGCGGGCGCCGAAGGCGGCGCAGAACGCGGCGCTCAGCACATTGCAGATCCAGAAGCGGCTGAATGCGGCCGGGTTCGGGCCGCTTGCCGAGGACGGCAAGATGGGGCCGCGCACGCAGCACGCCCTGGATGCGTTCGCCGCCGATCACGGGTTGTCGGGGGCTGCCTCGTCCGAGGTCATCAGGGCGCTTGCAACGGGCGACGTCTAGCGCCACTTCCTTTTCCATGATGTTCGCCGATGGTTCGATGCCGCGGCTTCGTGCGCAGGTGTGGGTCGATGCCTACATCCGCCGATGCCGCGCGGCAGGTGCGTATGTTTCGATTTCGCGCCGCGGCGACGAAAGCGCCGGTGCGGTGTTCATCGAGTGCCTGCACGCCGACGGCGTCGACCTCTACGGACCGCGGATGCGCGAGGACGGAGCTCGGGCGTTCGAGCGGATCCTGGAGCGCGTGCCGGGCTTCGAGGTGGCCGAACGCATCGAGCGGGAAGCGAAGTTCGACAGCGATCTATGGTTGGTGACGGTCGAGGATCGCGAGGGCCGTGTCTTTTTGATGGATGATGAAGTTGGCTGACCCGTTCTGGCGGACGAAGGCTCTGGAGGAGATGTCTCCGGCGGAGTGGGAATCACTCTGCGACGGGTGCGGCCGCTGCTGCCTCAACAAGCTCGAGGACTGGGATACCGGCGAGATTGCCTGGACGAACGTCGCGTGCACGCTGCTCGACCACGGCACGTGCCGGTGCCGGTCGTATGAAAACCGCGCGGAACTGGTGCCGGACTGCGTGACCCTGACCCCGGAGGAGGTGCGCAAGATGAACTGGCTGCCGCCGACGTGCGCCTACCGGCTGGTCGCCGACGGGAAGGATCTCTTCTGGTGGCACCCGCTGGTGTCCGGCTCGGCGGACACGGTCCATGCCGCCGGCGTGTCGGTTCGGCACCGGGTGCTGAGCGAGGACGATATTCCCGTCGAGGAGTATGAAGCGCACCTCGTAGACTGGCCGGCGGAAATTTGGGACGAAGTTAGTGAAACTTGAGGTTGACACCGCGCCGCTGGTCGAGTAAACCTTAGGTACTGTCGCAGAGTTGGGTCAGAGACGGTTCAGGCCCCCCGGTAGTTCTGGCTGTGGCGGGATGTGTGAGTTGCGCCTTGGGCGCGCCGCGGGCAGGCGGCGCGCCCTTTTTCGTTGCGCCGGCTGGTGCCGGCGTGACGCGGCGTCGAGCTGGAGTGATCGAGTATGACCGAGTTGGCGCTGGGTGGCGGCGGCCGGCGCGCGGGCCTCGTCGAGCGGATGTTCGAGGCGTTCTCGCGGCAGCTGCATGAGGTCGAGAAGCGGATTGCTGCGGGCGGGGCCGAGATCATCAAGGAGCACAAGACGCTCGGCGATCTCGCCAAGACGATGGAGACGCTGCTGTCGCTGGACCGGAAGGTCGCGGGTGACGGCGAGGAGGGGGCTGTGGACCTCGCGCGGATCCGGACGGAGGTGATGGAACGGCTTTCTAGGCTCACGCCGCTGCGCCGGAAGTCGGGCGCGGCGGAGAAGGCGCCTGAGTGACGGGGGCGGGCGCGGCGGGAGTGACCCTGCCGGCCGCACCGGGCGCGAGCGCCGAGGAGGTACGGGAGGCCTTGCGGGCGTGTCTGGCGGTGGACGGGGCGGTCGCGGAGTTTCTGGCCGAGCTTCCGCTGGAGATCGCCGAGGGGCTGCTCGGGGACTGGGCGGTGTGGGCCCGGCGCCAGCAGCTCCCGCCCCGCGGGAGCTGGACGACATGGCTCATCCTGGGCGGACGCGGTGCCGGCAAGACGCGCGCCGGGGCCGAATGGGTCCGTGGCATGGTCGCGGGGCGCGCGCCGTTCGCGACGCAGCCGGCGGGTCGGATCGCCCTCGTGGGCGAGACGTTCGCCGATGCGCGCGAAGTCATGGTCGAGGGCGTGTCCGGGATCCTGGCGATCTCGCCGCGGCGGGAGCGGCCGGCGTGGCAGCCGTCGCGGCGGCGGCTGGAGTGGCCCAACGGGGCGGTGGCTCAGCTGTTCTCGGCAGCGGATCCGGAGAGCCTGCGCGGGCCGCAGTTCGACGCGGCCTGGGCGGACGAGCTCGCCAAGTGGCCGGCGGCCGAGGCGACATGGGACATGCTGCAGTTCGGGCTTCGGCTGGGGGACCGGCCGCGGCAGGTCGTGACGACGACGCCGCGCGCGGTGCCGCTGCTGAAGCGCATCCTGGGCGACAAGCGAACGGCCGTGTCGCGGATGACGACGGCCGAAAACAGGGGCAATCTGGCGCCGGGCTTCCTGAAGGCGGTTGTGGAGCGCTATCGCGGGACGCGGCTCGGCCGGCAGGAGCTCGACGGCGAGCTGATCGAGGATCGCGACGACGCGCTCTGGGCGCGGGCGTCGATCGACCGGGACAGGGTGGCGCAGGCGCCGGAGATGATGCGGGTCGTGGTGGCGGTCGATCCGCCGGCGACGAGCCATGCGAAGTCGGATGCCTGCGGGATCGTGGCGGCCGGGATCGGGGTGGACCAGCGCGCGTACGTGCTGGCGGACCGGACCGTCTACCGTGCATCGCCCCAGGTCTGGGCGGAGCGGGCGGTGCGGCTCTACCACCTGACGGAGGCCGACAGGCTGGTCGTCGAGGTCAACCAGGGCGGCGACATGGTCGCGACCGTGGTCGCCCAGGTGGATCCGTCGGTGCCGGTCACGCCGGTGCGGGCGACGCGGGGCAAGTGGCTGCGGGCCGAGCCAGTCGCGCAGCTCTACGAGCAGGGGCGCGTCAGCCACGTGGGGCCGATGGCCGAGCTCGAGGACCAGATGTGCAATTTCGTGCCGGCGGGGACGTCCGGAGGCGCCTCGCCGGACCGGATCGACGCCCTCGTCTGGGCGCTGACGGTGCTGATGCTGTGTCCGGATGCGCCAACGTCGGTGCCACGGGTCCGGCGGTTCGGGTAGCGGCGGCGGAAGAGGGTGCGGTCGGCGCTTCGCGCCGGCATTTTCGTCGATGGGCGAGGGCGTTCCTCCCTCGCGCTCCCTCCGCCTCGCCGGCAGGCAGGGGTTGGGGTGGCTTCCGGTGCTCGGGCTTCGCCCTGCGCTCCGGCTCCTCCCCGACCCCTGCGCCAGGGTGGATCGGGCCGCGGCCGCGTCAAGGGTGAAGGCTGCGCCCGCGCTTCGCGCGCCCTTGACCCGGCCGCAGCCCTCGCGCCGTGCGGGCGGGCGACCGGAGGCGCGGCAGATGTCGAGACCAGGGGGCTCCATCGGGGCCCCTTTTCTTTTGTCCCGGAAGGGGGTGCGATGGGCATCTTTGGCAGACGCGAGACCAAGGCGTCGCGCGTGGGACGGCTCATGAGCGTGGAAGCGCTCGGCCGTCCGGTTTGGACGCCGCGCGACTACGCGTCGCTGGCGCAGGAGGGGTTCGCCAGGAACCCGGTCGTCTTCCGCTCGGTGCGGATGATCGCCGAGGCGGCGGCCTCCGCACCGTGGCTCCTCTACGAGGGCGAGAAGGAGATCGAGAGGCATCCGCTGCTCGCCCTCCTGCAGCGGCCGAATCCGGCGCAGTCGGGCGTGTCGCTGATGGAGACCGTCTATGGGCACCTGATGGTGGCGGGGAACGCCTACCTCGAGGTTGTCGCCCTCGACGGCGAGCCGCGGGAGCTCTTCGCGCTCCGGCCGGACCGGATGAAGGTCGTGGCCGGGGCGGACGGCTGGCCGCAGGCGTTCGAGTACTCGGTCGCCGGGCGGGTGGTGCGGTTTGCGCAGGACGGGGCGGTACCGCCGATCCTGCACCTGTCGCTGTTTCATCCGCTGAACGACCACTACGGGTTCGCGCCGATCGAGGCGGCGCAGACCTCGCTCGACATCCACAACGCGTCGGGGGCGTGGTCGAAGGCGCTGCTGGACAACGCGGCGCGGCCCTCCGGGGCGCTCGTCTACACCGGAGAGGGGCACCTCAACGACGAGCAGTTCGAGCGGCTGAAGGCGGAGCTGGAGGACGGGTATACCGGCGCCAGGAACGCCGGGCGGCCGCTGCTCCTCGAGGGTGGGCTCGACTGGAAGACCATGGCGATGTCGCCGCGGGACATGGACTTCATCGAGGCGAAGAACCAGGCGGCGCGGGAGATCGCGCTCGCCTTCGGGGTGCCGCCGATGCTGCTCGGGATCCCCGGCGACAACACCTACGCCAACTATCGCGAGGCGAACCGGGCCTTCTGGCGCCAGACGGTGCTGCCGCTGGTGAACCGGACGGTCCAGGCGATGGGGAACTGGCTGGGCGCGGCGTACGAACCGGGACTGCGGCTGGCGTTCGATCCGGACGGGGTCGAGGCGCTGGCGGTGGAGCGCGACGCGCTCTGGGATCGCGTGGCGGCGGCCGACTTCCTGACGCGCGACGAGAAGCGGGCCGCGGTCGGATATGGGGTTGGCGACGGCGGACGGCAGGAGGGCGGCGGTGATGCCGTTCCGGACTGATGGATCCGCTGACGCAGTCGGTCGTGGAGCGAGGTGACCTGGCGCACCTCGCTCTTTTTCTTTGGGCGTCGGCGTCCTCGGGACTGCTCGTGTGGACCATGCGCGAGCTGGCGCGCTCGAACAGGCGCTTCTCCGAGTTCGTGAACGCCGTCGCCAAGCTCAATCGCATGTTTGGACAGACGTGATGGTGGGATGTTTTCGCCGCACTGCGGAGCCGCTGTTGCGGCTGACGACGGTTCAGACGGTCGAGCACGTGTCCGTGTTCGAGGAGTTCGCGCGGATCGTCGAGCGGGTGGCGCTCGAGGAGCGGGTCAAGAACGAGCCGCGGGTGATCAGCTTCCGGCAGCGGCGGGGGCTTCCGTGACGTCGGCCGGAGGGACCGGCGTGGCACCGGAGCGCAAGTTCGCGGCGCCGCTGGAGGCGGTCGCGGCGGACGGGCGGTTCTGTGGCTACGCTTCGCTGTTCGGGCGGATGGACCTCTCGGGCGACGTCGTCATGCCGGGGGCCTTTGCACGGACGTTGCGGCTGCGCGGGGCGCGGGGCGTGCGGATGCTCCTGGAGCATGATCCGAGGGCTCCGGTCGGCGTCTGGCTGAGGCTCGAGGAGGACCGCCGCGGCCTGTGGGTCGAGGGGCGGATCGCCGGATCGGCGGACGCGGCGCGGGCCGGAGCGCTGATGCGAGCCGGAAGGCTCGACGGGCTGTCGATAGGGTTTCGCACCGTCGGTGCGGATGAGGACCGGCTGGCGCGGGTGCGCCGGCTGACCGAGATCGATCTTTGGGAGGTGTCGCTGGTCGCGTCGCCGATGCTCCCGGAGGCGAGGGCGCGGGCCGCAGGACGCGGCCGTGCCGAGGCTGGGGGCGTCGCTCCCGAAGCTGCCGTGGACGCTGGGCTGGTCGCCTTGCTGCGTCGGGAAACGGCCATTCTTCGTCAAACGAGGTAGATGATGGACAACGAGATGGGTGCGCCCGAGACCAAGGCCGAGCTGAACAATGCGTTCGGCGAATTCATGGGGGCGTTCGAGGTCTTCCGTGAGACCAACGACCGCCGGCTGGCCGAGCTGGAGAAGAAGGGCGCGGACGTCCTGACGGTCGACAAGCTGGCACGGGTCGAGGCGGCTCTCGACGCGCAGCAGCGCCGGATGGACGAAATGGTCCTGCGCGGCGCCCGCCCGTCGCTGATGGGCGGGGCGCCGGTTGCGGCGAAC
The DNA here is from genome assembly GCF_003258595.1 of Acuticoccus sediminis. Lineage (NCBI taxonomy): Bacteria > Pseudomonadati > Pseudomonadota > Alphaproteobacteria > Hyphomicrobiales > Amorphaceae > Acuticoccus > Acuticoccus sediminis. The sequence goes on from NZ_QHHQ01000006.1 coordinate 81,427, forward strand.
GAGACGAAGAGCGCTTTCGGCGCCTTCGTCCGCTCCGGCGACGAGCAGGCGATGCGCGCTCTCGAGACGAAGGCGATGGCGTCGGACGGCGGTCTGGCGATGCCGGTCGAGGTGGAGGCGGAGGTGATGCGCCGCCTCGCCGAGGTGTCGCCGTTCCGTTCGATCGCGACGGTGCGGTCGATCTCGGCGACGAGCTTCCGCAAGGCGGTTCCGAACGGTCTGACCGGCGCCTGGGCCTCCGACGAGACGACGGCGCGGCCGGCCGACGCCACCACGCTGAAGGCGCTGAACTTTCCGACCGGGGAGCTCTATGCGGTGCCGGCGGCGTCGTCGGTCCTGGTCGAGGACGCGGCGATCGACGTCGGCGAGTGGCTGGCCGGTGAGATCGAGATGGTCTTCGCCGAGCAGGAGACGAAGGCGTTCGTCATCGGCAACGGCACGACCCAGCCGAAGGGCATCGTGACCTATGCGGGCACGACCGAGGCGGGCGACCTCGCGAACGAGACACTGGGCGTCATCAAGACCGGGCAGAACGGGGCGTTCCCGACCGTTGCGCCGAGCGATGCACTCGTCGACCTCGTGTATTCGCTGAAGGCCTCTTACCGCCAGAACGCTCACTTCGTGATGAACCGGTCCACGCAGGCGCACATCCGCAAGCTCAAGGATGGCGAGGGTGAGTACCTCTGGACCCCGCCGTCGGTTCCGGGGGGCCGTGCCGGGCTGATGAGCTTCCCGATCGTGGAGGCGGAGGACATGCCCGAGTTCACGACGACCGGCGCCTGCGCGATCGCGTTCGGTGATTTCCGGCGGGGATACCTGATCGTCGATCGGCAGGGCATCAAGGTGCTCCGCGATCCCTATTCCGCGAAGCCGAACGTCCTCTTCTACACGACCAAGCGTGTCGGTGGCGGCGTTCAGGACTTCGACGCGATAAAGCTGCTGCAGTTCGCCGCCTGAGTCCATGCGTGGTGGCGGCCGCCTTCGGGCGGCAGAGGGCGGGCCAGAGACGATCTGGCCCGCTTTTTTGTTTGGGGTCACGCGCGCTGACCGGGCCGCCGGCGACCGGCGGCCGCGCAGGCGCGGCAATGCTTGGATGGAACAATGGTGGCGATCCTGGTGACACCGCCGCAGGCCGAGCCTGTGACGCGCGAGGAAGCGAAGCTGCACGCCCGCATCGACGGCACCGACGAGGACGCGAAGGTGGACGCGCTGATTGCGGCCGCCCGGCTCGACGTGGAGAGCCGCACCGGTCGCGCACTGGTCAGCCAGGGCTGGCGCATCGTGCTGGACGGGCCGCCGGTTCGGGGGATCGTCCGCCTCGCGCCGGGTCCGGTGAAGAGTGTGGATGCGGTGACCGTCTACGGTGCGGACGGCGTGGCCGAGGTTGTGCCGTCCGACGACTATCTGGTCGACACGGCGAACGTCCCGGGGCGGCTGATGCTGTCGTCCGGGCGGTTCTGGGGTGCGCGGGCGCTCAACGGGATCGAGATCGATTTCACCTGCGGCTTCGGTGAACCGGACGACGTGCCGGCATCGCTCAAGCAGGCGGTGCTGATGCTGGTGTCGTACTGGTACGAGCAACGCGAGGCGGCCGCGATCGGCGCGGTGCCGGCCCACGTGGCATCGGGCGTTCAGGCGCTGACGGCGCCATACCGCATGCCGAGGCTCGCGTGACGCCGGGGGTGGGGGAACTGCGGCACCGACTGGTCCTGGAAGTGGCGACGGAGGTCTCGGACGGGGCCGGCGAGGCGACGCGGTCCTGGACACCGGTCGCGAGTCTCTTCGCGCGGGTCGAGCCGCGCGGGCGCCGCGAGAGAGTCGAGGACGGGCGCAACGTCGGGCTCGTGACCCACCGGGTGACGGTGCGGCGCCACGGCAACGTCGCCCGGGGGACGCGGTTCGTGGAAGGGGCACGGCGGCTCCGGGTGCTGGCGGTCGAGGATCTCGATCCGCAGCGCCGGTTTCTCGCCTGCCTGTGCGAGGAGGAGCAGGAATGAGCGATGCGAGGCATGCTCTTCTGGCCGAGGTCCATCGGGTGCTTCTCGCGGACGGGACGCTGGGTTCCCTTCTGGCCGGGCCGGGGGTGTTCGACGGTGTGCCGCAGGGAGCGGCGTATCCGTTCGTTTCGATCGGTGAGGTGCGCTCGGGCGCCCTCGACGGGGACGACCCGCCGACGGTGGAGCATCGGATCGAGCTGATCGTGAATTCCAGGGCGGCGGGGCGGCGCGAGGCGTCGGACATCGCCGACCGGGTGCGGATGGTGCTGGAAGGCGAGGCGATGGCGCCGGCCGGGCACCGGATGGTCTCGATGCGGCACAGGGATACGGACGTGACGGCGAGCCGGGACGGGCGGGCCTATCGGGCGCGGCTGCGGTTCCGCGCGCTGACGGAAGCGAACTGAAGGAGGGCGCCGTGGGTGCGCAGAAGGGCAAGGATCTTCTCTTGAAGGTCGATCAGACGGGGGCCGGCTCCTTTGTGACGGTGGCGGGGCTCCGCTCGAAGCGGATCTCGTTCGGGGCCGAGGCCGTGGACGTGACCGACCAGGAGTCGGCGGGACAGTGGCGCGAGCTCCTCGACGGGGCGGGCGTGCGGCGGGCCAACCTCGCGGGCTCCGGCATCTTCAAGGATGCAGCGTCCGACACGGTGGTGCGGACGATCTTCTTCAACGGGTCGGTGCGCGACTGGCAGGTCGTCGTGCCGGACTTCGGCACGGTCGAGGGGCCGTTCCAGGTGACGGCGCTGGAGTACGGCGGCAACCACGACGGCGAGGTCGTCTACGAGATCGCCATGGAGTCGGCGGGCCAGCTCACGTTCACCGCGGTCTGACGGGGCGCACATGGCAAACCCTTATCGCGGCGAGGTGGATGCCGTCCTCGATGGTCGGCACTGGACGCTGTGCCTGACACTGGGCGCGCTGGCCGAACTCGAGCACGCGTTTCAGTGCGAGGACATGACGGCGCTGGTGGATCGGTTCGCGCTCGGCAAGCTCTCGGCCTTGGATGCAATCCGCATCATCGGGGCGGGGCTCCGCGGAGCGGGGCACGCCGTCGACGACGATGCGGTATCGCGCATGTCCGCCGATGGCGGAGCAGCCGGTTTCGCGACTGTCGTGACCGACCTGCTGACGGCGACCTTCGGTGCGTCGGAGGCCTCCGACCCTTCTTGAGTGCGGCCGCGCCGGACGAGGTGCGGCCGTTTCCGTGGCGCGAGCTGATGGCGCTGTTCATCGGTGAACGGCGCATGGCGCCGGCCGACTTCTGGGCCCTGACCCTTCCTGAAATTCAAGCGGTGCTGGGACCGCCTGCGCCGGGTGGGACGCGCAGGGGTGACCTGGCGCGGCTGATGGAGCGTTTTCCCGATGCCTGATAGCCCCGAACCGTTCCGCGACTCCTCGGCGCTGGCCGAGGAGCTTTCCGCAACGCTGGAGGTCTCGGCGACCCGGTTCTCCAGCGTGATCGCCACGGGGATGAAGCGGGCGATCTCGGACGGCTACACGCTGGACCGCGTGCTGCGCCAGGCGGCGCTGTCGATCTCCAACTCTGCGCTGCGGGCTGGGCTCCGGCCGCTGTCCAATCTGGTGGGGCAGGGGGCGAATGCGGTGCTGGGAAGCCTCGGCGGCGCGGTCGGCGGGGGGATCGCCGGGGTTGCGACCAAGGTCATGCCGTTCGCGGAGGGGGGCGTGATCGGCGCGCCGACCGCGTTCGGGATGTCGGGCGGGCGCGTCGGGCTGATGGGCGAGGCCGGGCGCGAGGCCGTCCTGCCGCTGGCGCGCGGCTCGGACGGACGCCTTGGCGTGGCGCTGGAGGGGACGGGTCGCGGGGCCGGGACGACCATCAACGTGTCGATCGCGACTCCGGATCCCGAGGCGTTCCAGCGTTCGGAACAGCAGGTGACGGCGATGTTGGCGCGGGCCGTGGCGCGCGGCCGTCGCGGGCTTTGAGCTCAAGCGATCCAGGGGGGGCTTTGAGCCATGGACGGCTTTCATGACGTGAGATTCCCGCTCGCCGTGGCGTTGGGGGCGACGGGGGGACCGGAGCGGCGGACCGATATCGTGACGCTGGGGTCCGGTCGCGAGGAGCGTATTCAGCGCTGGTCGATGAGTAGGCGTCGGTACGACGCCGGTACAGGAGTAAGACATCGTGATGACCTTCAGCAAGTTGTTGACTTTTTTGAAGAGCGTCGAGGCCGCCTCTACGGCTTTCGTTACCGCGATCCACTCGACCACAAGAGTTGTTCGCCAACTGACGCGCCGTCTGAAACGGACCAGCGTCTCGGAGTGGGTGACGGGTCTGAAGTCGCGTTTCAGCTGATCAAGCGATACGGCGACCTTTATGCTCCGTACGACCGGCGGATCGTGCTGCCGGTCGAGGGGACACTGCTGGTGTCGGTCGGCGGCGTGTCGCAGGCCGAAGGCAGCGACTTCACCGTGGCGGAGGGCGTGGTGACGTTCGCGGCGGGCTCTGTGCCGGCTGCTGGCGCGGACGTGCGGGCGGGGTTCCAGTTCGACGTGCCAGTGCGCTTCGACACCGACCGGCTCGAGGTGAACCTGTCGCAGTTCCTGGCGGGGACGATCCCTTCCATTCCGATCGTGGAGATTGCGTCGTGAGGGAAATACCGAGCGCGCTCCAGGCGCATCTGGACAGCGGTGTTGTGACGGTATGCCGGTGCTGGCGACTGGCCCGAACCGATGGCGTCGTCATCGGCTTTACCGACCACGACCAGGCGGTGGTGTTCGACGGGGTGACGCACTCCGCAATGTCGGGGCTGGAGTCTTCGGGCGACGTGACACGCACGGGGCTCGGTGTCGGCGGGCTGGAAGTGGCGGGGGCGCTGTCCTCGGCGGGGCTCGACGCGGCCGAGCTGGTGGGGGGCAAATACGACTTCGCGAAGCTGACGCTCTGGCTGGTGAACTGGGCCGACGTGTCCCAGCGCGTGGTGATGCGAGAGGGGACGCTGGGGGAAGTGACACGGGCGGACGGCGCCTTCCGGGCCGAGGTCCGCGGACCGGCACAGTCGCTCGAGACGGTGCGCGGGCGGGTCTATACGCTGACGTGCGACGCGGACCTGGGCGACGGGCGGTGCAGGGTCGACCTTGCGGCGCTCGCGTGGTCGGCAACCGTGGTGGCGGTCGACGGGACGCGGCTCACTGTGAGCGGGATCGGCGACCTGGCGGATGGGGCGCTCGCCAACGGCGTGGCCGAGATGGCGAGCGGGGCGGACCTCGGGAGCCGAGCGGCCATCGTGCGGCACTCGGGCGCCGGTGAGGTGTCCGTCGTGGACCTGCGGTCGGCGTTTCTGTCGGTAGTCGCGGGCGACACGGTGCTGGTGACGCCGGGCTGCGACAAGCGCTTTGCGACGTGCCGCGACATCTTCGCGAACGTCGTCAATTACCAAGGGTTTCCGCACCTGCCGGGCAATGACCGGGCGTTCGCCTATGCGCGGGCGTCGGCGTGAGACGGTCGGAGATCGTGGAGGCGGCGCGAAGTTGGGTCGGAACGCCCTACCTGCATCAGGCGTCGCTGCGCGCAGTGGGGTGCGACTGTCTCGGACTGGTGCGGGGCGTCTGGCGCGAGCTGCTCGGATCCGAGCCGGAGATGGCGCCGCCATATTCGCCGGAGTGGGCGGAGGCGGTGGGGCGCGAGACCCTGCTGGAGGCGGCGGAACGGCACTTCGTCCGGTGTGAGGACATTCGAGCCGGGACGGTGCTGCTGTTTCGATGGACGGCGGGGACGCCGGCCAAGCACGTCGGCATCGCGGTCGCGCCGGAACAGTTCGTTCATGCCTACGACGGTGCCGGGCGGGCAGTCGAGGGGGCGCTGGCGCCGATGTGGCGGCGCCGGCTGGCGGCGACGTTCGATTTTCCAGGAGTGACGGACTGACATGGCGACGCTTGTTCTTCAGGCGGCCGGGCAGGCCGTGGGTGGCCTACTAGGACCGGTCGGGGCGATTGTCGGCCGCGCGGCGGGTGCGCTCGCCGGCAACATGATCGATCAGCGGCTCTTCGGCGAGAGCTCGACGCGCTCGGTCGGTCGGATCGACGACGTGTCCGTGCAGACAGCATCGGAGGGCAATCCGATCCCGAAGGTCTACGGCCGGATGCGGCTGGCCGGGACGGTGATCTGGGCGACGGACTTTCAGGAGCATACGCGGACGTCGGCGGTCGGCGGCAAGGGCGGCGGTCCCAAGGTTCGCGAATACTCCTACACGGCCAATTTCGCGGTCGGACTATGCGAGGGGCCGATCGCGCGGGTAGGGCGCGTGTGGGCGGACGGGGAGCCGATAGACCTCCAGGGGGTCAACTGGCGAGTCTATACGGGTGACGAGGAACAGCTGCCGGATCCGTTGATCGAGGCGGTCCAAGGGGTGGCTCCGGCCTATCGCGGTCTGGCGTATGTGGTCTTCGAGGGGCTGCCGATCGGACCTTACGGGAACAGGCTCCCTCAGCTCACCTTCGAGGTGCTGAGGCCGATCGGCGAACTGGAGCGCGACATCCGGGCGGTGACGATCATCCCCGGGTCGACGGAGTTCGGATACCACCCTGACCTCGTGAAATTGCAGGTGGGGCCGGGTGAGGCGGTGGCGGACAACCGTCATATCGGCGTAGCGGTATCGGACTTTGAAGCGTCGCTGGACGAGTTGCAGGCGGTCTGCCCGAACCTCGAGCGGGTGGCGCTCGTCGTGGCCTGGTTCGGAACGGATCTCCGGGTGGATCACTGCGAGTTGCAGCCGCGGGTGGAGCGGCGGGACCGCGAGACGCTGGGCGCCGAATGGACCGTGTCGAGCCTCGACCGCGAGACGGCGCCGCTCGTGTCGTCCGACGGCGCGGCGCGGCCGTTCTACGGCGGGTCGCCCGCCGACGCGTCGGTCTTTGCCGCGGTGCGTGCTTTGAACGCCCGCGGTCTGAAGGTCGTCTTCTACCCGTTCATCCTGATGGATGTTCCGCCGGGAAACGGTTTGGAGGATCCCTACCTCGAGGCGGAGCAGGCGCCGTTCCCGTGGCGCGGGCGGATCAGCGTGTCGCCCGCGCCGACCAGGGCCGGGTCACCGGACGGAACGGCCGGTGCCGAACTGGCGGTCGCCGCCTTCGTCGGTTCGGCCGGACCGGGTGACTTCGGCGGCACCGGGGCGGCAGTCTCCTACAGTGGCCCGCCGGAGTGGTCGTTTCGCCGGATGATGTTGCACTACGCGCATCTCTGCGCGCGGGCCGGAGGGGTGGACGCGTTTCTGGTCGGGTCCGAACTGCCGGGGGTGACGACCATCCGGGGGGCCTCGGGTTATCCGTTCGTCGAAGCGCTGACGACGCTGATCGACGATGTTCGGTCGGTGGTGGGGGCGGAGACGAAGATTTCGTACGCCGCCGACTGGACGGAATATTTCGGGCATAGCTTCGACTCGACCGGCGATGGCCAGAACGACACGCTGATCTTCCATCTCGACCCGGTGTGGGCGAGCCCGAACGTCGACTTCGTGGGGATCGACAACTACTGGCCGCTGTCGGACTGGCGGGACGGGACGCATCTCGACGAGGCGGTCGCCGACTCGGTGTACGATCCGGACTATCTGGCATCGAACGTCGCCGGCGGGGAGGGATACGACTGGTACTACGGGTACGGTGACCGAGATGGGCAAGTGCGTTCGCCCATCCAGGACCTCGGGTACGGAAAGCCATGGGTCTATCGGTACAAGGATGTCGCGGGCTGGTGGTCGAACCCGCACCATGATCGCGTGGCCGGGGTCGAGGTGGCGACGCCGACGGCGTGGGTGCCGCAGTCGAAGCCGGTGTGGTTCACCGAGCTGGGGTGCCCTGCGATCGATCGCGGTTCGAACCAGCCGAACGTGTTCTACGATCCGAAGAGCTCGGAGTCGGCGCTGCCCTACCACTCCAGCGGGCGGCGGGACGACGGGATCCAGCGGGCGCATCTGAGGGCTTTCTACGACGTCTTCGACGCGGGCGGGGACCCGGATCCGGCGATCAATCCCGTCTCAAGCGTCTACGGCGGGCGGATGGTGGACGCGTCGACGATGCACGTCTGGACCTGGGACGCGCGGCCCTGGCCGATGTTCCCGCACCTTCTCGACCTCTGGGCGGACGGGACGAACTGGGAGCGCGGGCACTGGCTGAACGGGCGCCTAGGCGGGGTCCCGGTGGCGTCGCTGCTCAAGGCGCTGTTCACCGACTGGGGTCTGGAGGCGCCGGAGGTGAGGGCGGTTTCGACCGTCCTTGACGGGTTCATCGTGACGGGGCCGAGCAGCCTGCGGTCGGTGGTCGAGCCGTTGCTCGACGCCGTATCGGCGGTGGCGGCGGACACGGGGACGGCGATCCGGATCGTGGGACTTTCGCGTGCTCCGAGCCTGGCGCTGAATGAGGACGACCTGGTCGAAGTGAATGCGCGGACGCCGCTGGTCTCCGAGACGCGCGACGATGCGGCAACGCTGCCGGTCGAGGTGAGGCTGCGCTACTTCGACAGCGGGAGGGACTTTCAGATCGCCAGTGCGCGGTTCCGGCCGCAGGCGGGATCGGCGCGCCAGATCGAGACGATCTCGGTGCCGGCGAGCTTGAATGACGCGCTCGCGACGGAGTTGTCGGAACTGGCGCTGAGCGTGCGCTGGTCCGGGCGGACCAGAGTGCAGTTCGCCCTGCCTCTGTCTCATCTGACGATCGCCCCCGGTGACGTCGTGGCGCTGACGTACGGCGGCGTGTCACGCGAATTCATCGTGGAGGAGATCGAGGATCTCGGGCACCGGCTCATCACGGCGCGGACGCTGGATCGGGCGGCCCAGGTGGTCACGGCCGTGCGTGGGTCGTTCGGTGGGCCGCGCGTTCCCGAGACCCTGTCCGCACCCGTGGCGTTCGGGTTGAACCTGCCGCTGGTCGACAGCTCGGTGGATGCGCATCGTCCGTGGATCGGCGTCTATTCGCGACCCTTTCCGGCAGAGATGGGCGTTTGGCAATTCGTCGAGGGCGGCTCGCACAAGCTGATCAAGACGATCGCCAAGCCGGCTTCCATGGGGGAGACGGTGAGCGACCTGCCGCCCGGGCCGACGAGCCGGTGGCACCGCGGCGGCTCGGTCGATGTCCGCCTCTTCAATGCGGCGGTGTCGAGCGCGCCGGAGATGGATGTTCTCAGCGGTGCCAACGCGGTTGCGATCGAGACGGGGTCGGGCCTCTGGGAAATCATGCAGTTTCGCGACGCCGAATTGACCGGTGAGCGGACGTACCGGCTCTCGGTCCTGCTGCGTGGGCAGCTTGGGACGGAAGACGCGACCGCTGCGGGGATCGAGGCGGGGGCACGGCTCGTCCTCCTCGACGGATCGCTGGCCACCATCCCGCTCGAACTCGACGAGGTCGGCCTGCCGCGATCCTACCGGGTCGGGCCGCTGACCGAGGGTGTGGGCGGGCCGAACGTCACCGACTTCGCGTTCGTCGGAACGGGCCGCGCGCTGGTGCCGTATTCGCCGGTGCACGGCAGAGTGCGACGACGTGCAAGTGACGATGCGCTCGAAATCTCTTGGGTGCGACGGACGCGGATCGGCGGCGATCGCTGGGGGCCTGGCGATGTCCCGTTGGGGGAGAGCTCGGAATCGTACCGGCTGGAGATCCTCGACGGGGCGACGGTGGTTCGCACGACGGCCACCTCGGAGCCGACGTACACGTACCCGCTGGCGGATCAGATGGCAGATTTCGGCGAGCCGCCGGATACCCTGTCGTTCCGGGTGGGGCAGCATTCACCGGGGTTCGCCCTTAGCACGCTTTATGAGGTGACGGTCGATGTCCAACAGCCTTAATCTGCAGCTGCCGCTCCTCGAGGAGGCGCAGGCGCAGAAGCATGTGACGGTCAATGATGCGCTGAGCATGCTCGACCTGATCGTGCAGCTCACCGTGATCGACCGGATCCAGACCACGCCGCCCGTGTCTGTGAGCGAGGGTGACCGGTATATCGTGGCGGCGGGTGCCACGGACGCCTGGGCCGGTCACGACACGGACGTGGCAGCTTACATCGACGGTGCGTGGATATTCTTCGCGCCCCGGGGGGGATGGATCGCGTTCGATCAGTCGACGGGCGGGATTGCGACCTACGATGGGGCCGCCTGGGGCGAGCTTAGCGTTTCACTGACGGCGAATACGACCGACAAGCTGGGCATCAATACGAGTGCCGACGAGACTAACCGTCTCTCGGTCCGTTCCGACTATGCGCTGTTCGCACCCGATCCGACCGGGACACCGTCGGGAGACGTCCGGATCGTGGCGACGAAGGACTCGGCGACCGATGTCGTGTCGCATCTCTTCCAGAACAACTATTCGGGGCGTGCCGAATTCGGTCTCATCGGCAGCGATGACTTTGCGCTGAAGGTGAGTTCGGATGGATCGACGTTCGCCCAGGCGTTCGTGGTCGACCATACGACCGCGAAGGTGTCGTTCGACCAGGACATCGCCGTTGCTGGTGGCGCCGTGACTCTGGGGAGCGCGAGCCTGAGCTGGTCGACCGGTCTGTCACTGTCGTCCGGCGCGGGAGGGGATGCCGGGTCGATCGCGCTCGGCGCCGGCGCGCTGGATGCGGCGAGCAGCGGGACGGATAACGTGGCCATCGGGACGTCCGCGCTCGCAGGTGTGACGAGCGGGGCGTTGAATGTGGCCGTGGGGGATGGGGCCGGGGCGGCGGTAACCACCGCGGGCGGCAACACGTTCATCGGCGCCGGCGCCGGGGCGACGGTCGTCGGCGCGGACAACTCGGCTCTCGGACAGGGGGCATTCGCTGGGGCACCGACGGGCATTACCAACTGCGCGGCGGTCGGCGCTGGAGCGACCGTGCAGGGAAGCCATCAGGTCCAGTTGGGCAACAGCGCGACGACCACGTATGCCTACGGGGCCATCCAGGATCGCTCGGATGAGCGTGACAAGGCGGATGTGCGGGACACGGCGCTGGGGCTCGAGTTCATCCGCGCCCTTCGGCCGGTCGATTTCCGCTGGGACTATCGCGAGGACTATAGCGGTAGAGGGCCTGGCGAGGCTTCGGCGGACGGCTCGAAGAAGCGTAACCGCTTTCACCACGGGTTTCTGGCGCAGGAGATCGAACAGGTCATCCGCCGGACAGGCATGGATTTCGGTGGTTATCAGGACCATGCGATCGCCGGCGGCCGTGACGTGAAGACGCTCGGTTATACGGAGTTCGTGGCGCCGATCGTCCGGGCCATCCAGCAGTTGAGCGAAGACGTCGATGCGCTCCGTAAGAAGTTACCGGGCGTCGTGAGCGACTGAATACGAGCGCGTTTCGATCAGGATAGCGAGAGCGTCTTCGGGCGCTTCAGGCACTTATGCGAGGCATGAGTGCCTTTTTTGTTTGTACTCTTGTGTAGGGGATCGCACGATGCAGGATCGTGTTCCGTGGCTCGACTATCTCTGCAATCACATCGGCCTGAAAGAGGTGCCGGGGGCTCAGCATAATCCGCTGATCATCGAGTGGGGCAAACAGTCGGGCATCGACTGGTGGAACAATGACGAGGATGCGTGGTGCGCCGTCGCAGTGAACGGGGCGCTGATCAATTCGGGCTATCCGTCGACCCGCTCGGCCCTTGCGCGGTCGTTCACGCGCTATGGGACGCGGCTGTCTCGCCCGGTTCGTGGAGCGATCGTCGTGTTCCCGCGCGGTTCAAATCCGCTCTACGGGCACGTCGGGATCGTGGAGAGCGTGCGGTCCGATGGGACGATCGTGATCATCAACGGCAATTCAGGGAACGCCGTTCGGCGCTCGGTCTTCCGGCAGTCGTCGATCCTGCCCGACGGGATCCGCTGGCCTCCCGGTGCCGTCGCACCCGCGGAGAGCGAGCCGCATGGCGCGGACGACGCGCCGCTTGGGGCGCGCGTGCTTCAGATGGGAAGCCGGGGGCGCGACGTGGAGGCGCTGCAGCGGGACATGAACGTTCTCAACTACCAGCTCGACGTGGACGGAATCTTCGGCGGTCGGACCCGTGACGCGGTGATGCGGTTCGAGACGAAGCGCGGGCTCAAGGGCGACGGAATCGCCGATCCGGCGATGCTGGCGGCGCTCACGGCGGAGGTCGAGGATCGCAAGGCGCGGGAGGCGCGCCGCAAGACGGCTGAGAAGGCGGCGGCGCCGATCGCCGGGGCGGGGGCCGCAGTGACGGCAGGCGCGGCCATCACGTCCACCGTCGAGGCGGCACAACAGCTCCAGACATGGGATGGTGCGACGATCATCGGCGTCTCGGTCGTGGCTCTGGCCGTCGTCGTCGTCGCCGGTGTTCTTCTCTGGCGCTTCGCAATCCGGCGGGCCGAAGGGACGCCAGCGGAAGGGTTGGTCTGACCCACTCGACCTCGGAGCGTGTGGGCGCGTCGACCGGTCGCCTGCGATCCGGCGATCGCGGCGCGCCGCGTGGCGGTTGCTGCGGTCGTAACCGCGACGACGCTGCCTGTCATTCGGTCGCCTTGCCACCATGGGACGACGGCGGTCGCCCCCTTTTGTGTCGCTGCGACCAGGCCCGCCGAGTGTCGGTCGGTGCAGGGTCACGCGCGAATTTACCGTAAATTGGAGAGAGACGATGGTCGGTTTAGGCCTTGGCCCGATCCGGGGGGTGCCGTTCAGCCCGTCGGTCGCCAGTCTGAACGTGGCGGAATCCACGTTCATCCCGGCGGACGTGAAGTTGATGTACCTGAAGGGATACGCAACGGAGGCTGACGGCGGCGCTCATTCCGTTCGCCGCGTGTCGAGCGAACCATCCCATCCGGGAAAGCTGCGCACTTCGGACCGGTTCCTGCCCGATGGGACCGTGAATGCGGCCAATGGCGGGTGGTGGGAGATCGCGGAGCCGATGCCCTCGCCGGAGATGTTCGGCGCCGTCGGCGACGGCATCGCCGACGACACCGCGGCCATTTTCAACTGGCTGTCCTATGGCGGCGGGCGGGCGGACGATGGCGGCAAGGTCTACCTGTTCGATCCGATCCTGCTGACGACGCCGGCGTCGGTGATCTGCGCGCGTGGGGCGACGTTCAAGCTACGCTCCGGATGGTCCAGCTGGTCTGGGGAAGCCGGGCACATCGAGGTGCGGGCCGACTTCTCCTGGCAGGGCGGGCGGTTCGATGGTTCCCGTGCCAACACCGATACCATGGCGGGGCTGCTGGACATTCTCGGCACCAGTGCGGCCGATGAATCGCTGAACCAGTACAAGGCCGCCATCTTCGCGCGGGCGACCAGCGACATCGAAGTCGATCTTCGGGATATCGAGATCGTCGACCAGGTCAATCTCGCGATCTACTGCAAGGGCTCGGAGACGGCGGGTGTGTCGGGTGTCATCGACGACATCCGGGCCGAACGCTGCGGTCTGGCCTACCGGTTCGATCGATGCCGTGACCTCTACATCGGGACGATCGGGGCGCAGGACATCGACAATCGTCTGGCCGACGACAACGACGTGTTCTTCCCGGCCTTCTTCCATGTCGTGCACATGTTGCGGTCGGTGAACTGCCCGGTCCAGCGGATCGAGATCGACAATGTGACCGGACGGGCAGGGAGACACGGCACGTCTTCTGCTTTCATGAACGGCATCACCTGGGTGGGGAATGTCCGCTGCCCGATCCACTGTGCCTCGATCCACGGGATGGGGGCGGCGGCCGGGCAGCCGTCAGACTACGGCGGGCAGACCGTTCGCGAGGTCGTCTCGATGCTCGGCGTGTCGTGGATCTCCAACGACAGCGCGACGCGGTTCGACGAGTTCTCGTTCTTCGGCACGGCGACGCAGGGCATCGAGGTCATCACCGATTTCGACATCAGCTTTGGCCGCATGCTGCTCTGGTCGGACGGCGGCCGGCAGAACGTGCTGTCGGGGAGCTCGGCGATCAATGCGCACGGCGATGCGCGCCCGCCGGAGAATGTCGGCAACGGGCGGCACAAGCGCAACGGCCGCATCTCCTTCAGCGAGCTCATCATTCGCGGGCAGTGGCACTACGGCATCTGGGCGCGCAAGAACACCATCGAAGTCGGCGTGTGTTCGATCCGCGAGTGCCGCGCCGACCCGATCCTGCTCGACAATGACGGGCAGATCGAGTTCGAGGGGTCGGTGGCGCCGCAGCGTCCGTCGGTCATCATTCACGACGCGGACATCGCCTTCTGCGGTGGTCAGGTGCGCGTCGTCTCCGGCGAACGGCTCGAGATTCATTCCGGACGAATTTCAGACAACTGTCAGCGCTCGGGCTACGACGATCCGACCCTATCAGGGACGGCGTTCACGCGCACACACGGTGTGGCCTACGACGCCTCCGAGAGTAGCTCCGGTGTCGTCGACCGGATCTACATCGGACCGGACGTCCAGACGGAACCGCTTGCGCCAGCGGTCGATGCCTCGACCGGCATTTCCTTCATGCCGGGGCCGCCGGTGCGGGGGTCGGAGACGACGGTTCCGGAGCTGGAACTCTACTATGGCTTCATCACGGCGACGGAGCCGTCCCGTATCCACCTGGGACAGAAGCTGCTGCTCAAGAATCTCAACGGGACGACAGATGTCACGGTCTGGCCGGTCTACAACTCCGGCGACGTCTTCCTGGTGGAAGTGGCGGACGCCGACAAGGCGATCAGCTGGAGCGCCGCTGGTCACCTGACCGCGCTGTCCGGCACCTGGAACCACCTCCTCGGCGACGAGGAGGTCGACGGGACCGGCGGCAACCTTCTCAACGATCTGGATGGTCCAGCCTACGTCAGCACGCCGTACGGGGTTCTGCGCTTCCAGAACATCCGAAACGACGACGCGTTCTACATCGACGAGACGACGGACTGGGGCACCGCCGCCGTCTACACGGTGTCGCAGTCCTTTTCCAATGCGGCGCTGCAGGTGATCGACGCGGGGTTCACCTATGCGGAGAGCCAAGTGTCGGACTATGCGGTCAAGAATGCCAGCGTGCTTTCGCCGTCGGCCGGAATCCTCGGGCTGAGCAACTATAACGTCGCACAACTTCCGGCGCCGGCCGGGCATTCCGGGAGCGTCGTCTATGTGGCCGACGAGACGGGCGGTGCGGTGCTGGCCTTCTCCGACGGCGCCAACTGGCGGCGGGTTACGGATCGCGCGGTCGTGACCTAGCGGTCGTGAACGTTGGAAACTGCAAAAGGGGTCGGGAGCCAGCTGGCTCCCGACCCCTTTTTTGCGTTTCGGCCCGTAGCCAAAGTTTGGCGAGACGTGGCGAGGGGAGGGCACGCCCGCCGGCGGGGTGATCCGTGCGTTGATGTCGGCGTTGCCGCCCCGGTGTTGCGACGGAATTGTGGCCGGGCCCATGTCCGGACGTCCGGTGCCAAGAGCCGCCATCGGCATCGAGCCTGCAACTCCGCCCGAGGGTGGTTGAGGGCAAGTCGCGGTCGCCTCGACTGGATTCCGGTTAACGGGCCACCCGGTCGCCGACCTGTTGGGCCGACCGTATCGCCGGTCGCGGGCGCCCGAACGGGCATGGCAATTGTGAGACCTGTGAACGGCCGGGGAGCGCGGGGAGGCCGGTTGCCGGGAACCGTGTTTCCGCGTCGGCGTTGCCTTCCGTGCAATACAGCAAGGCGGCGCAGGCGGGACGCGTGCAATGTTTTCCGAATTACAGAGGGTTGGCCCCGAGCCGAAGCAGAATGCCGTTTTGACCTGCGGTCCTGGGGCTCGCCCCACTTTAGCCGCCATTGAGTAATGCGTTCGCCCTGAGTCAGCGGCACTATGGGAAGAATGAGGCCGAAAGCGTAAATATCGAATACCACTCGGAAAACAGCCTGCTCACACAATCTTGATGCTGACGTATTGCTGTTTTACGTGAGTCACACTGGACGCACTGGCCCGAAAACCCATGGGTGCGGAACTCAAAGTTCGGTCACTTCGGGAATCACGCGCAAGATACAAAAATCTCTAAAATTTAATGTCCGCGATAAAAATTCCGCAAAATTTGGTGGACTTGCACTATTTCACCGATTTCGATCGTGGTTAATCTTTGATGGCAGCCGGGCTCGTTAGCGGTCGCCTGCGACGGTCAGCCAAAGGTTCGTATGCAAGTGTTCTTGCCGATCCGAAGCTGACTGCAGCTTTGTAGGGCGTTTTGCCTGAACATATAAAGTTGTTGCGTTTGGTGATTGTTGAGAGCTCTAAGAAATTACATTATTTTGAGGTTAAAGTGTCTCTCTTGTCCGCGAATGATGACACGATTGTTGGTCAAGTGCACAAGCCGAAAGCCACGCGCTCGACCACAGAAATTGACGCGCATGTCGGCTCCATGGTCAAAATCCGGCGGATCGAGCTGGATATGACGCAGGAGAAGCTCGCCAACATGTTGGGGATCACGCCCCAGCAACTCCAAAAGTACGAGCGGGGGACCAACCGGATCGGCGCCAGCCGCCTGTATCGGATCTCGGTCATCCTCGATGTTCCGATCCAGTATTTCTTCCGGAACATGGATCAAATTCAGCACGCGATGGACGACGACGGGCCGGATAACTTCCTGGCTGTTGCGCTCGGCGACGCTGCGACCTTCCGACTCCTGCGGATGTTTGCCAATGTCCGGGATCCCGCGTTGAAGCGCCGAATACTGAGCCTCGTCGAGGTCGTCATCGGCGAAGATTGATCTAGCCGATTCTTTACTGACATTTACGTTACGAACATTGGTGCATGAATCCGATGAGTGGCGATACGCTGCGGCTCGGACGCGTGCTCAGAACGTGCCTGAGACGCCTCCCCATAGTCATTGTCTTTACTGGTCTGGTGACGGCTGCAGCGTTTGTTGTGCTGCAGCATCTCCCGCCCGTTTATTCTGCCCGTTCCGTCGTCTGGCTGGGTAGCCGAGAGTCTGCGATCCTCGCGTCGCAGTCGGCATGGTCGACGGTGGGGCGCGTCACCGGGAGCGTGGAAGACGGCCGTACAGTCGCGGCCGTGCTGTCCTCGGTCCCGGTGCTGCGCCGGGTTGCCATTTCCCTGAAGCTCTACGAGCGGCCGGAGGCTCTCGAGTCCCGCTTTTCGGCCTTCGTCGGCTCGCTTCAGGACAGTTTTTTCCCTTCGGAGGCGCAGGCGGAACCGGCGTCTCACGATCCATCACAGCCCATCGAAGTCTCTTCGCTCCAGTCCGATATCTTGAGCCAGAGCGCGTTCGGTGCGGTCGACGGGTCGGTTGAGACGCCGGATCCGCTGGATCCCAACGCCGACCCTGCCGAGCTCGAGCAGATGGAGGCGGCCCTGCGTTTCGCCGTGGCCGCAATCGCCGACAAGCTCGATGTCACCATCGACACCCGCTCGGAGATCGCCATCATCTCCTTCAGCGCGCCGGATGCAGAACTCGCCGCGCGCGTCGTGAACGAGGTTCCGAAGGCGTTCGCCGCGGAGCGCCGGGCTCGTATGCGGGACGGCTCCACTGGTGCCGCCAAGTGGCTCGCCGAGCGCGTCGAAGATGCCCGCCGCGACGTCGCCGCGACCGAGCAGAAGATCGAGCGCGTGCGGGCCGAGCACGGCCTCTTCGCCGATACCAAGGACAGTGAGGCGCAGCAGCTCATCACACGTCTTTCGGCCGAGGCCGACGCGGCGCGCACCCGCCTTCTCGACGCCCAGGTGAAGCTCGACCGCGGCCGCGCCGAGGTCGACAGCAACGCCACCAACACCACGCTCTTCACCTCCGCCGTGATGGATCGGCTCATTGCCCTGCGCGCCGACGCGGTCGGCAAGCGCCGCGAGTTCCTGACGCGGGTCAGCGAAGAGCATGGCGTCGTGCGCGACATCGACGCCAAGATTGCCGGCCTCGACAAGGACATCAACGCCGAGAAGCATCGCCTGCTGGGCGACTTCGAGGTGGAGGTGGCCACCGCCGAGGCCGCGGTCAAGGCGGCGGACACACGTCTCGAGAACGCGCGCAAGCAGTTCGCGACGGCGATGGAGAGCAACGCCGAGGCGGAGGCGTCGATCGCCTCCCTGCAGCGTGACCTCGATGCCGACCGCGCGCACTACCGCAGCCTTCTCGGGCGCCTGCAGGAGGCCCGTCAGGTCGCGCAGGTCGAGGACGACGGCATCAGCGTCATCCAGGCCGCTCTGCCCTCGAAGACGCCCTCCATCATCGGCCCGCCGCTGCTCGTGACGCTGGCCGGCTTTGCCTCCTTCTTCTTCGGCATGGCCGTCGTCGCGCTGCTCGCCATCATCGACCGCCGGATCGTTCATCCGGACCAGGTGCGCGCGGCCGGGCTCAGCACGATCGTCAGCGCCCCCCGTGTCCCGAAGAGCGGCCGAAGCAGCCGGCGGCCGGCCTTCATGTTCAAGGACGCGATCCGCCGCCTGTTCGCGACGACCCTTTACCGAGGCGTCAACGCAGACATGAAGCGGACGGTGCTGGTGACCTCCGGCTCGACCAACGAAGGCAAGACCACGGTCGCCCGTGCGCTCGCCACCTTCGCCGCGGCGACTGGTACGTCGACCGTGCTGGTGGAGGGCGATCTGCGCCGGCCCGGCCGGCACAACCGGCAGCTGCCGCGCACCAACACTGGCGTGGTGGGCCTCATCGAAGGGCGTGCGACGCTCGACGAGGTCCTCATTCCCGAGGTGGACGACGGCCCCGCCGTCCTGCCCGTGACCATCCCCGCGCAGCATTCGACCGAGCTCCTGGCGTCGGCGAACATGCGGGAAATCCTGAAGGAGCTGCGGGAGCGTTACGACTTCGTCGTGATCGACACCCCGCCGCTCTGCCTCGCGCCCGATTGCGAGCTCCTGGCACCCTATGCCGATGCCGTGGTGTTCGTGATCCGGCACGGCTCGTCGACGATCGATCGCACGCATCGCTCGCTCGATCTCCTGGAGACGGCGTCCTCGCCCCAGCCTGTGGCGTTCGTCAACCGGGCCGACTCGCGGTTCTTCCGCGAAACCTACGGTCCCGGCGCCAGTGCGTACCCCGCGCAGCTGCGCTCGACCGGAAAATACTCGTGGCGGACGTCATTGTTCGGCCGCCGCGCGGTGGGTCAGTCCTCGGCCCCCAACCATCGCTTCCTGTCCTTCACGAAAAGAGATTTCGCCAAGGAGCTTCATTCATGAAAGTAGGCATTCTCGCCGGCGGTAAAGGTACGCGCCTTGCCGAAGAGACCAGTGTTCGTCCCAAGCCCATGGTTGAAATCGGGGGACGTCCGATCCTCTGGCATATCATGTCGATCTACTCGTCGTATGGCTTCAATGATTTTGCCATCGCGCTCGGGTACAAGGGCGACTACATCAAGAAATACTTTGCCGATTACTGTTCCCTGTCGGGGAGCCTGACGATGACCGTCGGCGGCAACGCCCCGATCATCCGTCACGACGCCGACCACGCGCCCTGGAACGTCGACCTCATCGAGACCGGCGACGAGACGCTCACCGGCGGACGGATCAAGCGGCTGAAGCCGTTCCTCGGCGACGGCACGTTCATGCTCACCTGGGGCGACGGCGTCGCCGACATCGACCTCAACGACCTGCTGGCCTTCCATCGCTCGCACGGCAAGCTCGCGACGGTCACCGCGGTCCGCCCGCCGGCCCGCTACGGCCACATGACCTTCGACGGCGACCGCGTCGTCTCCTTCGAGGAGAAGCCGCAGACCGCGGAAGGCTGGATCAACGGCGCCTTCTTCGTCCTCGAGCCGGAGGTGCACGACTACATCGAAGGCGACAACGTGATGTTCGAGCACGCGCCGCTGATGAACCTCGCCCGGGACGGCCAGCTGATGGCCTATCGCCACGAAGGCTTCTGGGCCGCGATGGACACCCTTCGCGACAAGCACAATCTCGAAACGCTCTGGAACTCCGGGGAACGTCCTTGGGCCCAGTGGGAGGCGGCGTGACCATGCGCGTACTCGTTACCGGACACCGCGGCTACATCGGCACGGTCCTCACCCCCATGCTCGCCGCCGCCGGGCATGACGTCGTCGGCCTCGACAGCGACCTCTACGAGCGCTGCACGTTCGCGCCGGGCGGCGAGATGCCGGTGGTCCCGACCATCCGCAAGGACATCCGCGACGTCGAGGTCTCCGACTTCCTCGGCTTCGATGCGGTGCTGCACCTGGCGGCCCTGTCGAACGATCCGCTCGGTGATTTCCGCCCGGAAACCACCCATGCGATCAACTACGAAGGCACGATGAAGGTCGCGCGCGCCGCCAAGGCCGCCGGCGTCAGCCGCTTCGTCTTCTCCTCGTCATGCTCGAACTACGGCGCGAGCGGGCCGGACATGATCGACGAGACGGGCATGTTCAACCCCGTCACGCCGTACGGGCAGAGCAAGGTCGCCTCCGAGTACGGGCTGACCGAGCTCGCCGACGACGACTTCACGCCGACCTTCCTGCGCTCGGCGACCGCCTATGGCGTGTCTCCGCGCATCCGCTTCGACCTGGTGCTCAACAACCTCGTCGCCTGGGCGGTGACGACCGGCAACATCCACATGAAGTCGGACGGGACGCCCTGGCGTCCGATCACACATATCGAGGATATCTCGCGGGCCTTCCTCGCGGTGCTCCATGCGCCGCGCGAGAACGTCCACTGCGAGGCGTTCAACGTCGGCCGTACCGAGCACAACTACCAGATCAGCGAACTCGCCCAGATCGTCGCCAGCGTGGTGCCGGGCTGCGAGGTGACCTTCGCGGACGGCGCCGGCCCGGACAAGCGGTCCTATCGCGTCAACTGCGACAAGATCCGCCTGTGGCTGCCCGAGTTCGAGCCACAGTGGGACGCGCTGAAGGGTGCGCAGAGCATCTACAACGCCTACAAGGAAGCCGACCTCACGCTCGAGAAGTTCGAGGGCCCGGTCTACCAGCGCATCGGTCACATCAAGTCGCTGATCGCCGGCGGGATCATCGACGAGTCCCTGAAGCACCTGCCCGGCCGCCCCGCCGAGGCGGAAGAGGGGAGCGCCAGCGCGACGGCGAAATTCGCTGCCGACGCCGCCGCGACCACCTGCGCCGTCTGCTGCGAGGCGGGCCTGAAGCCGATCGTCGACCTCGGCCTGATGCCGCGCTCCGACGGTCTGCTGGTGCCGCCGCTCGACAACATCGACGAGCAGCTCGTCCCGCTGCGGGTCGGCTTCTGCCCGAACTGCGCCACGGTGCAGCTTCTGGAGACGCGCCCGGCCGAGGAGATGTTCGGTGACGAGTACTTCTACTTCTCGTCCTACTCCGACCATCTGCTGCGCCACTCCAGCGACCACGCCGAGGAGCTGATCGAGCGCTTCGATCTCGGCCCCGACACGCTGGTCCTCGAGATCGCCTCCAACGACGGCTACATGCTGGCGAACTTCCAGCGCCAGGGCATCCCCGTGCTGGGCGTGGACCCGGCGCCGCATCCGGCCGAGGCGGCGATCGCCAAGGGCATCGACACGCGCGTCGACTTCTTCACGACGACGCTCGCCGAGACGCTGAAGGGCGAGGGGATCCGACCGCGGGTCATCATCGCCAACAATGTCGTCGCCCACGTCGCCGAGCAGAACGACCTCGTGAAGGCGATGGCGACGGTGCTCGACGACGACGGTGTCGTGGTCGTCGAATTCCCCTACGTGCGCGACCTGGTCGAGCACTGCGAGTTCGACACCATCTACCACGAGCACCGCTGCTACTTCTCGATCCGCTCGGCCAAGACGCTGTTCGAGCGCGCCGGCCTCTATCTCGTCGACGTGAAGCGGGTGCCGATCCACGGCGGGTCGCTGCGCCTCACCTTCGCCAAGACCGAGCTCGCCGGCGACGCGGTGGAGCAGGCGCTGTCCGAGGAGGACGCCGCCGGCGTCAACACCTACGCGTACTACGAGACCTTCGCGGCCCGCGTGCGCGCGTTCCGCAAGGCGGCCCGGCAGCTCGTCGGCTCGCTCCTGGAGGAGGGCAAGAGTATCGCCGCCTACGGCGCGGCGGCGAAGGGCACGATCATGCTCAACTACCTGGGCCTGGGGGATCGCGTGATCGCCTACGCCTGCGATCGCAACCCGCACAAGCAGGGCAAGCTCATGCCCGGCGTGCATGTGCCGATCGCCGACCCGGCGCGCCTCCTCGAGGATCGGCCGGACGCCGTGATCATCCTGCCGTGGAACTTCGCGGACGAGATTATCGGTCAGCAGACGGCCTATCTGCGCGCCGGCGGGCAGTTCATCGTGCCCATCCCGGAGCTGCGGGTCGTCGATGCGGATAGCCTCGATCGCGCCGAGGCGAGGGTAGCGGCGGAATGACAGCGAGTGCGTGCCCTGCCTGCGGGTCGCAACGGCTCCATACGATCTACGAGTTGGAGTCGATTCCGGTCCAAAGCTGCATCCTGGTGCCGACGGAAGAGGAGGCGCTCAACTTCCCGCGCGGGGATATCACGCTGAGCTTCTGTTCGTCGTGCGGCTTCATCTTCAACTCGGTCTTTGACGTCGACAATGTCGACTACGCGGCCGCGACCGAAGAGAGCCAGCACTTCTCGGGAACGTTCAACCGCTTCGCGGAGCGGTTGATCAGCGATATCGCCCATCGCTACGACCTGTCGGGTCGCACGACGCTGGAGATCGGCTGTGGCAAGGGGGACTTCCTGAAGGCCCTCGTCGCCACCACCGGCACCTACGGCATCGGCGTGGACCCGGGGTTCATCCCCGAGCGGTTGGCCACCAACGGCAGCAACAACATCAAGTTCATGCGTGAGTACTTCAAGTCGGATCGGATCGAGTTCGACCCCGACTTCGTCGTCTGCCGCCATACGCTCGAGCATATTCCGGCGGTGTGGGACTTCGTGTCCGACATCGACCGGACGCTGAAGAACCAGCCGCGCGCGGTCTTCTTCGAGACGCCGGACACGCGTCGGCTCCTCGTCCAGGGCGCGTTCTGGGACATCTACTACGAGCACTGCTCGTACTTCACGCTCGGCTCGCACGCCCGCCTGTTCCGGCGCGCCGGCATGAACGTCACCGACCTCTATCTGGAGTACGGCGGCCAGTACATCGTCCAGTATGCGATGAGCCATGCGACCGGCCCGCAGCTGCGCCAGGAATGCGATCTCGACGAGGTGAGGCACCTCGTGCGCGAGTTTCCGAAGCGCGTCGCGGACAGCCGCGACTACTGGACGAAGTTCGTGCGTGACCGGGCCGCGGTCGGCAAGCGCGTGGTGCTGTGGGGCGGCGGCTCGAAGGCGACGTCGTTCATCACCAGCAATCGCCTGGAGGACGATATCGCCGACGTGGTCGACATCAACCCCTTCAAGCAAGGCAAGTTCATCCCGGGGACGGCGCGCCAGGTGCACGCCCCCGAGGCGCTCTGCGACCGTCCGCCCGACACCGTCATCGCCATGAACGCGATGTACGCGAAGGAGATCGCGGACCACCTCGCTCAACTCGGAATGAAGCCGGAACTGGTGGCGTTGCCATGACACACTGCCCATGCTGTCAATCCAGCGACTTCGAGCCCGTGGTGTCGCTGCCGAACATGCCGGTGGTGATCAACGCGCTGTCGGACGACGCGGCCTCCGCCCGCGCCGTTCCGCGCGGCGATGTGGAGCTCGTCGTCTGCCGCTCCTGTGGCCTCGTCTACAACGCGGTGTTCGACGACGCGCGCATGGCCTACGTCCCGGACTACGAGAACGCCCTGCATCACTCGCCGAGCTTCAAGGTGTTCGCGGACGGGCTCGTCAGTGACCTCGTCCAGGCGCACGACCTCTACGGCAAGCGTGTCGTCGAGGTCGGCTGCGGCGACGGCTTCGTGCTGTCGCGCTTCCTGGACGCCGGGGTCGGGGAGGCGATCGGCTTCGACCCCTCGATGGAGGGGCGCGACAGCCCCTTCGCCCGGCCCAACATGCGCATCGTTCCGCACTACTTCAGCACGGACGAGGTCGACGGGCCGATCGACGCGGTCGTCTGCCGTCACGTGCTGGAGCACCTGGCGGAGCCCCGCAAGCTCCTGAGCGACTTGCGCCGGCAGATCGGCGACCGCGACATGGTCGTCTACATCGAGGTTCCGAACGCGGAGTGGATGCTGCAGACCGTCTCGGTCTGGGACGTCATCTATGAGCACGTCAGCTACTGGACGCAGCCTGCGATCGAGATGCTCCTGCGCCGGACCGGCTTCCAGCCGTACCGCATCCGTCAGGGCTACAGCGGCCAGTTCATCATGGTCGAGGCGCGCCCGGCGGACGTCGACCCCGACTATGTCTCGAACGGGGTCGACGAGGCCCTGCGGCGGGCACGGTCCTTCGGGTCCGAGGCGGCTCTCCGGATCGCCGACTGGCGGACCCGGCTCAAGGACCGCTGCGGCCGGGCCGTCCTGTGGGGCGCTGGCAGCAAGGGTGTCACCTTTGCCAACGCCCTTGGCGACTGCGGCGGCGTGGTCGCGATGGTGGATCTCAACCCCCGCAAGCACGGTCGCTGTGCGTCGGGTGCCGCCATCCCGATCGTCCATCCCGACAAGCTGTCCGAGATCCAGCCCGATCTGGTCCTGGTCTCGAACGGCCTCTACGAGGCCGAGATCCGCGATCGTCTCGCGTCGCTCGGCCTCGCGCCCGAACTCTGGGTGATCACCGGCAATCCCGGGCCGGCGCAGGGTTCAGTCGGGCGGGCGTGAAGGAAGGATCGAGGAGGTCAGGCGATGCCGTCGAAGTCCGTTCCCGAGGACATGACGGCATCCGCGTGGGTGAGGGTATCGAGTTCGCTGGGGTCCCAGGCGCCCTCGAAGATCCTCACATCCTCGATCTGTCCGTCGAAGATGTAGCTGAACGAGTCGTCGCCCGGATCGCTCGACCAGCCCAGTGCACCGACCTGAAGAGCCTCGGTGTTGGTAAGCCAGTCGGCGTCGATCTTCGCCGACCCGAACGACGTCCCATTGAGGAAGGCCGAAGCGGTAGTCCCATCGTGTGTCACGACCAGCTCATAGGTTTCGCCGGCGGTGATGTTCGATGCCGTGAGCGTCTTCGAGGCGCTCTCGCTCTGGAACCGCACCTTCAGCGCGCCGCTCTCGATGTAGGCGGACACGTGCCCGCCGTCACCGAAGCCGCTGGCGTCCTTGGAGATGATCCCGCGGCGGCCCGACACACGATCGGCCGTGAAGTCGAGGGCGATCGTGTAGGCGTCGACCTCGAGCGCCTGGTCATGCTCGACGACGGCGACGTCGGCCCGGCGGGACACGTCGATCGGACCGGCGTTGAGGTAGAGGAGGGACGCCGGCAGCGGGTCCGCCTCGCCACCGGAGCCGGAGGTGATCATCGCGTTGCTGATCGTCCCGTCGAACGGCTGACCGAAGGATGCGCTGCCGGGGTTGCTGGCCCAGCCCTGTCCGCCGATCTGCAGGTACTCGGTGTTGTTCATCCAGCTTGCGTCGATGTTGGCGGAGCCGACGAGCGAGTCGTTGACTTCCAGCGACGCGGTGCCGTCGGCGTAGGCGGCGACGACGTCGTAGTCCTGCCCGGCCTTGATGTCGGCGACGGAGAACGTGTGCTCGCTCGAGTCGCTCTGGAAGCGGACGAAGAGCGTGTCGTTCTTGACGTACGAGGTGAAGTGACCGCCGTCGCCGAAGCCGGTGGCGTCCTTCGAGACCAGGCCCATCGTCGAATCGACGCTGTCGGCGTTGAAGGTGAACGAGATCGTGTAGTCGTCGACTTCCAGCGACGGGTCATGCTCGACGACCATGACGTCCTGCTTGCTGTCGATCTCGAGGTCGCCTCGATGCTCGAACAGGACCTCGCCACCGCTGTCTCCACCGCCGCTGCCACCGTCCGTCGGAGCAGCGCCGACGGTCACGTTGACCGTGGCCGTGTCGGTTCCGCCGTTGCCGTCGGACACCTTGTAGGTGAACGAGTCGCTGCCGGAGAAGCCGCTGTCCGGGGTGTAGGCCCAGAGGCCGTCGCCGACGGTGACGCTTCCGTTGGTCGGGCCCTTGGCGAGAACGCCGGTCAGCTTGTCCCCGTCCGGATCGCTGTCGTTGGCGAGCGGGTCGAAGGTGACGGACTCGCCGTATCCGGTGGAGACGGAGTCGTTGACGGCGTTCGGGGCGCCGTTGCTCGGCGTCGTCACCGGCGGCTCGGCGACGGACACCCTGACCGTGGCCGTGTCGGTTCCGCCGTTGCCGTCGGACACCTTGTAGGTGAACGAGTCGTTGCCGGAAAAGCCGCTGTCCGGGGTGTAGGTCCAGAGCCCGTCGCCCACGACGACGGTGCCGTGGCCCGGCCCGTTGGCGAGCGCGGCCGACAGGGGGTCCCCGTCCGGGTCGCTGTCGTTGGTCAGCGGGTCGAAGCTGACGCTCTGGTCGAAGTCGGTGGTGATCGAGTCGTTCACCGCGACCGGAGCGCCGTTGGTGTCGACCGGATCGGTGCCGTCGACGAGTTCGGTGATGCGGTCGAACGCGCCCTTGGTCTCGGCGCCGGAGCCGTCGACGATGGCGAAGTCGTCGAGCGTGGCGCCCGAGCCGGCCGTGGCGTTTACATAGTATTTATTGTAGTAGTTCGCCGCGCTCGGGTCGGTGTACTGAAGCACGACGTTGCCGGTGACCGTGCCGCCGCCGTCGGAGTTCGATACGCGGTCGAC
This sequence comes from Acuticoccus sediminis, assembly GCF_003258595.1. Classification (NCBI taxonomy): domain Bacteria; kingdom Pseudomonadati; phylum Pseudomonadota; class Alphaproteobacteria; order Hyphomicrobiales; family Amorphaceae; genus Acuticoccus; species Acuticoccus sediminis. Next base: position 107,900 of record NZ_QHHQ01000006.1, read on the forward strand.
GACGTTGTTCGTCACCAGGAAGTCGCCCGCGACGCTGACGACGCGGATCTCGGCCGAGCCCCACTTCGAGATGTCGGGCGGCGACAGGACCGTGTTCTCGCGGATCTCGATGTTGCCGCCGGTGCCGCTGGCGCTCTCGACGTAGATGCCGTTGACGGTGTTCGTGTAGATGAGGTTCTGCTCGACCACGACGTCGGTGAACGTGCCGTCCTTCAGGAAGATGCCCTGATAGACGTGGTCGCCGAGATCGCTCGTGCTGGAATCGCCCGGCAGCAGGACGTTGCCGCGGATCACCAGCCCCGTGCCGTCGCCCTGGAACTGGATGAAGTCGACGTGGTCGTCGCTGTTCGGGTGGACCGAGACGGCGCCGGTGTTGTTCTCGATCACGCCGTTGACGATGCCGCCGAACTTGAAGTTGTCGACGCCGATGTCGTTGACGACGTTGCCGCTGACGGTCAGGCCGGTGGTGTTGAAGAACACCGCGCCGTGGCCCGAGTCGTGGATGTAGTTGTTCGAGACGTTGATGTTGCGGGAGCCGCCGTTGACCTCGATGCCGTAGCCCTCGGAGAACCGCTCCTCGGTGACCGTGTAGACGTCGTCGACGGTGCCGTTCACCTCCGAGTTCACGAAATCGATGTTCGTGCTGCCGAGGATGTTGACGAAGCCCTGGCTGACCGTGCCGTCGCTGTCGCTGTCGACGTGGACGTTGTCGATCCGGATGTTCTGGCTGTTGACGATGTCGAGGGTGTTGAAGGTCGCGCCGGCATCGCCGTTGGCGGACTTCAGCGTGACGGTCGAGGAGAACTTCAGGTTCTCGAGGTCGACGTCGCCGTAGTTGCCGTTGGCGAGCAGGATCGTCTCGCCGCCGGTGGCGTTGGCGAGGGCGGCCTTCAGCTGCGCGGCGTTGCTGACGGTGACGTCACCGGCCGGGTCGGTCGGAGTCGTCGGGTCCGTCGGCTCGGACGGCGCGGTAACGGTCACCTTCACCGTTGCCGTGTCGGTCAAGTCGCCGTCCGTCACACGGTAGGTCAGCGTCTCGGTGCCGGAGAAACCGGAGTCGGGCGTGTAGAGGATGCTGCCGTTCGACTGCACCACGGCCTGACCGTTGGAGGCGCCCGAAACGCCGGTCACGCTGAGCGTGTCGCCGTCGGGATCGGAGTCGTTGGCGAGAACGTCGATCAGGACGGGGTCGCCCGTGCTGCTGGCGGTGTCGTTGGAGGCCTCGGGGGCGCTGTTCGAGGGCGCCGGCGCGGCGGTCTCGTCGAGCAGTTCGGCGAGGCGGCCGGTTGCGCCCATGCCGGATCCGAAGTCAACCGACGAGCCCTCGACGGGCCGCAGGTCCTCGATCGTCATGCCGAGGCCCTTGGTGGCGTTCGTGTAGAAGTCGTCGTAGTAGCCGACGCCATCCGGATCCGTGTGCTGGATCACGTAGTTGGAGCCGCTGACCGAGGCCTGGTTGGCGCTGCTCGAGGTGACGTTGTTGTAGACGCTCGCGCCGGACGGGGCCGTGATGGCGCTCGCCTTGGACGAGCCCTCGTCGGCGAGCGTCGCGCCCGGCAGGCTGATCAGCGTGTTGTTGTGGATCGTCACGTTGTTGCCTTCGCGCACGAAGATGCCGCGAAGCAGGTCGTTGACGATGATGTTCTGCTCGATCAGGACGTTGTTGTAGACCGCGTCGTCGAGGAAGATGCCCTGGACCGTCCCGTCCAGCGCCGGCATCAGCACGTTGCCGCGAATGACAATGTCCGAGGACGTGCCGGAAAACTGGATGAAGTCCTGATGGTCACCGTCAGCGCCGTGGTAACGGGTCGCGCCGGTGTTGTTTTCGATCAGGACATCCGTCACGCCGGCGAACTTGAAGCTGTCCGTCCGGATGTCTTCGATGGTGTTGCCCTCGACGACCAGGTGGTCGCTGCCGAGGAAGACTGCGCCGTCGGCGATGTCGTGGATGAAGTTGTTCTTGACGGTGACGTTGCTGGAGTCCGTGACAGAGACACCCCGGCCGCCGTCGAAATTCTGATCGACGGGTCCATGGAGTTCGCTGTTCTGAACCGTGATGTTCTTGCTGCCCTCGGTGATCGAAACCAGTCCGACCGGAGAGTTGAACGTGGGATTACTCGGATAGGAAACCTTTACGCTGTCGAACGTGATGTTTTCCGATCCCGCGATATCAATTCTCGTGAATTGGGCGGGGTTGGATGCATCCTGCGACGTGATCGTGATGTTCGAGCTGTAGTGCTTGTCGGTGATCTCCAAGGTGCCGTAGGTGCCCGGCGCCAAAAGGATGGTATCGCCGCCTGAAGCTGTATTGAGCGCCGCTTGGAGCTCGGAAGAGGACGAGACTGTCTTGGTTACCATTCTACTGTTCCAGATTGACGTTCCATTGGGATTAGTCGCGGGCAGTCATTCGAATTTGCGGCGCTCAAGAGCGCGGCCAGCAAACAGGAACGAACTTGTAGTTGTGGGCCGGACGAATTGCAACCAAAGGAACGATATGAGGCGGGAGCACAGGGCGTCCTGACCGTCGTGTCCAGGTCTGGGACTGCTCATATGCGCGGAGACAAGGCGGGAGAGAAATAGGAGGGCGTCTGAACGGAGTCCGGGTCCGAAATGATTTTACGCATCGCCTTGGAAAAGCAGCGCTCGAGGATGGTCCATTGCGTTTCTCCATTGGGACAGGGGTCGCCTGCGATCACCTCGACCGCGCTTCTCCCAGTGAGTTGGGGCGAAAAATCGACGGAACTTAGGATTATCATGGTCATACAGCGGATTTTCGGTTGGGGACCTTCGAAAAGCAGTTCTGAGAGTTAATTAGTCATACGAATCATTCCGGCATGCGGGACAAATACTTAGCCACACACAGGCCCCCAAGGATTCACGTCTCATCCAGGCAGGGGAGCGACCGACGGTCGCTCGTCCGCCGAGCGTGGTTCGCAAGGGACGGGGAGGTGGGTGGATCACGCGATCGCGCAAGCGCGCCAATTCCGGTGCTGAAACCGCGAACCGCTTGTTTTTAAAGGCTGGCAGATGGCCGCCGCCACAGCGCGGCGATCCCATCTGCCGGGAATTGCAACGTCGGAGGTGACGGCGGTTGGCAACCGGCGCAACGGATCCTCGAAGGATCCACTCGCGCTCTGGTTGTGACAAGATGCCGCTCCTCGGACATCGACCGAACGAGAGACGGGCGAGTATGTCGACTACGATCACGGCTCAGGCGAGGCCCGCGCGCCAGGATGCGCAAGCTGCATCCCGGCCCGGCAATCACATCGTCATTGTTCTGTTCATGCTGTCGCTGACGATCCCGCCGGAGGTGTGGGTCGAGCTCGGCCCGATTCGCCTGCCGGTCTACCGGATCCTCCTCGTCGTGATGGCCTTCCCCTGCCTCATCTCGCTCCTGCGCGGGCGCCAGGGCGGTCTCAACCTCGCGGACTTCCTGGTCTTCGGGTTCGCGCTGTGGGCCGCCATCGCGCTGCTGGTCAACCACGGGGTCAGCTGGTGGCAGTTCATCGGCCTGACGACCGTGGAAACGGTCGTGCCGTACCTGATTGCGCGCACCTACATCCAGACCGCCCAGCAGTTCGAAGCATTTGTTAAATTATACTTCATCATTGTCCTTGCGATCCTGCCCTTCGCGCTGATCGAAACGCTGACGGGCCACCACATCCTGCGGGAGATCGCGGGGCAGATCTTTGGGCGGTTCACCGCGTTCGAGGGCCGCCCGGCCCGGCTCGGTCTCGAGCGGGCGTACGGTCCGTTCGAGCATCCCATCCACTACGGCCTGTTCTGCGCGACGCTCGTCGGGATGCTCGTCTCGATGCAGAAGACCAGGTTCGCCGCCCTGTGGCGCTACGCCGTGATGGGCGTCGCGATCTTCTGCTCGCTCTCCTCCGGGCCGCTCCTGCTCTTCATGGTGCAGACGCAGCTGAAGATCTACGACGTCCTGACGCGCGGGCTGAAGTATCGGTGGCGCATTCTCTCCGGCCTGGTGCTGGCGCTGTACTTCATCGTCGATTCGATGACGAACCGGACACCGTTCCACGTGATCGTGACGTACATGACGCTGCGCATGGAGAGCGCCTACAACCGCATCCACATCTTCGATTTCGGCATGGCGTCGGTCGAGAAATACCCGATCTTCGGGATCGGCCTCAACGAGTGGGAGCGCCCGCCGTGGATGAGCTCCTCCGTCGACAACTTCTGGCTCGTGATCGCCATGCGGTACGGCGTGCCGGCGTTCATCCTCTTCGTCCTCGCTCTCACCGTGATCTTCGTGCGCCTCTCCCGGGCACGGCTGCAGCCGGAGCAGGAACGCTTCCGGATCGGCTGGTCGATCAGCATGGTCGGCATGATCTTCGCCGGCGCCACGGTGCACTTCTGGACCGAGCTCTACGCCCTCTTCATGTTCATGGTCGGCGCCTCGTACTGGATGGTCGTCCAGAGCCGGCGGGCCCAGGCGGCCGACCCCGCGCAGGACGACGCGGCCGAGACCGCGGCTTCCGGGAGCTGGGGCTCGAGAGCGCCCCGCGCCGGCCGCTGGCGCGCTGGTCCCGTGAACCTCGGCGGCGTGGTGCCGGCCGAATAGGCCGCGCCGAATCACCCGCGCCAAGCGCCGCGGACCCTGGCCGCGCCACCGGCTGATGGCGCTTCGTCTCCCGTTCGTCCGGTTGCGATGCCAAAGTCGTGAGTATAAAAGTGATGTTGGCCGGTACGAAAAGCAGTATTCACCGTGCGCCGAGAGGGTTTCCTCGGCAGACTATAACATAAGGTTCCCTCATGGCAGATTGCAACTCTTGGTCCGGGCCGCTTTTTATCGTCGGAGCGTCGCGCTCCGGCACCGCCATGATGCGCTCGATACTGAACCGCCAACCGTTGATCGGCCTCGCGACCGAAACGCACTATTTCGATGACCTGCGCGTCCGCCCATCCTTCCGCAAGGCGGAGGCGCTGTCGCCGGAACAGGCGGCCATCTGCGCCGACTATTTCCGCTCGATCGACGATCGCCCCTACGGGATGCAGGGAGACCCGTCCCGCAGCGCGCTGTCCCGGGAGGAGCTCTTTCGCCGGAGCGAGGCCGCTGGCGGCGGCGCCGACGGCATCTTCGAGGCGTACTGCCGGTTCGTCGCCGAGCGCGAGGGCAAGACGATCTGGGGCGAGAAGACCCCCCGCCACGTCTTCCGCCTCAACGACATCCTGACCGCGTTTCCGTCCGCCAAGGTGGTGTGCATGGTGCGCGATCCGCGCGCCGTGGTCGCGTCCTACCGCGACTGGCGCAACCAGGGCGGCCTCAACGTCAACGACGAGGAGGACTACCAGGCCGCGATCGCAGCCGAGGAGCGGCGCGCCAAGCTCTCCTACAACATCGTCATCTCGACCCTGCTCTGGTGCGGCACCGTGAACGCCGCCGTCGGCGCGCTCACCCGGCACGGCAGCGACAGGGTCCGGATCGTCCGTTACGAGGACGTCACCGACCAGCCCTCGGTGACCGTCTCCTCGCTGTGCGACTGGCTCGGCATCGGCTTCGACGAAACGATGATGGATGTGCCGATGCACAACAGCTCGGTCCTCCCCTTTGCCAAGAGCGCCGGTGTCAGCCGTGCCGCCGTGGATCGCTGGCGCAAGACCCTCTCCGACCACGAGGTCGACGTGATCCAGACCATCGCCGGGAAGTGCCTCATCGACGCCGGCTACCAGAAAGCCGACGTCAAGCGCGACCGCATCGGCCGGGTCCGCGAGTATGCCGATCTGCCCATCGCCGTCGCGCGGGCGATGCTCGCCAACCGCAAGCGCATGGGCAACGTGGTGTTCTACTCCTGGCGCAGGCTGAAGGCCGCCGCCGTCCGGTAGCACGCATCGCGCCCCGCCCGGGACCATCCGGGCGCGGGCGCGTCCTGCTCACAACATATCAGGGGAAACGAGACGGCGCGGGGGCCGGGCGCCGGCGCAGTCGTCGCTCCGCGACGAGCCGGCCGTATCAGCCGGCGTAGCCGCCCAGCCAGTCACGGCGACGGCGCCAGACCGACGACCAGTATTCCTTGCGCTTGCGGTGCGCGCTTCCCGGCAGAACCGACAGGCACAGGCTGCCGACGTGGCGGTTCGCGCACCACAGCCAGAGGAAGAACAGGCCGACCGGCACCAGATGCGGCGACCAGTGGTCGCGCACCAGCGTCGCCTTCGCCTTGGCCACCATGACGACCTTGTCGGCCTTCTGCCGGGTCGAGGCGCCGACCAGATGCATGATGGTCGCATCCGGAGTGATCATCGGCCGATGCCCGAGCCGCCGGGCCCGCAGGCACAGGTCGGAGTCCTCGCCGTACATGAAATAGCGCAGGTCGAACCCGCCGAGCTCGCGCCACAGGCTGTGCCGGATGAGCAGGAAGCAGCCCACCACGATATCGACGTCACGCACCGTGTCCCGGCGCCAGCCGCCGATCTTCTCCGCGTTGAAGAAGCTCGAGCGCTTGAAAAGCTGGTTGAGACCGAGCGCCGTGAACAGGCCGCTGCGCAGCGTGATGCGGTTCCAGCACGAGGCGATGTTGAGCGAGCCGTCCGGGAAGACCGTGCGTCCGCCCCAGATGCCGGCGTTCGGCGTCGCCTCGGCGAAGGCCATGATGTTGGCGATGGCGCCGTCGAACACCTCGGTGTCGGGGTTGAGGAGGAGGATGTAGGTGCCCCGCGCGTCCTCCGCCGCGAGGTTGTTCGCCGCGGCGAAGCCGACATTGCGGTCGAGCGCCATCAGCCGGACCGCCGGAAACCTCGCCGCGATCGCGTCGGCCGACCCGTCGCTCGACGCGTTGTCGACGACGATCACTTCCATGTCCGCGCCGGCGGTGGTCGCGTACAGCGTTTCAAGGCACCGCAGCGTCAGCGCCTGCGTGTTGTAGCTGACGACGATCACCGTCAGCGCCGTCGCTGCCTCGGCATCCGTCCCGGGCGTCGCCCCAACGCCCTGCCGGGTGGCCGCCAGGGCGGCGCCGCCGTCCCGGCCCGTGGCCTTGTGCTGGGGCGAGCCGGGGAAGGGGTGGTCGAAGAGGGCCTCGGGCGCTGCGGTTTCCCGCGCATCCGCCGGCCAAACGAGGGGGGAGTGGTTCACGGAGCGACCGTGCATCGGGCCTGTCCTTAGTGCTCTGCGGCCGCGAGGCCGAACCGGCTGACCGCGCCGGCCGGGCCCTGGCGCGCGAACGTCACGTCCGGTCGCGCCCGGCCCTTCGCCGGCGATTGTCCTGCCGTGTCAGGCCTGCCGCTTCACGGCGGGCTCGATCGGGGCGAGGCGCAGGGCGCCGGACCGGGCGGCCGGACGCTGCCGGAGGGGCACGGCCTGCGGCGCCTTCATGAGCTTGCGCAACGGGCCGATGGCCTGCGTAACCAGCCGCGGATGAAGCAGGACCGCGCCGCCGATGAAGCGCAATGCGAGCCGCCGGTGACCGGCCCGGCCGAGGAGCCTCGCGAGCTGCAGGTAGTTGGCCGCCGCCGCGTCCGGGTAGCGCCGGAAGACGGAGCGGTTGTTCTTGAGGATGCGCAGGAGGCCGAGCGCCTTCTTCCGCGGCCGGGTGGAAATGCTGTCACCCGACACGAAGGCGACGACGACCGGCTGCGAGTCCTCGTGGATGGTCGTCTTCTGCGCGAGGCGCGCGGCGAACTCCCAGTCGTTGTTGGCCTTCGCGCGCGGGTCGAACCAGCTGGTGCCGGGATAGGCGGTCCGCCGGAACAGCGCGTTCTGCAGCGAGAGCCGGTTCGAAACCAGGAAACGGCGCACCTGGTCCTCCTCCGGCTTCAGTCGTCCCGCCGGATCCGGCGCCAGGGCGACCAGCCCGTCGCCGTAGCGATGCTTCTGGTCGCGCCCGTAGAGGATCTTCACGCCCGTCACGACGCCGACACTTTCCGGCAGATGTCTCAGCAGCTCGAGATGCTGCTCGAGCTTGCCGGGGAGCCAGAGGTCGTCGCTGTCCTGAAAGGCGATGAAGCGGCCTCGTGCATGGCCGAGCCCGGTATTGCGGGCGGCAGCCGCGCCGCCATTCTGCTCCCGGCGGATGTAGACGACGCGGGGGTCGTCGAGACCGGCCGCCGCGGCTGCGATATCTTCGGTCGACCCGTCGTCGACGATAATCAGTTCAAGGTCGCGAAAGGACTGGTCCAGAACGCTCTGAGCCGATGCCCGCAGCATCTGCGCCCGTTCGAACGTCGGCAAAATCACTGAAATCTCAGGCATTCGAACTCCGGAAAATCTTGCGGCAAAAATACGCCGGAACGGCCGCGGCCTCGCCACGCCGGCCCCTGCGGACACCGCCCGGGCTGGCCCTGGTTGAGCCCAGTCGATGAATCTCGATGGATATCGACCGTCATCATACAAAGTAGCGGATAGTTACGTCGATCCGCAAGCGAGTTACGGAAAATAAAACCGAATTCAACTCTCGTATTTGTTGCGGGATCACCGAAGTCAATCCAGGGTTCCCCTCGACGGATCGTGGCCGATCGGGCGAGGATCGGGGCAGAGATCCTCCGAACGTCGGCCGCCGCCGCGAAACGGGCGCGGAACCGGTGGAAATCGGCGGAATTCTCATGTGATCACGTGAGATTGACCGGTGTCCGGGCTGCGACCCGTGAGCCCGCCGGAAGAATTTTCCACGCGCGACCGGCCGGCATTCATCCCCGGAAATCGGGCAATCTGAAGGCTGGAGCGACAAATTTATGGCAATCGGCGACATCTCTAGATTTGGCCGTCGGCAAAGGTAATTCAAGGTTCCTTGATGGGGGCGGGAACTCATTGTATTGGCAATAGGTGCATCTAAGTAGTGATTTTTATGGAGGCATTGCAATGAATAGTTTTACGGCAGGGTCGATCGTCTCCTTCGTGAGTCAATCGTGATGTATTTTGAAGATATCGCCATGACGCATTGCAAGCGCCCCGACCGTGGGACCCCTCCGGGCGGGACCGCGGGCCGGAAAGGGGGCTCCGGATGTCGATGACCGCATTCGCCCCGTCGCCGATGGACCCGCGTGCTGGACGACCGGCGGGCCCCGTCCGCCTCGACGCCTTCTCGCACACGGGCCTTTCGTCATGGCAATGAGCATCACCGGAACGGAGGGGGCGGCCATCGGCGGCGGCACCGCCGCGAAGACCGCCTCCACCGCGACGCGCGCGCCGGAGAAGACGCTCACCGTCGGGCTCGTCGGCCATTCCACCAACTCGGACAACTTCGGGGTCGGCGCTCTGGCCGCCTCGCAGATCGACATCCTGCGCCGGCTGGCGGCCCGACGGGGCCGTGCCCTGAAGGTGATCGTGTTCTGCTGGCCCGACCGCCGGCCGCACTACATCGTCGGCGAGGGGATCGAGTCGGTCACCGTGCGCGGGCGCGACCTCGTGTCTCCGACCGGGGCGCTCGTGCGCAACCTTCGCCGCTGCGACCTCGTGCTCGACATCGGCGCCGGCGACTCGTTCGCCGACATCTACGGCGTGTCGCGCTTCCTCAAGGTGCTGGCGCCGAAGCTGGCGACCCTCGCCCTGCGTCGCCCGCTGATCCTCGCGCCGCAGACGATCGGCCCGTTCCGCCGGGGTTGGGTGCGCCGCGCGGCGCGGACGACCATGGCCCTCGCGACCACGGTCTGCACCCGCGACGTGGCGTCGACGGAGTACCTGCGCGAGATCGGCTATCGCGGCCGCATCGTCGAGGCGACCGACGTCGCGATGCGCTTGGGCTACGACCGCCCCGCTGCCCGCACCGGCGGGCCGGTGCGGGTCGGCATCAACGTCTCCGGCCTGCTCCTCAACGGCGGCTACACCCGCTCCAACATGTTCGGCATCGCCGACGACTACGGCGCCCTGATGCGCGCCATCGCCGGGGAGTTCGCCTCGCGTCCGGACTATGAGCTGCATTTCGTCGGCCACGTCCTGTCGGAGGAGCAGGAGATCGAGGACGACTACCGCGCCTGCCAGAAGCTGGCGGCCGAGTTCCCCGGCAGCATCGTCGCGCCACGCTTCGGCTCGCCCTCGGAGGCGAAGTCGTACATCGCCGGGCTCGACTTCTTCACCGGCGCGCGGATGCACGCCTGCATCGCGGCGTTCTCCTCCGGCGTGCCGGTGGTGCCCCTCGCATACAGCCGCAAGTTCGAGGGACTGTTCAGTACCCTCGGATACAAGGAGACTGCCGACCTCCGCTCGATGGGGACCGTGGAGGTCCTGACGCGGATCCGTGCCGCGGTCGCGGACCTCGACGGACTGCGCGCGCAGATCGAAAAGGCCCTCGTCGAAGCCAACCGGCGCCTCGACCACTACGAGCAGATCGTCGACGAGGCCATGGCGCTCCGGGGGCCTGTCACCGCATGAGCTCCAGGACGATCCGTCAGGTCGTTGGCGACGGGCTGTGTACGGGATGCGGCGCCTGCGCGACGATCGCCTCCGAGCACGTGCGGATGAACTTCGACGATCGCGGCTTCCTGCGGCCCGTCCCCGTCGGCGACGTGACCCGGGACGAGGAGAAGGCGATCAGCCACGTCTGCCCGGGCCGCCGGCTCGAGGTGCAGGCCGGCGAGCGCGAGAACGATCCGCTCTGGGGGCCGCTGGTGGGCGTGCGCATCGGCTACGCGCTTGACCCCGAGGTGCGCTACGCCGGTTCCTCCGGCGGCGCCCTCAGCGCGATCCTCGCGAACCTCCTCGAGGTCGGCGCCGTCGACCGGGTCATCCAGACTTCGGCGGCGATCGATCCGCCCTACGGCAATGCGACCGTCGTCAGCGGGACCGCCGAGGACGTCCTCGCCGCATCCGGCTCGCGCTACGCGCCGTCGGCGCCGCTCGCCGGGCTCGAGGCCGCGCTCGCGACGGGCCAGCGCTACGCCTTCGTCGGCAAGCCCTGCGACGTGGCGGCGCTGCGCCGCCTCGCCGAGGTGGACCCGCGCATCGACCGGCAGATCCCCTACATGCTCTCCTTCTTCTGCGCCGGGGTGCCGAGCCTCAACGGCGTCCGCGAAGTACTGAGGGCGATGGGGGTGGAGCCGGAGGACACCGCGCGGTTCCGCTTCCGCGGCGACGGGTGGCCCGGCTACGCGACGGCGACGCGCCACGACGGCACCACCGCTCGCATGTCCTACAACGACAGCTGGGGCAAGATCCTGAGCCGGCACGTCCAGTTCCGCTGCAAGGTCTGCCCCGACGGGACGGGGATGCTGGCGGACATCGCGTGCGCCGACGCCTGGCACTGCGACGAGCGTGGCTACCCGACCTTCGACGAGGCCGACGGCCTCAGCCTCATCGTCAGCCGCACCAGCAAGGGCGAGGACCTGGTCCTCAGCACGATCCGCCGCCGCGGCCTCAGCGCCAAGCGCGTCGCCGTGGACGAGATCGCCGCCATGCAGCCCGGACAGCTCCGCCGGCGGAGGGCGGTCCTCGCCCGCCTCGCGGCGCTCCGCCTCGCGCGTGGCCGCGGGCCGGATTTCCGGGGCTTCAACATGCTGCGCGCCGCCCAGTCCGGCCGCATGTCGAACCACTTCCGCGAGTTCGCCGGAACGCTTCGCCGCCTCATCCTGCGCGGGGCAGGGGCCTGAGGGCCACGTCTCCCGCATCCCGCCGATGCAGGCGCCGAACGAAAAAGGCCCCCGGGAGATCCCGGGGGCCTTTTTCGTCTGGGGGTTGGGCGAGATCAGGTGGCGTCCCGCGCCTTCAGCTGGTCGAGGATCTGCGCCGCATTGGGCGCTCCGCCGAAGGAGTACTTGAGGTCCCGCCAGATCCACTTCGGACGGCGCGCCAGATTGGCGACGAGGCCGGCCCGGCACGCGATCCGGTCGGAGCGGTTCGGCAGCAGCTCGCCCATCGCCTGCCAGTAGTCGGCAATGTGCGTCAGGCTCAGGCGCAGGTAGTTGTTCCGCCGGCGCGAACGGCTGGTGACGCTCTGCGGGTTGAACCATTTCGCGCGGTCCTTGAATGCGGCGCTCGCCATCGTCGACGTGCCGAGGTGGACGCGCCGGTCGAAGGCGACGGTGTCGACCTCGACGAACCGGCCCATCAGCGCCAGGTGGCCGAGGAGGGTCCGGTCGGAGGCGATGAAGTCCTGGATGAGCCGCGTCTTGCGCAGCGCGTCGGTGCGGATGACGCCGAAGATCGGATTGCACATGCCCCGCACGCCGAGGACGTTCCCGCGCAGATACTGCGCGAAGCGGATCGCCGGCGTCGCGCCGTCGAGCGTCAGGCCGTCGCTGTAGGTCCGCAGCTCGCGCCCCTGCGCGTCGATCACGGACGTCTTGGTGTAGGCGAGCACCACGCTGTCGTCGCGAAGGGCGTCCATGCAGCGGGCGAGGAAGTCGGGATGGCAGCGGTCGTCGTGCGCGGCCCACTTGAAGTACCGCCCGCGCGCCATGGCGACGATGCGGTTGTAGTTCGGCGCGGCGCCGAGGTTCTTCGGCAGGCGGTCGTAGCGCACGCGGGGGTCGCGCGCCTGCGCCCGTTCGCAGATCTCCCGGGTGCCGTCGGTCGACGCATTGTCCGAGATGATGAGCTCGAAGTCGGGATAGGTCTGCGACAGGATGCTGTCGATCGCCTCCTCAAGGTACTCGGCACCGTTGTAGACGGCCAGGCCAATGCTGACCGTCGGCGGCGCCGAGGCGGCCGGCTGTGACGTCACGGATAAGGCTTCCTTGGAAATATCTTTGATCATGCCGCTTGCGTCCGTCGCAATTGAGGGAGGATCCGCTCGCGTATGCGCTGGACCAGCGCACGGTCTGCGGTATCGAGGCAGAAGAGCAGGAGAATGATCGCGTAGACGATGCCGCCGACGGCGACGGCCGCGATCAGGGTGGTCAGGTCCGGCGTGCCGTAGGCCGCCGCGCCGGCGAGGACGACAGCGGCGCCCGTCGCCGGGATCATGCCGCGCAGGATGCTCCGGGCGAAGTCGCCCGACGTCATGCCGGTGACCCGCAGCTGCATCGGCCAGAAGTAGACGATCTGCGCCAGGGCCGTCACCACGAAGAGCGACGTCGCGACGCCGACCGCGCCCGTCCCGAAGCCGAGCACCGCGACGATCATCGCCAGGAAGGAGGCGATGGTCGACATGAGCGCCGCCAGGTTGAAGGCGCGGACCTCGCCGGTCGCCACCGCGAGCATCGGCAGCAGCCCCGCCGGCTGGCTGAACAGGAAGATCGCCATCAGCAGGGAGAGGACGGTCGCCGCCTCGGTGTGCGCCGGCCCCAGAACGATCGTGGCGATATCGTCCGACATGATCGCGACGGGCAGGGCGACGAGGAGCGCGGCCCAGAGGCCGTAAGTCGCCCCGCGCAGGGCCGTCCGACGCAGCCGTTCGCGGTCGGCGAGGGTGTGCATCGCGACGAGGCTCGGCTGCAGCGGCAGGCGGGCGTAGGTGAGCAGACCGTTGATCTGCTGGAACAGCGCGGTGGCGAAGTAGTAGTTCACGACGTCGACGGCGGTCCCGTAGCGGCCGAGCACCAGCGTGCCGGCGGAGATGTAGAAGACCTGCGCCAGCCGGCCGAGCGTCGTCCAGAGGCCGAAGCTGACGAGGGTGCGCGCCGTGGTCCACTGGAACGACGAGGCGGAGACGCGAAGGTCCGGCGCCATCATGCGCGAGCGGATGGTGACGACGGTGAGGTGCACCATGTCGGCGCTGACGGTCGCGACGACCACCCAGATCACCGCCGGCCCCTGGGACGCCAGCAGTGCGAACAGGATCACGATCCTGAGCGCGTCACGCATCAGGCCGAGGATGTTCCACTCCACGAACCGCTGGCGCACCTGGAAGCCGACGCCGAAGGGCAGCGCGATCATCTGCAGCGCATAGGACAGGACGAGGAGGCTCAGCATCGTCCGCGCCATGCCGAGCTGCGCGTCGGGAATGGCGAGGATCGGGCCGGCGAAGGCCGCCAGCGTCAGGCCGCCGGCGACGAAGGCCAGCGCCGTCAGGACGAGGAGCGGCGTGATCGAGGTGACGATCTCGGTCACCTTCTGCCGGTCGTCGACCGCGTACGCCGCCACCACGTACCGGCTGACCCCGCCCGTGAAGAACACGAAGAAGAACGGAGCGACGACCATGGTCGACATCATGATCGGGTAGATCGCGAACTCCTCCGGGGAGATGCGCCCGAGCAGATACTTGAAGATGAAGACCAGGACGAAGACGTTGAGAAGCCGGGTAACCACGGAGCTCGCCCCGTTGATCATCACCTTCATGCGGTCGACCGCGACGTGCGTGTGCACGACCGGCTCCGTCCGCTCGCGGTTCGAAGCGTCACTCATCGGGCCGTCCGATCCTGATCGTAGGACTCAGTGTCGACATTCGCGCCGGGGACCTCGTACTCGCGGATCTGCTCGCGCGTGATCGGACCGTCGGCGATCTGGAAGGACGCGACGCGCGCCGTGTAGCCGCCGGCGTCTGCGGTGGCCGCTGCGAACAGCCCGACGGCGGTGACGTCCATGTGGTGCCGGAAGTTCCGGACCTGCCGCCAGCGCTCGCCGTCGTCGGAGAGCGCGATCTGGAACACGTCGTCCATGCGGTCGACGGCGAGATAGGACGGCGAACCGTCGAGCCGCTCGACCAGCAGCGCCCGGGACACCTTGCCGTCGCTCGACGCGGCGAAGATCTTGTCTTCCTTGCCGTCGCTGTAGATGTCGATGCGCAGCCAGTCGCCGGACTTGCCCTCGAACAGCACCCCGTTCGTCTGGTAGCGCCGGGACGGGGAGGACAGGAACTTGGCGCGGACGCTGATGTCCTCGTCTCGCGCCGGCTGCATCAGCCGCGGCGCGGACTTCTTGTCGTTCCAGAGGTCGAACTCGCCCTTCGGGATCTCGATGAAGAGCTGGCCGTCCGCCACCCGGACGCTGACGTCCTTGATGCCTTCGAACCGCCAGATGTCACTGAGCGTGTCACCCTCGAACTCGTCGGACCGCACGACGCCCGCAGCCGTCTCCGCCGCAGGCTGTTCCGCCACGACCTCGGCCGCCACGGGCACGCCGATGGCGGGGGCCGCAGCTTCTGGGGCGACCGTTCCCACGGGCGGCACGGCCCCGGTCTCGGCCGGCGGGGACGTCGCGGCCGACGTGTCGGCGACGGTCGCGGCGGCGTTGGCCGGCTGCAGCTCGAACGTGTCGACGAGCGCGGTGAAGTCGGCGGCCTTCGACGTCTTGCCGGCGAAGATCCCGGCGGCCGTCACCGTCATCGGATGGTCGAAGCGACCGGCGGAGCGCCACGTTTTGCCATCGTAGGAGTAATCGACGGTCCAGCTCGATCCGGCCCGGTTCAGCGCCAGGTGGGACGGCGGCGTCTCGAGCGCGACGTCCACCATCGGAGCGGACTTGCCGCGGCTCGTGACGCCGGCGAACACGTGGGCCAGCTCGCCATCCGAATGGACGTCGGCGCGGACATGCTCGCCCCCGCGCCCTTCGACCATGGTGCCCTGCATCTGGTAGCGCTCGGTGGGGGCGGAGGCGAACGCCATCGACACCGTGAAGTCCTCGTCGGCGACCGGCCGCATCAGGCGCGGCGCGGACCGGCTCGTCCCCCAGAGATCGAAGGTCGCCCCGGCGGCCCGAAGCGCGAGCTGCTTGTGCGCCCCGTCGCCCACGACCGCGTGGGAGGCGCCGAGCGCGCCGTCGAACGTCCACACGCCCTCCGGCACGCTGCCGACCACCGCCTCGACACCGGGGGCGGCGGGACGGGAGACACTCTCCGAGCCGGCGGCGACCGCCGTGGCGCGGTGGCCGGCGTCGGTCATCATCACGGCGAACAGGCCGCCGATCAGGGTGACGATCCCCATGAGGCCGCTGGCCCGTCCGAGGAGGCGGATGGAGCGGGACGGTCGATCGTCCGGCCAGTGCTCCTCCCACTCGACATCCTGGTAGATCGGCCGCATCGAAGGACGCTCGCTATCAGCCTCGGCAGTCGCACGCCGCGGTTCGGCAACCAGCACGGGCCGCCACTCAGACCGCAAGGACATCGAAGAACCTCAGATCGTCGAATTGAAGAGTCTGCGTCGCGTTGACGATGGCGATCAGCTCTTTCTCCGTCTGATCGGTCACGTACTTGATCGTGTAGCCGGGCGCGTCGGGGTCCGCGGACGTGCCGATCTCGTAGTCCTCGGCCGCGCCGTACAGCTCGATGGTGTCGACGCCGCTCTCGAAGTCCCAGATGTAGGCGAAATCCTCCTCGCCCGCCGTCGACGCGTTGCCGTCGTCGTAGAACAGGGTGTCGGCCGTCCCGAGCTGGAACGTGTCGCTGCCGTCGCCGCCGCGGAACACGTCCGTCTCGCCGAGGCCCGGCAGCAGCGCCGCCATGTCGACGCCGGAGAGGACGTCGTCCCCGTCGGTCCCGGCGATGATGTCGTTGCCCTCGATCGCGGTCACCGTGAGGTCGTTGAAGGCGACGTCGTAATAGTGCGCGTTGAGATAGATCGACCCGGTCGCCGGCGCCTCGTCGATGGAGAAGGTCTCGACGCCCTGGATCGTCCAGCCCGACGGCTCGGCCGTGCCGGCTTCCCAGATCTTCAGGCTGTACTGGCGGTCGTACAGGCCGACCTGCTCCACCTTCATGCGCAGCTCGTAGGTGACGCCTTCCGCGAGCGGGTTGCGCTGCACCGCGATGGTCTCGCTGAAGTCGTGGTAGGAGGTCAGCTTCACCTTCTTGCCGGTGTAGAAGAACGTCGCGCCCGGCTCGTAGCCCGCGAAGGGCTGGACGCCCAGCCGGTCGTCCTCGGTGTGCCCGCCCCACAGCATGCCGATGGCGAAGCCGCCACCGTCGCGGCCCCTGGGGTCCACGTTCTGCAGGTCGTGCGTCGTGATGGACATCGTGAGCTCGTAGTTGTCCCACGACTCGTCGCCGAGCACGACGAGCCGGTCGTAGCCGAGCTCAGTCGGGCGGATGCCTGAGCCGTCCGGCTCGATCGCCCACTGGCCGTCGACGATCTGCGCCACGTCCTGGATCGAGCCGACGGCGTCCCAGTCGATGCTGTAGTCTTCCGGCCAGAGGTGGCCGGACTCGTACTCGACCGTGACGTCCCTCGTGTACGTCGACCCATCCGAGTAGGCGGCGGTGATCGTGACGATATCGTCGTTCGGGCTGCCGTCGAGCGCGGCGTAGGCGATGTCGACGTTGAAGTCGCCGGGGTCGTTGAGCCGCCGAGTGTCCGGGCCGACCGAGAGGGTCTGCGAGGGGCCGTCGTTGAGCTGGTAGGTGAGGCTCGTCAGGCCGTCGGTGACGACGTTGCCGAGGATGTTGATCCAAGCCTGCGGCTCGCCGACGGCGCCGAACTCCTGCGTGTCGCCGTACCATACGTCGATCGCCGGCCGCACCGCGACGTCCACCGTGCCGACGACCTCCTCGATGCCGTCCGTGACGGTGTACTGGAAGCTGTCGATTCCGTTGAAGTTGCCGTTCGGCGTGTAGGTCAGCGTCCCGTCGCCGTTGTCCACCAGCGTCCCGGAGGCGGGGATGCCAAGGGCGGCGATCGTGAGGGTGTCCCCGTCGACGTCGCTGTCGTTCGCCAGGAGGTCGGCGATCGAGATCGTGATCGCCCCGCCGGTGGGCGAGAACACGGTATCGTTGACGACCACCGGCGCGTCGTTCACCGGCGTGACCGTGATGTCGACCGTGCCGGCGGTCTCGGCGAGGCCGTCCGAGACCGTGTAGCTGATGCTGTCGGGCCCGTTGTAGTTCGCGTTCGGCGTATAGACGATCTGGTTGCCGACCAGCTCGACGGTGCCGTGCGCGGCCGTGCCGACGCCGGTGAGCTGGAGCGTGTCGCCGTCGGCGTCCGAATCGTTGCCGAGCGGCGTGATGACGACGGAGCCGTCCTCGTCGACCGCCACCGCGTCCGTGCTCGCGGTCGGCGCGGTGTTCTCCACGTCGATCCAGACCGTCGCCGTCGACGTCCGACCGCCTGCCGCAGCGCCCTCGGTGATCGTGTAGGAGAGCTGACCCACGCCGCTGGTGTTCGACAGGTACGTGTAGGTGCCGTCGCCGTTGTCGGTCACCGTGCCGCGGCCGGTCGAGGAGATGGCGGCGATGCTGAGCGGATCGCCGTCGAGGTCGTGGTCGTTGGCGAGGAGGTCGGCTGCGGTGAAGACCAGCGCGGCGCCGACCGAGGCGGCCAGCTCGTCGTCCATCGCCACGGGGCCGGACGTGACGCCGCCGTCCTCGTTGAGGGTCTGCCCGTCGAGCAGGATGTAGTCCGCCTCGACGACGAAGCCCGGCGCGGTGTGCGCCGTCCCGCCGAAGAGGCCGGCGCTCGTGATCGAGAGGGCCGAGGTCAGCGTTCCCGCCGTCGTCCAGTCCGACCCGTTGGCCGAGTATTCGAAGAGGTAGCTCTCCCCGCTGCGGGTGACGCGCAGGAACTCCGCCGCCCCGACGGCAATGGTGACGTTGATCTCGGCGGCCGAGCTTCCGTTCACCGTCTCCGCGGCGAACACCTTCATGGTGGTGCCGTCGAAGCTCACGTCGAAACGCAGCCAGTTGCTGGCGTCCTGCTCGAACAGGAAGCCCTGCATCTGGGTGCGGGCGCTGGGGGTCGAGAGGAACCGCGCGGACATCGAGAAGTCGATATCGGCGATATCCTGCATGTAGCGCACGGCACCGTTGGTGTTCCAGGGGTCGTGCTTGCCGGTGGGGACGGTCAGCCGCAGGAACGCCTCGCTGCCGTCGGAGGCCAGTTCGGCCGTGCCGTCCGGGCCCTCGAGGCGCCAGTCGGCGTTGGTGATTGCGCCGCTGAAGTCGTCCGAGACGAAGCCGATCGGCGGGGCCACGTTGATCGCCACCACCCCGTTGGAGCTGAGCGTCCCGTCGCCGATGCTGTAGGTGAAGCCGTCGAGACCCATGTAGCCGGCGTCGGCGATGTAGGTGAGCGTACCGTTGCCGTTGTTCACCAGTGTGCCGTGGAGCGGATTGGTGAACCCGCCGAAGACCAGCGCGTCGCCATCCGGGTCGCTGTCGTTGGCGAGGAGTCCGGAGATGGAGATCGTGGTGACTGTGCCGGCGGTGGTGACGACGGTGTCGCGCCCGGCGACCGGGGCGTCGTTCACCGGCTCGACGACGACCTCGACGCTCGAGGTCGCGAGCCCGCCGTTGCCGTCCGAGACGATGACGTCGAACGTGTCGGTCCCGGTGAACCCGGCGTCCGGGGTATAGGTCAGGACGCCGCCGTTGAGGGAGACCGTGCCGGAGCCGGCCTGCGTGAACGCCTCGACCGTGAGGTTGTCGCCGTTGCCGTCCGTGTCGTTGGCGAGGACGTCGATCGCGACCGGCGTGCCTTCGTCGGTCGTCAACGTGTCGTCGTTGGCGACGGGCGCCGCGTTGCCGGGCGCCGACACGCCGACCAGCGCGACCCCTGCAACCTGCGTGACGCCATCGCTGATGAGATAGGTGAAGCGCGCCGTGCCGGCGAAGCCGTTGGCGGGCGTATACGTCAGCGTGCCGTTGCCGTTGTCGACGAGGGTGCCGCTGTCGGGCTGGCTGAAGCCCGCGAAGGACAGCGGGTCGCCGTCCGGGTCCGCGTCGTTGCCGAGGAGCGTGGCGACGTCGATGATCAGCGGCGTGTTGGCGCTCGTGCCCAGCGCGTCCGGGGTGGCGACCGGGGCGGCATTGTCCTCCGCGACGATCGGGTCGCTCGACACCTCGAACCAGTCCACCTGCGAGGTGAAGCCGGGGACGCTGCCGTCGTAGGTGGTGCTGCCGGCGAACACGCCGACCTCGGTCGGGATGATGTCGCTCGCGGCGGTGTGCTGCGTCGTCCAGGTCTCGCCGTCGCTGGACGTCTCGAAGATGTAGGTCGAGCCCTCACGGCGGATCCGCAGATACGAGATCTCGCCGGAATCCATGCTCTTGAAGAGGTCGATGCTGGAATCGCCGTCGTCGATGAAAGCAACGATCAGCCGCAGACCCGACGTCGTGTACGCGAGGTCGTAGCGGATCCAGGTGTCGACGTCCTCGACCACGAGCAGCCCGTGCTCCTGGTAGGGCTGCTGCGGTTCGTTGAGGAAGCGGGCCGAGACGTCGAAGTCGCCGTCCTCGACCGACTGCAGCAGGCGCGGCGAGTTGAGCTGCCGCAGCGCGTCCACCGCGATCCCGGCCGGCGACTCGATCTCGAGGTAGGACTCGCCGCCCGCGGTGTGCAGCGACGCGCCGCCGGCGAGGCCGGAGAACTCCCAGCCGTCGCCGATGCCGGAGCCCGAGAAGTCATCCGAGAAGCCGCCTGCGCCGGTGCCGCCGACGTCGATGGTGACGGTTCCCTGCGCCGTGTCGCGTCCGTCGCCGACCGTGTAGGTGAAGGTGTCCTCGCCGCTGAACCCGGCGGCCGGCGTGTAGAGGAGCGTCCCGTCGCCCGCGTCGACCAGCGTGCCGGAGAGCGGGTTGGAGAACGAGAGCAGGCTGAGAAGATCGCCGTCGGCGTCGGCGTCGTTGCCGAGCAACGCCGCGATGGAGATCGAGATCGGGCTCCCGACGTCGGCCGAGAACGCGTCGTCGATGGCGACCGGCAGGGCGTTGATGGCCCCGCCATCCTCGCCCGACAGCGGCGCACCGGTGTCCATGATGTAGTCGAGCTGCGCCTCGAACCCCTCGAGGCTGACGGCGTAGGCGCCGATATTGTCGGGGAAGACACCCGGATCGAACGTCGCGAGCGCCTCCCACGTGACGCCGTCCGCCGACGCGCTGACCGTCCAGGTCGCCCCGTCGCTGGTGATGCGGAAGGCGCGGGCGTCGCCGGCGTCGATCGGGGTCTGGGCGACCACCTCGGCCGACCCGCCGATGTTGACGATGACGATGAGTTGGTAGCCGGCGAGCGTCGACTCGAGGCCGAAGGAGACGTAGTCGCCCGTCGCCTCGTCGACGGCGATCAGGCCCTGGCCGTCGCCCGGCGCGATGGGCGTCGTCAGGAAGCTCCCGACGATGTCGAACGCGCCCGCGACGCTCTGCAGCGCCGTGGCGGCCGTGTTGCTGTTCCACAACTCGTTCGAACCGTCCGCGTGCAGCGCGAGGTAGGCCTGGCCGCCCGCGCTCGCGACGTTGACGGAGGTGTCCGGCGCGTCGCCGACGATCCAGTGCCCCGCCAGCGATCCGCCCGAGAAGTCGTCGGCGGCGATCAGCTCGGCGGTGGGCGTGACCGTCACGGTGAAGGTCGCGGTGTCGGTCACCGTCCCGTCCGTGATCGTGTACTGGAAGGTGTCCGTCCCGGAGAAGTTCGCAGGCGCCGTGTAGGTGTAGGTCCCGTCGCCGTTGTCGGTCAGCGTCCCGAACGCGGGGTTGGTCAGCCCGACGAAGCTGATGCTGTCGCCATCGGCGTCCGTGTCGTTCGCCATGAGGTCGTTGACGTCGATGACGAGGATCCCGTCGGGCGCGACGAGGTTGCCGTCGTCCACCGCGTCGGGTGCCGTGTTCTGCGGCGGGTTGCCGGTGCCGCCGTCGTCGAACGGAACGGTCGAGACGTCGAAGGAATCGATCTGCGCGACGAACCCGTCGCTGGAACCCGAGCTGCCGCCCAGGAGACCGACGGCCGCGACCGGCATGACGAAGTTGAAGCTGCCGCCGAGGGTCCACGTCGCGCCGTCGCTGGAGGTCCAGATGGTCCACGTGTCGCCGGAACGCTCGAGCGTGACGTAAGGCGCCTCACCGCCCGGCAGCGTGACGCTGAGGAGGGCGGTGGACTTGCCGCCGACCGTCTTGGCCGCGAACAGGCGGAGCTGGCTGCCGTCCGAATAGGTGTCGACGCGGAGCCAGCTCCCGTCGGACCCCTCGATGGCGAAGCCCTGCATCTCGTAGCGCTGCGTCGGTACCGACAGGAAGTGCGCGGTGACGACGAAGTCGTCGTCCGGCGCGTCCTGCATGAGGCGGCCGGCGTTGAGGGTCGTGTTCCAGAAATCGAAGTTTCCGGCGGGCGTCGTGATCTCGAGGATCCCGTCGCCGACGCTGGCGAGGGACGCGCCCGAGCCCGCCGCGCCCTCGAAGGACCAGTCGGCGGAGATCGTGCCGCCGGAGAAGTCGTCGGAGTCCAGCACCGGGGACGGATCGGGGTCCGGGCCCGGATCGCCGGAGGAGACGGTGATGGTGACGGTGGCGCTGTCGGAGTTCGTTCCGTCGGACACCGAGTAGGTGAACGTATCCGTCCCGACGTAGCCGTCGGCGGGCGTGTAGGTCAGCGTTCCGTCGCCGTTGTCGGTGAGCGTGCCGTGGAGCGGGCTCGTGGTGCCGCCGAACACCAGCGCGTCGCCGTCCGCGTCGGTGTCGTTGGCGAGGAGGTCGGCGACCGCGATGAGGATGCCCCCGGGACCGGAGGCGAGGGCATCGTCGACGGCGTCCGGCGGCGAGCTCGCATCGACCCCGTCCTCCATCGTGATGGGATCGGAGCCGATCTCGAACCAGTCCACCTCGGTGACGAAGCCGCCGCTGGTGGCGGTGCTGCCGCCGAGGAGGCCGACGCCCGTGACCTCGATCGCGAAATTGAAGCTGCCCCCGGTGATCCAGGACTGGCCGTCCAGCGAGTAGGACACCGTCCAGGTGTCGCCGACCCGCTCCAGTGCGAGATAGGGGGCGATGTCGCCGGCGACACGCACGCTGAGAAGCGTGTTCGACGTGCCGTCGACCGTGCTTGCCGCGAAGAGCGTGAGCTTCTTGCCGTCGGAAAAGGTGTCGACGCGCATCGACCGCCCGTCGGCGCCCTCGACGACGAAGCCCTGCAGCTCGTGCTTCTCGCTCGGGACGGAGAGGAAGCGCGCCTTGAGGACGAAGTCCTCGTCCGGAGCGTCCTGCACCAGCCGGCCGGCGTTCTGCGTGCCGTTCCAGAAGTCGTAGTTGCCGGACGGGGTGGTGATGCGAAGGACCTCGTCGGCGCCGACGTCGGCGAGTGTCGCCGTCGCGCCCGCCGCGCTCTTGAAGGTCCAGACCGACGACAGCGAATCGCCGGCGAAGTCGTCGGACACGACTTCGGCGGCGATGGGCCCGGTCCCGTCGGACACGCTGACGGTGACGGTTGCGGTGTCGGTCACCGACCCGTCGGAGATGGTGTAGGTGAAGGTGTCCGTTCCGACGAACCCGGCCGGGGGCGTATAGGTGAGGGTGCCGTCGCCGTTGTCGATGAGCGTGCCGCTCGCCGGCGTGTCGGCGCCGACGAAGGTGAGGGGGCCGTCGTCGGTGTCGTTCGCCATCAGGTCGGCGATCGCGATCACGATGCCGTCGGGGCCCGACGCCACGGCATCGTCGCCGGCGACCGGGTCGACCGTGGCCGGCGTGCCGCCGTCCTCGCTGACCAGCGGGTCGGAGGCGATCTCGAACCAGTCCACCTCGGCGGTGAAGCCGTCGCCCGAGCCGGCGCTCCCGCCCATCAGGCCGACGCCCGTCACGTCCATGGCGACGGTGAAGCTGCCGCCCGTGGTCCACGTGGCGCCGTCGTTGGAATAGAGGACCGTCCACACGTCGCCCGCGCGTTCGAGCGACAGGAAGGGCGCCTGGCCTTCGGGAATGCGCACCTTCAGGAGGGTGGTGGACGTGCCGCCGGTGGTGCTGGCGGCGAAGAGCCAGAGCGCCTTGCCGTCGGAATAGGTGTCGACCCGGAGCCAGTCACTCCCGGCGCCTTCGATCACGAAACCTTGAATTTCGTAGCGCTCCGTCGGGATCGACAGGAAGCGGGCAGTAATCACGAAGTCTTCATCAGGCGACGCCTGGACGAGGCGTCCGGCATTGGTCGCCGTTCCCCAGAAATCGTAGTTCCCGGTGGGAGTCGTGATCCGCAGGATATCGTCGTCGCCGACGGTCGCGAGGCCGGCGCTCGCGCCGGCGGCACTCTTGAAGGTCCACCCTTCGAACAGCACGCCGCCGGAGAAGTCGTCGGAGGCACTCATCGCTCAAGCCCCGTAATGGAGAAAATCGGAACCAGTCCACAGAGCGTATTCGGGGGCCTCTTCGCGGCTTTGAATCCGCCGCGCTTCGGCGCAGGACCGTACAGTCCCGCACCGTTGGGGTCGAAACGCCCCATGTTGAGCCTCAAAAACGTCGACGCACCAAATTTGCCGGCCAGAAATATATGAAGAAACGTCCATTTTACTAACAATTTGTGGCGAAAGTGGTGATGCGGTTCTGGTCGTAGTATGAAATCTATAAGGTTTCCATGTGCAGTCAATTCAGGAAAAGGTTTAGTTTGCTTTTCAGGGAACCCCTGGTTGGCTGGATTCGGTTGTTTGAAGGTCTGTGCCGAACGAGAAGTTGTCCCGATGGCGCTCAGGAAGGACTCGACCCGTCGTTGAGCGGTGAACTCTCGGTTGGAGGTTCGGAAAACTAAATTATCCGGTAAATTGACTTATGTTTCTGCGGGGAACACCGTGGCGCCGTGATTTGATTGAACGCGATCGTTCTTACTTTCTGATTTCGGAGGAGCGCATGAGGGGTCACCGCCATGAATTTCGGGGCGCCGACGCGCCGGCGGATGTCCTTTCGATGGGCGGGTCCACGGCGGTGGCGGCCTCCGCTTCGCCACAATTTCAACCCGTTCCCGCCTTGCCCCGCGAGGCGGACCATCAGGACACCATCCCTTCGGGTGAACTTCTGTTCCGTATCCGCGACCTGGTGCTCGCCACCGTTCTGGTCGTCGCCCTGGCGCCGCTGTTCGCGCTGATCGCCCTCGCCATCAAGCTCGATTCGTCCGGCCCGGTGTTCTTTCGACAACAGCGCGGCGGGCTTGGCGGCAAGGCCTTCACGTGCCTCAAGTTCCGCTCCATGCACGTCCTCGAGGACGGGCCGGAGGTGCGGTGCGCCGAGCGCAAGGACAAGCGTGTCACCCGCATCGGGCACTTCCTGCGCCGCTCGAGCCTCGACGAATTGCCGCAGCTTTTCAACGTCCTGCACGGCGACATGTCGCTCGTCGGCCCGCGTCCGCACGCTCTGGCGCACGACCGCGAGTATGCACGCACCATCCCGAGCTACACCGAGCGCTTTCGTGTGAAGCCGGGCATGACCGGGCTGGCCCAGATCCTCGACCTGCGCGGCGAGGTCAATGACGACATCAAGATCACCGGCCGTGTGGCCGCGGATGTCCACTACGTCGAGCGTCGGAGTCTGATGCTGGACTTTGTCATCATGGCGATGACGCCGATTATGTTGGTTTTCTGTCGTTCTGCGTACTGAGATTACTAGAAGTCAGTAGGAATACCATGGCGAACACACGCAAGAAGGTTTTAGCTGTGGCCTCCGGCGGGGGACATTGGGTCCAGTTGCTTCGGCTGCGTCAATCGTGGTCCCAGTGCGCGGTCACGTATGTGACGACGACGCCGGATTTCAAAAGCGAGATGCTCGAGGACGCCCGCCTTCGCGGTGAGCCCGAGCCCGACTACATCGTCGTTCCCGAAGCGAACCGCTGGCAGAAGCTGCGGCTCATGAAGCTCCTCGGCCAGATCGCCATGATCGTGCTGACCAAGCGGCCGGACGTCGTCATCTCCACCGGCGCCGCGCCCGGCTACTTCGCGCTGCGGTTCGCGCGTCTCCTCGGCGCCAAGACCATCTGGATCGATTCCATCGCCAACGCGGACGAGCTCTCCCTCTCCGGCCAGCGCATCGGCCCGCACGCCGACGTCTGGCTGACCCAGTGGGAGGACCTCTCCACGCCCGGCGGACCCCGCTTCTGGGGGGCGGTGATATGATCTTCCTGACCTTGGGCACGCACCAGCCGTTCGACCGGCTGGTGGAAGGGGTCGACCGCTGGTGCGCCGCCAACCCGGATGCGCGCGTGATCGGTCAGGTCCCGCTGGAACGCGGCAGCTACCACCCGAAGCACTTCGAGACGATGCCGCATCTCCACATCAACGAGTACCGCGCGCTGTTCCAGAAGTCCGAGTTCATCGTCGCGCATGCGGGGATGGGGTCGATCATCACGGCGCTGTGCCTGTCGCGGCCGATCGTGATCTTCCCGCGCCGGGCCGACCTGCGCGAGCAGCGCAACGACCACCAGCTCGCGACCGTGCGGCGCTTCCGCGGCAAGACGGGCGTCCACGTCGCGGAGGAGGTCGAAACGCTGTTCGACGCGATGGACACCCTGCACGGCGCGGCCAGACAGGCGGCCGCCCCGTGCGCGGACGGCGCGGGCAACGCGGCGGCGAGCCAGTTTGCCGACCCGGCCTTCGTCGCCGCGCTGCGCGACGTCATCGCGGCGGGCGCGGGCCCCCGGTCCGTCAACTAGTCATGTCGAGGGCGTTCGGGGCCGCGTCGCGCGGCGCCACCAGACGAGATCGTTCCTGCGGGCCCGCCGCTCTCACCCAGCGCGCGGCGCCCGTGGGGGCTTGTCGGCCGTCCTCAGGGGCGACCGGTCGCGGCCTGGTTCAGCATCCACACCATCCGCAGTGTCCTGAGGCGGGCGAGAGTCGCGAAGGCGCGCCACTTCTCGCCGCCGCCGAGGCCGCTCGCCGCCACCACGCGCGGCGTGTGGGCGAGGACGCTCACCGGCATGGCGAGCGCGCGGAGCGCCCAGCCGAGTCGCGAGCCGCCGGAGGCCTGCCGCAGCGCGAACCCCTCCGCCGTCAGCCGGCGCCACTTGCGCTTCAGCGCCGGCCAGTCCGCGCGGGCGGGGTGGTCCACCGCGAGGTCGGGCGCGTAGCGGAGGTCGGCACCGGCGGCACGCGCGCGATGGCACCAGTCGACGTCCTCGCTGACGCCGTCGCGGAAGGGGCCGACGCGCGCGAACGTCTCACGCGACACGACGAGGTTCGCGGTGACGGCGAAGCCCTTGGTTTCGACGTAGCCCTTCTGGTCGAACGCGAAGACACGCTCGAAGGCCTCGGCGCCGGAGCGCGGCGGCGGCGATTCGAAACAGATGTCCACGCGTCCGCCCAGCACCAGCGCCGATCGGCCGACCTCCTCGGCATGGCCGCGGATCGTCGTGAGCCAGTCCGGCATCGGGATGCAGTCGGAATCGAGGAAGGCGATCACCGGCGCGTCCGTCTCGGCGACGCCGCGGTTGCGCGCGTTCGCCGCTCCGCGCCGGCTCTCCACCGCGATGCGCACGCCGTCCGGCGTGGCGACGTCGGCGAGGCCCCCCGGGGTGTTGTTGTCCACCACCACGACCTCGACGTCGGTGCCGAGCTGCGGGGCGAGCGCCTCCAGGCAGCGCCGCAGACGGACGCGGTCGTCGTAGTGCGGGATGACCACCGCAATGGTGTTGCAGGTCGCCGACATGGGAGCGTCTCGGCTGATCGGGGAACCAAACGGACATGCCCCGAAAGCAATCATAAGGAAAGCCCGTCCGTCCGGGCGGCAGCGAATATTCAATTGATAGTGCCGGGTCGCGCGCGGCCTCGGGTTCAGGAATAGGAATTAGGCGTATGGAACACATCCGGCAGGTCACCACGATGATCCCGCAGCCGATGCGCTTCGGGCTCCGGAAAATTCTGTTTTACGGCGACACCGCCCGCTGCGTCCTGTGCGGCAATGCCGTGCGCAAGTTCGCCCCCCACGGCGGCGGAGCGGACGTCCTGGAGCGCCGCAGGGTCGTCGGCGGCATGCGGCGGGACGATGACCGCTGCCCGGTCTGCCACGCCACCGACCGCACGCGTATGATGATGCGTTATCTGCAGACCCATGCCGGCGTCGGCAGCCGGCCCGTCCGCCTCCTCCATGTCGCGCCGGATTTCGGCCTGTACCTCTGGCTCAGGCGCCAGCACGCGATCGACTATGTGGCGACGGACCTCGACGCGGCGCGCTACCGCCACATCGACGGCATTCGCGCGGCCGATCTCACCAGGCTGCCGTTCGGGGACATGTCGTTCGACATCATCGTCTGCTCGCACGTGCTGGAGCATATCCCGGACGACTATGCGGCCTTCCGCGAGATGCACCGTGTGCTGGCGCCCGGCGGTCACGCGCTGCTGCTGACGCCGTTCGCGCGGGACGGCATGGGGACCGACGAGGACCCGTCGATCGCCGAGCCCGCGGAGCGGGACCGCCGCTTCGGCCAGTGGGACCATGTGCGGATCTACGACCGCGACGACTTCATGGCGCGGATGAGAAGCGTCGGCTTCGCGACCGAGCTCTACGAGCCGTACGCGGACGACGCGGAGATGGCGGAGGCGCTGCATCTCAACAGGGAAGAAGCGCTGCCGGTCGGTCGCCGAACCCAGGCCTGACGGAACGAGCAGGCGGCGGGTCCGGTCGCGGGCTGCGCCGCCTAGCTCAGGGAGGTGAAGAAACGGATGATGTCCGCCTGCGTGCGCAGGCCCGTCTTGCTGGCGAGACTCGCGAGCTGATTGCGAGCGGTATTGTATTTCACGTTGTTGTCCTGGGCGATCTCCTGGACCGTCCGGCCGTTGAGCAGGCCTTCCAGCAGGCGGAATTCCGCAGGCGTGATGCCGAGCGCCTTGATGGTATCGAACGGGATGACGTCCACCACCCGCCGCGCGATCTTCAGCTTGACGACGAAGGCCGGAAAGGGGAGGCGGAACGGAGCGGGGACGACATCCGAAAAGCTCTGCGGAATGTGGCGGATGATCTCGGCGAGGACGAAGTTGCCGCGCGAATCCGTGAAGGCACCCATGGTGCTCTCGTCGCCCGAGAGCTCGGTGCGCTTGATCAGCTCGTGGATGATCCCGCCGTCGAGCTTGGCGAGGAAGCGGCGGTCGGACAGATCGGCGGCGTGGCCGAGGGACTGCTCGAAATAGCGGCGGGCGAGCATGTTTGCGCCGATGACGGCGTACTCCGCGTCGCACAGCATCGCGGGCTCGGAGAACGCCTCCAGCAGGTAGTTCATCTGCTTCCGGAGCTGCTCGGAGTGCTCCACGTGCAGGTACATCGTCCGCTCGACGACCGGGGCCAGGATGGTCAGGACCGGCAGGGTGGCCGCCCTGTGGCGCTGCTCGTGCTCGGCCGGATAGGCGACGACGATGAGACCGCTCTCGTTCTCGCCGGTCGCGAGCCGCATGTAGTCGACGGTGTTGCAGGCGCCCATGGACCTGGCGCACGCCTCGCGGCCGGCCGGCGAGAAGGCTGCCTGCATGGGGAGCCCGGTGGGCATCATCTCGACCGATGTGAAATGCGGTTCCAATACGGCCGTAATCTGGTCGATGATCCCGTCGACGTCACCCAGCTTTCCTGCCGAGTAAATTATTTGTCCAATGCCGGTGTGGTGGTTGATCGCATAGAGAATGACGATGCCGTATGGATTTGTGTTGTGAAGTTCGTCGAGCACCAGCGCCATCGAGGGGGGATACTCGAACGATCCTTCTCGTGTGTTGCTCTGTCCGGACATGTGAGTCTTGTTTGGATGCAAATGATTGTCGCCAAAATAGAACCGCCGCGTAATGTTCGCAAGATCGTGGCGTAATTACAGCTTAGACATGACGCGGTGCCCAAGCATGCACGATACTGCGGACCTCGCCCGGCGCTCGACTGCGCACGTTGCCTTGGTTTGTACTCCCTCGTCGGTCGACTCGAGTCACGCCAGAACAGGTCTCCGCAGGTCAGGGAGTGCGGAGCGGTCGATCGGGTCCGCTGGTCTGAACGCGACGCAAGCAAGTCACGCGCCAAGGTATTGTTCTAAAGGTCCCCCCGTCGCCCGCGGTTCCGTCTGACCGATCCGGTCAGGGGCGCAAATATGAAGCAGATGGCGTGCAAAAGCGAATCACGTACCGAGACGTGAGTGTTTCAAATCGCCATCCAGAGGTTGACGTCGCGGGGTGACGGGCATGCAGAGATTGTTCTCCGCATTGAATCAACCGCGCTTTCCCCCCGGTCCCTCGGCGCTTTGGGGCGGATGGTCCAGATTTGTCACAATCGCGCGATCTGCCCGGGCTGACGGCAAAACCGTGGCGATCGTGACGTGTCGTTGCGCACGGGCCGAACAATCGTAGACATGCTAACAATTTAGGGGCGATGGATCTTGCCCTGGATTGCGTCGGCAATCTGGCGCGGAATCGATCAGACGCCTGCCCGGACGACCACTGTTCGCGCCGCTGGGCCCCGGTCTGGGCGAGACTGTGGCGTCTGTCATGTCGACGTTTCGGGCAGCGGCAGCCCGTCGCCGGGCCATGTCACGAGTGGAGCGCGCCCGACATCGAACAGTATAGGCGAAGCTTTGGTCCGGGTGTTTCAGCCGGTCGGCGAGTCGTCCCGGGACCCGTTGCGCGCGGCGTAGCGGCCGCCGTCGATGCTGCCGAGCCCCTTGATCTGGCTGAGGTCGGGATGGACCCAGTGCGGCGAGTTCGGCGCGGACTTGTAGAGCGACGTGTTCTCGCTCGACTTCGACTGCACCCCGAAGAACGTGTTGATGTGATGCCCCATGCAGAGCGACGCCACGCCGTCCTCGCGCGCGACGGCCTCGATCAGGGGGAGCCCGTAGCAGCCGCACGAGGCGATGAAGAGGTCCGCTTCGCTCCGGCGCACCGCCTCGCGGCTCTGCTCCAGGACGTCCTGAAACGACTGGGACCAGCTCTCGCGCGGCATGTTGGGAAACACCGACACCGGCGCCCGCACCGTCTCGACGTGCTGGAGGCGGAAGGGGACCTCGGCGTCCTCCCACAGCCGGTGCAGCCCGCCGGACGCGAAGTTGCTCTGGATCACGTCCGCATAGACCGACACGAGGACGACGCGCGCGCCGTCCAGCCTGCGGATGAAGCTGCGGTCGGTCCAGGACGCCGAGACGTTTCCGGCGAGCTCGTCGATGAACGGGGCCATCGTGGCGAGGTGCGGGAGGAACGCGTCGAAGATCCTGCCGCGGCGGATCGCATCGGTGTAGCGCTGCGCCCAGTCCGCGAAGGCCTCCCGCGCCAGGGAGGGCGTACTGTACCAGCCGGCGTTGCGGCTGAGCCGGAGGATGTTGTTGTAGGCATCGAGCCGGGGCCAGCCCGGCTCGTCGATGTGGATCGTCGGCGCGTCGGTCAGCTTGAGCCGTTCCGCGTCCTCGGCGACCCGGACGGCGGCCTCGAGCGCCCCCACCCGGTCGTTGTGGTAGGACCACAGGGCGCCGAGTTCCGTCGGACCCACCCGGACCCAAGGGGCGCGCCCGGAATAATCGGGCTCGCCATGGTGCCGCTGGGCGCGGCGCTGGGACACGAGGATCTGCTTGCGCGGGTCGGACGCGGTGTCGGCCACCAGCATCAGGAGCTTCGCCAGCCAGAGGCGGTCCCGTCCGCCAAGGTGGGGCAGGGCCGACGCGCAGCCGTCATTGACGAATTTCGGCGATCCGAGGGAGATCTGCAGCGAGTCGAGGACGTACCGCGCCCTGTCCCGGTCGATGCCCGTGACGCTGTCGAGGTGCAGGGGAGTCAGGTTGACGATGGCGACCTTCTGCTCGCGCAGCAGATAGCCGTCGTCGGCGCTGCGTGCCGATATGGTCCATTCCTTCGGCGCCGGCGCCTCGCCGGCCTGCTCGCGCACCGCCCCGCAGAGGTCGGTCAGCGCAGCCAATGTGCGCTTTTCGTCGTCATCGAGAAGCGCGACCCGGGCGATCAGCTGCCGAGCGTCAGTATTGCCGGAGCAGAGGGCTGCCCGAATGACAACGTTGAGGTTGCGAGGTGTCACCCGTCCCGGCATTTGCAACAGCGCGGCGACCAGAAGATCGCTGGCGGTACGCCGGGAGGCGTCGGAACCTTGCTCGACAAGGGCCCAAAGCTTGTTCAACGGAAGATCCATGGGATTGCCGGCTCGCACGACGCAAATTTTTAGTTCAAAAGGCTCGGCGCCTTAATTGCCAGCCGCACGGGATCGCGTCAATCAGCCGCCCCCATCACCCGTCGCCTTTGACCCGACCCGAACGCGCCTACGGCGCCTCAGGCTCACGGGAGGTCCCGATGGTGGTCTGGTACCGACACGCGGCAGGGAACGCCAAGCACGACCGGAGGGGTGCACGAGTCGATGACGGCTCTGTCCGATGCGGGACGCGGCAGCTCCACACTGAGATACCGCCGAAAGTAGATCGGCGGCTAAACTGTCAGCGCGTTTTCGGGGAAAATGGTGCCCAGGGGCGGGATCGAACCACCGACACTGCGATTTTCAGTCGCATGCTCTACCAACTGAGCTACCTGGGCGGGGGCGGCAATCAATGCCGCCGAGGCCGGGTATATACTGAGGCTCAGACGGCCTGTCCAGCACCCACAGGCGATTGATTCAGCGCCAATTGCAGATTCTCCGTTTTCTCCGAGACGCGGTCGGTTTCGGCGCGGCGCTGGCGGGCGACGGCGACGATCTCCCGGCGCAGCTCCTCGTTGGTATTGAGGAGGGCGCGGAAGACGCGGCCCGGCAGGACCAGCAGCTCGCCGAAGCCGAGCATCGTCACGTCGGCGCTGCGCGGCACGCCGAGGACGGCGGAAATCTCGCCGACGCAGCTCCCACGGCCCAGCGTCACCTTCAGCGACCCGGTGTCGACCTCGACGGCGCCGGAGGCGATGAAATAGACCTCGTCGTCCGTGTCGCCGCGGCGGATGATGCGCTCGCCCGGCACCACGAAGCGCGTGCGCAGGCTGCGCACCAGTGCCGAAAGGGCGGCATCCGGCACCTTCGCGAACAGCGGCACGGCGGCGACCATCGCGCGCTTGTCGACCGAGAGGTCGAGGGTCAGGGCGCCGGTGAAGCGGCGGTTCGCGGCGGCGAGCTCGTCCGCCAGCGCGCTGGAGACGTCGGCGGCCAGGATCCCTTCCTCGCGCAGGATCTGGTAGGCCTGATGCTCCTCCGTCAGCGCGATGCGCTCCAGGAAGCGCTGCTCCAGCCGGCGGGCGAAGTGGGGGTACTGCAGCGTCAGCGCGTCGAGCGCCGCGGCGACGTTGGTGCGCCGCCGTTCCAGGATGCGCGCGCACACCTGGCCGACGCGGTGCCCCATCACCGGGGCGATGCGGTCCTCGCAGAATGTGACGAGCTCGGACAGCACGAGGCGGTGGACGATGAGCTTCTCGAAGCGGTCCGAGACGACCGCCGCGAGCGGGCGCCGGGCGCCGAACCAGCGCTGCGCCAGGAGCGCGCCGCGGAAGGCGAGGGAGTAGCGCGTCGCCCGCTCGGCGGCGGCGAGATAGCCGCGCCGCCCGTTGACGCGAGCCGCCTCGCGCACCCGCTGCACCTCGCGGTTGAGGAGCTCGGCGACGCGCGGCGAGATCACCGCGTTTTCCGCATGCCGCGACAATGCGGCCCGCTCCGCCTGCGCCAGCACCACGAGGGCGAGGTGGGAGCGCGCCGTGACCGAGACCGCGTTCTCCGGCGTCGCCACCTCGCTGTAGGCCTCGAGCGCCTTCTCGGCGATGTCGGTCTCGATCCCGTACTGGTCGGCCGCGGAGGAGACACGCTCGGTGGCGCGCTGCCGGGCGAAGGCGCGCGCGCCGGCACTGAGGTGCTGCTCGAACGGGGACAGGCGGTGGAGGCCGACGAGGCCGGTCAGCGGTCGCAGGGTGAGGCCGCTGACGAAGATGGTGAAGAGCGTGAAGGCCGTCGCGAGGACCGCGATGAATTCCTGGTCGGACGGCTGGACCGCGTCGATCTCGGTCACCGAGAGTGCCAGCAGGAGCGTCAGCGCCCCGCGCATCCCGCCCCACCACAGCAGCACCTTGGCCCGGTGCTCGATGCTCTGGGCGAGGGCCATCTTCTGCAGGATCGGCAGGAAGCCCCACAGGATCAGCGCCCGCGCGCCGAATGCCGCAACCACCACCACGCCGGTCGCGAGCGCGAACTCGGGGTCGAAGCGCGACAGGAGCGTCGGCACGAGGAAGGCGGCGAGCACGAAGACGAGGCTGTTGGACCAGAACGCGAGCTGGTCCCAGATCTCGTGCACGTGCCGCCAGGAGGCGACGGCGCGGCCGGACTGCGCGCGCCGGGCCGTCGCGAGGCCCGACACCACGACTGCCATGGCGCCCGAGATGCCGAGCTGCTGCTCGCACAGGACCCAGGTCAGGTAGGGGAGCGCCACGGTGATGGACGTCAGCGCCGCGGCGTGCCCGCGGGTGAGGGCGATCAGCGCGCTCGCCAGGGTCCCCGTCGCCGCCCCGACCGCCGCGCCGCCGACGCCGCTCATCAGGAACACGATCACCCCGTCCGTGAACGAGACGTTCTGCGCCGCCACCGCCGCCACCAGGATGGTGAAGAGGGCGATCGCGGCGGCGTCGTTGAAGAGGCTCTCCCCCTCGACGATGCGCACCAGCCGCGCCGGCGCCCCGACGTCGCGGAAGATGGAGAGGACCGCCAGCGGGTCCGTCGTCGAGATGATGGCGCCGAGGAGCAGGCAGACCGAGAGCGACATCCCCGTCACCGGTGCCAGCGCGAAGCCGACCGCGAAGGTGGAGAAGGCGACCGCCACCACCGCCAGCAGCACGATGGGCGCGACGTCGTCCAGCATCCGCCGCGCGTCGATGCGGAAGGCGGCATCGAAGAGGAGAGGGGGGAGCAGGATGAGGGTGAGCGCGTCGGCCGAGATCGGCAGCTCGGAGAAGAGCTCGGCGAGCGGCGTCAGCGGTTCCGGCGCGTTACCGGCCGCCGCCAGCAGGCCGAGGGTGATCCCGAGCCCGGCGAGCGCCACCGATTGCGGCAGCGCGAGACGGCTCGTGACCGCCTCGACGAGGGCGATCAGGACGAAGAGGACGACGACTGCGGTCAGTACAAGAGCCAGGGGCATGGATGGGCATGTGCCTCAACGGAGGCCCGATGTGGAAGCAAATTTACGAGGGCCAGTTTTGCGCAAGTTCGCGGTCGTGGCCCCTTGCAAAATGGACGCGCATCAAGCATATACGCCGTGCCCAATTTCGCACGTGCCTGTGGTCGCGTGCCGGTCACGTTGGCGGTGAGCGTCGGAAACGAGCTCGGTGTCAGCGGGGCATGACCGGTCTTCCGGATTGAACCGGACCCTGCGGTGAGTGTTGGTCGCGAGGAGCGACCGTCCCGATCCGCAGCGCGACTTGAAGCAACGACGTAGAGGGCTTCCTTGGTCTCTTCCGGCTGTCCAAAAGCCGGGGTCACTGAAGAGGCGACTACATCCTTGCCAGGCGTGCGGGTCGCGGGGTCTCCCCAACTCCCAAAGCGCTAGCATCACGGGACTGTGAGCATCTGCTGCCACCAGCAGAATGCCATCCCGGTCCAAATCGCCCCGCCGGGCGGATCTTCTTTCGTGGAGATTCGTTTGCGCGGATCGTGTGACGCGACGCGTCCCCGCCGGACAGGCCAGAGCGGGGGCCTTCGGTTCGACAGACGACGGTGCGCGCCTCCACAGCGTGCCCGCCGAATGACGCGCCGACGCAACATCTGAAGACTTTGGGGTTGCGCCAATGACCGACCGCATCATGAACTTCCTCCGCGACACCCGACCGGAGGGCCCGTGCCTCGTCGTCGACCTCGAGGTCGTGCGCGAGAACTATATCCGCTTTGCAAAGGCCATGCCGGATAGCCGGATCTTTTACGCGGTCAAAGCCAATCCCGCGCCCGAGATCCTGTCGCTGCTCGCCGGCCTCGGCTCCAACTTCGACTGCGCCTCGGTCCAGGAGATCGACATGGCGCTCGCCGCCGGCGCCACGCCCGACCGCATCTCCTTCGGCAACACCATCAAGAAGGAGCGCGACGTCGCCGCCGCGCACGCCCGTGGCGTGACCATGTACGCCGTGGACTGCGAGGCCGAGGTCGACAAGATCGCCCGCTCCGCGCCGGGCGCGCGCGTCTACTGCCGCATCCTGTGCGACGGCGATGGTGCCGAGTGGGCCCTGTCGCGCAAGTTCGGCTGCGAGCCCGCGATGGCGATCGACGTGCTGGACCACGCCCACCGTAGCGGCCTCGTCGCCTACGGCGTGTCCTTCCATGTCGGCTCGCAGCAGAAGAACCCGCGCGCCTGGGACCAGGCCCTGGCCTCCTCGGCCGAGATCTTCCGCACGCTCTCCTATCGCGGGATCGAGCTGAAGATGGTCAACCTCGGCGGCGGCTTCGCCACCCGCTACCTCGAGGACATCCCCGAGGAGGGCGAGTACGGCCACGAGATCAACGAGTCGATCCGCGCCCACTTCGGCAACCGGATCCCCGAGACGATCATCGAGCCGGGCCGCGGCATGGTCGGCAACGCCGGCGTCATCAAGACCGAGGTGATCCTCGTGTCGCAGAAGGCGCAGGACGATATCCGATGGGTCTACCTGGACATCGGCAAGTTCAACGGCCTCGCCGAGACGATGGACGAGGCGATCCGCTATCCGATCACCTCCAGCCGCGGTGGTGACGCGACCCCGTGCATCCTCGCCGGCCCGACCTGCGACTCGGTCGACGTGATGTACGAGAAGAAGCCCTATCCGCTCCCGGTGAGCCTCGAGATCGGCGACGAGCTCTTCATCGGCGGCACCGGCGCCTACACGACGACCTACTCGGCGATCGCGTTCAACGGCTTCCCGCCGCTGGCGTCCTACGTGATCTGAAACCGTCGCGGCAGCGCCGCGACGGACCGCCGGCGGACGATACGACGCCGCGCCCCGGACACCCCGTGGCGCGGCGTTGTCATGTCCGGCGCCGCGCGGACCAGGCCCCGCCCGCCTTCAGTCTCCGCTCGCCGCCTCGCGGGGGAGCAGCGCGCCGTAGACCATGTTGCGCAGGAGCTCGCGGTAGGGGGCCGCTTCCCGGACGGACTGGACCATGAAGACCACGGCGAGGTCCTGCCGCGGGTCGATCCAGAAGTAGGTGCCGGCGTAGCCGCCCCAGAAATAGTCGCCCACCGTCCCCTGCAGCGGGGAGACGCCCGCGTCCGTGCGCACCGCGAAGCCGAGGCCGAAACCGTAGCCCGGTCCCGGAAGGTAGCCGGTGGTCGGCACTCCCTCCGGCGCACGGTGCGGAATGTCGCCCAGGTGGTCGGAGGTCATGTAGGCGACCGTCCGGGGGCCGAGGATGCGCGCGCCGTCGAGGGTGCCGCCGTTCATCAGCGCCAGCACGAAGCGCGCATAGTCCGTCGCGGTCGAGAAGAGGCCGCCGCCTCCCGAAAGCTGCACCGGCTCCTTCGCCGGGTCGAGCAGGAACTCGCGCCCGCTGACCGTGCTGTCGAGCGGGTGCGCGACGCGCGCCCGGTCGGCCTCGTCCGCCACCCAGAAGGCGGTGTCCTCCATCCGGAGCGGCCCGAGGATCCGCTCCCGGAACACCTCCGACAGCGGCTTGCCCTCGACCACCTCGATCACGGCACCGAGGACATCGGTCGAGCGGCCGTATTCCCAGCCCGTTCCCGGCTCGAAGGCGAGCGGGGTCTCGCCGATGGCGCTCGCCTGATCGAAGGCGGTGAGGGTCGTCCCGGTGATCCGCTTCTCGGCGTAGATGTCGCGGATCGCGCCGCGCCCGAAGGCGCCGTAGACCACGCCCGACGTGTGGCGCAGGAGGTCGTGCACCGTCGGGCCCCGTGTGGCCGGCGCCTCGCCCTCCAGCACCGGCTCGCCGGCATCGTCCTTGCCCTCGATGCCGATGCGCGGGTTCGCGAACGCGGGGATATACTTCTCCACCGGGTCGGACAGCTTCAGCCGCCCTTCCTCCACGAGCTGCATCGCGACGACGCTCGTGATCGGCTTGGTCATCGAGTAGATGCGGAAGATCGAATCGGGCGCCATCGCGGTGTGGTCGCGCGTGTCGCTCTCGCCGAAGGCCTCGAAATAGGCGACCTTGCGGTTGCGCAGGATCATCAGCACCGCGCCGGGGATGACCCCGTCGTCGACGTCGGCGGTCAGCCGCGCGCCGATCGCCTCCAGCCGCTCCGGCAGCAGCCCGACCGCCTCCGGCGTGGCCGTGGGCAGCGGCTCGGCGGCGGCCGGCGCGGCCGCGAGGAGGCAAAGGACGAGCGCTCCGATCGATCGGACCATCATGGGATCTCCCGCATGTCGACGCGTGCGGAGAGGTATGGCTCGGCCGCCGGGCCGGCAAGGAAGGTCAGCGGCAGTAGACCGAGCCGTTCCCGCGCGGCGCCGAATCGAGGTGCAGGTGGTCGTCGTGGTAGGCGACCGTGCGCGGGCCGAGCACGGTCTTGAAGACGCCGCACGCTCCTTCGCGCACCTCCGCCTGGAACGCCTTCTCGGCGCCGCGGTGGTCGGGCTCGACCATCACCACGGTTCCGTCCTTCAGCTTGAAGCCGGCGATGTCGATGGCGTTGGCGAAGGCGTGCTCGGAGAGCCGCGTCGTCGCGGTGCCGTTGCGGCGCCGCCTGCAGGCGTAGCTGGGGCCGATCAGATAGCTGGAGATCTCCTGCCGGAAGTGCTTCTTCGCGGCCGGGTTCACAACCGTCCTGGTCCAGTCCGCCAGCGCCGTCGCGACGGGGCAGCGCAGGGTCGCCGTCGTCGACAGCGACACGCCCTCGACGAGGGACACCGCGAGCGGCCGCGGCGCGCCGCATGAATTCTCCTGGAACGTCGGCTCGACCTTGAACGACACGCGTTTCGACAGCAGCGCCTCGCAGGCCTTGCCCTCGCCCGGGTCGAGCTGGCCGGCGCGGATGCTGGTGTTGACTCGCGCCTGGGTCCTGGGGCGCGACGCCGAGGGAGCGGTCCTTGCCGCGACCTGCCGCTTCTCGGGTTTGGGGCGGGGGATGCCGGGATTGGACTGGTCGTCGATCTCCTCGGCGAGATTGGCGGTCTCTTCGGGAGCCTTTTCAGGAGCCTTTTCAGGAGCCTTGTCGGGAGCCTTTTCGGGGGCCTTGGCTTCGGGCAGGGCCCGGTGCGCGGCTGCCGGGACGACGGTGGATTTCAGGATCGGCAGCGGCGGCGCGACGTCCGCCGGGGCGAAGCCCAGTGCCGCGCTGCCGCCCGGGCGGGCCGGATTTGTCGTCAGCGCCAGCGCGTGGGCCGCCTCGATCGCGCTCGCGGACAACGGCTTCGGTGCCGGGGGCTCCGGCACGGCGGCTTCGGCCTGCGCGTCGGTTCCGGGGGGCTGGGGGGAGTCGGCGTGTTCGGGGGGCCTGGGGGCGGGCTCGGGCACTTGTCCCATCGCGCTTCCGGCCAGGGCATAGGCCAGAATGCACGCCACGAGACCAGCGATCGACGCCCGACGTACCATGCGGCTCTCCGCGCCCGGAGTGGGCGGTGGGCATCATACCCACAGCCGATCCGCATGTATAAGTGACCGATCTAGGTCAACAAGTCGTTGATGACGTCCACGCAAATTAAACGGTAACGGCGAGCTCGCGCTGGGCTGCCGTCAGCAGCGCCTCGAGGAACGGGGCGTAGGAGCGCCAGACGTCGACCTCGAAGCCGTCCTCGACGTGCCACAGCACGACGCTGAGCCCGTCGAACACCGTGCGGGCACCGCGACCGGGGGCCATCCTCGAGAGGTCCCGCGGGCATCCGTGGGCGAGGAGGTCCTCCGCCGCGGGGCCCGACACCGCGAACGAGACCTCGCGGTTGCTGATCTCGACGAGGCTGCCGGCGATCCCGGACGCGGCGAAGGCGCCGGCCATCGGCGCGGCGTCCTCCAGCGGCGCGACGACGACCCACTCGTCCGGTCCCAGCCGCAGCGAGCGGCGGTCGCCCGCGACGGCGATCTCGCCGATGGTCGCGCCCAGCGGCACCGCCAGCGCCTCGCCCGCCGCGGCCGCGTCCGCCTCGGTGGCGCGCAGGCTGAAGCGCGCGCGCGCCGGCAGGGCCTCGACCGTCGTGCTCATGGTCTTCACCGGCTCATCCATTGAGGCGCGCTCCTTCGGCGTCGAAAAACACGGTCCCGGTCACCGTCGCGGCGACGGTCCCGCCGGGCATCGGAACGTAGAGGGTCTCGCCCGTCCGGGCCGCGCCGCCCGACACGACCGCGAGCGCGATCGACCGGCCGAGCGTCGCGCTCCGGTACGACGACGTGACGTGGCCGAGCATCGTCATGGGCAGCGGCTCGGCCGGGTCGGCGACGATCTGCGCCCCTTCCTCCAGAACGACGTCCGGGTCCTCGGTCAGCAGGCCGACGAGCTGCTTGCGGTCGTCCTTCAGCATGTCCGGCCGCGTCAGCGCGCGCATGCCGACGAAGTCCGGCTTGGTCTTGCCGATCGCCCAGGAGAGGCCCGCGTCGTGCGGCGTGACGGTGCCGTCCGTCTCCTGGCCGACGATGATGTAGCCCTTCTCGGCGCGCAGGACGTGCATCGTCTCGGTGCCGTAGACGCAGGCACCATGCGCCCGGCCGGACCCGACGATCCTCTCCCAGACCTCGAGCCCGTGCGCCGCGCCGACGTTCACCTCGAACCCCAGCTCCCCGGTGAAGCTGACGCGGAAGAGGCGGCAGGGGACGCCCGCGAAGGTGCACGCGGCGACCGACATATGCGGGAACGCCTCGGCGGAGATGTCGAGGCCGGTCACATAGGGCGCGATGATCTCGCGCGCCTTCGGGCCGTTGACGGCGATGGTGGCCCATTCCTCCGTCGTCGACGTCAGCCAGACCCTGAGATCCGGCCACTCGGTCTGGAGGTAGTCCTCCATCGTGGCGAGGACGCGCGGCGCGCCGCCGGTCGTCGTGGTGACGTGGAAGCGGTCCTCGGCGATGCGGGCGATGATGCCGTCGTCGCGGATGAACCCGTCGTCGCCCAGCATCAGCGCGTAGCGGCACTTGCCGACGCCGAGCTTCAGCATCGGGTTCGTGTACATGCGGTTCAGGAACTCGGCGGCGTCCGGCCCGACCACCTCGATCTTGCCCAGCGTGGACGCGTCGAAGATGCCCGCCGTCTGGCGCGTCTTGCGGCACTCGCGCGCGACCGCCTCGTCCATGGTCTCGACGCCCTCGGGGAAGTAGCGCGCCCGGCGCCACAGCGAGACCGCCTCGAACACTGCCCCGTGCGCGGTGGCCCACGGGTCGATGGGCGTCTTGCGCTCCACCTCGAACGTGGCGCCGCGGCGGGGGCCGGCGAGGGCGCCGAAGGTGGTCGGCGTGTAGGGCGGGCGGAAGGTGGTGAGACCCACCTCCGGCGGCGTCCTGCCGAGGGCCTCCGCGGCGATCATCAGGCCGTTGATGTTGGAGAGCTTGCCCTGGTCGGTGGCCATGCCGGTCGTGGTGTAGCGCTTGATGTGCTCGATCGAGCGCATGCCCTCCTTGACCGCCAGGCGGATGTCCTTGGCGGTCACGTCGTTCTGGAAGTCGACGAAGGCCTTGCGGGCGTAGTGGTCGGAGGGGAGGGCACCTTCGGGCGCGCCCGTTCCGGCGTGGTCGTGGGTGACGGCGAACCGCGCCGGGGCGGCGTCCGTCCCGGTGGCCGCGGCGCCCGCGTCGGCGCCGCTCGAAAGCGCCTCGGCGAGGCCCCACACGCCCGCGCCCGCGCCCGCGACGAGGCAGGCCTCGGGCGAGGTGTCCGGCAGGAAGCGGCCCGACGCGGCGTCCCAGGCGAGCTTGCCCTTGGTGTGGGAGAAGAGGCTGACCGCCGGGGTCCATCCGCCGGACATCAGCACCGCGTCGCAGCGCACGATGTTCGCCTCGCCCACGCGGCTGCCGCGGCGCTCGGCGATCCACACGGCCTTGACCCGCTTGGCGCCCTGCGTGGCGACGGGAACGCTGGAGAGCGCGATCCTGATGCCGCGGCCGGAGGCGGCGTCGCGCAGATCCTCCGCGACGTCGGCGCGCGTGTCGGCGATGACGGCGATCTCGACGCCCGCGTCCGCGAGGTCGAAGGCGGCGTACCAGGCGCTGTCGTGCGAGGTCGCGACCGCGACGCGACGCCCGATGGCGACGCCGTAGCGGTTGAGGTAGGTCTGCGCGGCGCCGGCGAGCATCACGCCCGGCCGGTCGTTGCCGTCGAACACCAGCGGCTTTTCGATCGCGCCCTGGGCGAGGACGACGCGGGTCGCGCGAACGCGCCACAGACGCTCGCGCGGGGCACCCTCGGGGCGCACGGCGAGGTGGTCCGTCACCCGCTCGACGAGGCCGACCATGTTCTCGTGGTCGTAGGCGATGGCGGTGGTGCGCGGCAGGATCCGGACCCCCGCCTCGGCAAGCGTGGCGAGCGACTGGCGCAGGAACGCCCATGCCGGCGCGCCGTCGATCCGGGCGCCGGGTGTCGAGAGGAGGCTCCCGCCCGGCTCGCTGCCTTCGTCGGCGAGGATCACGCGGCCGCCCGCCCGGGCCGCCTGCAGCGCCGCGGCGATGCCGGCCGGCCCCGCGCCCACCACGAGCACGTCGCAGTAGGCGTAGCGCGCGGCGTAGTGGTCGGGATCGTCGCTGGCCGGCGCGCGGCCGAGACCGGCGGCGGCGCGGATCACCGGTTCGTAGACGCTGTCCCAGAAGGAGCGCGGCCACTTGAAGGTCTTGTAGTAGAAGCCTGCGCCGAGGACGCGCGAGAGGCGGTCGTTCACCGCGCCGACGTCGAACGCGAGCGAGGGCCAGCGGTTCTGGCTCTCGACCTTCAGCCCCGGGACGGCCTCCTGCATGGTGGCGCGCGTGTTCGGCTCGGCCCGGCCGGGGCCGCGCGACACGTTGATCAGCGCGTTGGGCTCTTCGGAGCCGGCTGTCACCACGCCGCGCGGGCGGTGGTACTTGAACGAGCGCCCGACGAGGTGGATGCCGTGCGCCAGCAGCGCCGAGGCGAC
The DNA here is from genome assembly GCF_003258595.1 of Acuticoccus sediminis. Lineage (NCBI taxonomy): Bacteria > Pseudomonadati > Pseudomonadota > Alphaproteobacteria > Hyphomicrobiales > Amorphaceae > Acuticoccus > Acuticoccus sediminis. The sequence goes on from NZ_QHHQ01000006.1 coordinate 150,303, forward strand.
GGTGTCGCCCTCGGCGGCGACGATCTCGCGTCCATCGAAGGTGAAGCGCACAGCGCGAACGTCATTGATGCGGCCCCTGCCGGCGACGCGGAAGGGGGCCGGCGCGACGTGATCGTAGCTCGCGGTCTCGAACGAGGTGCCGGAGAGGGTGGCGTCGGTCATTGTCCGTGCTCCCCGGCGATCGCCGGCCGGGGCTCGCCGGCCTTGTAGGTGACGAGGACGCGATCGCTCACCGTGTCGCGAATGGCGTTGAAGTACCGCGCGCAGCCGTGGGCGTGCCGCCAGCGCTCGGCGTGCGGTCCCTTCGGGTTGGAGCGGATATAGAGGAAGTCGCGCCACGTCTCGTCCGAGACGGACGGATCGGGCCGCACGATGTGCGCTTCGCCCGCGTAGGTGAACTCCGCCTCGGGGAGCGTCTCGTCGCAGTAGGGGCAGTGGATGAGGAGCATGGTGCGTCTCGTCTCCGTCAGTGCGCGACGGCGGCGGCGGCGGCCTCGTCGATGAGGCGGCCGGTGGTGAAGCGTTCCAGGGTGAACGGGGCGTTGATCGGGTGCGGCTCGCCGGTCGCGACCGTGTGCGCGAGGAGGTGCGCCGAGCCGGGCGTCGCCTTGAACCCGCCGGTGCCCCAGCCGCAGTTCACGAAGAGTCCCGGGACCGGCGTCTTGCCGATGATGGGCGAGCGGTCCGGCGTCACGTCGACGATGCCGCCCCAGAGCCGCAGCATCCGCATGCGCGAGAACTGCGGGAACATCTCCACGATCGCCGCCAGCGTGTGCTCGATGAGGGCGAGGCCGCCGCGCTGGGAGTAGGACGTGTACTGGTCCGTGCCCGAGCCGATCACCAGTTCGCCCTTGTCGGACTGGGAGATGTAGGCGTGCACGGTGTTCGACATGACGACGCACGGGAAGATCGGCTTCACCGGCTCCGATACCAGCGCCTGCAGCGGGTAGGATTCCAGCGGCATGCGCACCCCGGCGGTGTCCATCAGCACCGAGGTGTGGCCGGCGGCCGAAACGGCGACCTTCTTCGCCCTGATGAAGCCCTTCGCCGTCTCGACGCCCGCGACCCGCCCGTCCGGCCCGCGGCGGATCGCCGTGACGGGGCAGTTCTGGATGATGTCGACGCCGCGCGAGGAGGCGGAGCGGGCATAGCCCCAGGCGACCGCGTCGTGCCGCGCGGTGCCGGCGCGGCCCTGCCAGGCGGCGCCCACCACCGGGTAGCGCGCGTCGGGCCGGATGTTCAGCGGCGGGCAGATCGCCTTCGCCTCTTCCCTGGTGATCCAGCGGTTGTCGACGCCGTTGAGGCGGTTGGAATGGATGTGCCGCTTGAAGGACTGCACGTCGTGGACGGTGTGGGCGAGCATCATGCAGCCGCGCCGAGAGAACATGACGTTGTAGTTGAGGTCCTGCGAGAGGCCCTCCCACAGGTCCACGGCGTGGTCGTAGAGCCGGGCGGACTCGTCGTAGAGGTAGTTTGAGCGGATGATGGTGGTGTTGCGGCCGGTGTTGCCGCCGCCGAGCCAGCCCTTGTCGATCACCGCGACGTTGGTGATCCCGTGCTCCTTGGCGAGGTAGTGCGCGCAGCCGAGGCCGTGGCCGCCGGCGCCGACGATGACGACGTCGTATTCGGCTTTGGGCTCGGCTTCCGGCCACTGGGCGGTCCAGTGGCGGTCGCCGGTGACGGCGCTTTTGAGGAGTTCTAAGGCGGAGAAATAGGTCATGGCGGCCCCATCCGACCGGATCACAGGATGGGACCATTGCGCCAAGTGCGCACGCAGGTACAGTACCGGCGCGTCGGCGCAATGGTCGATTTGCGACACGGTGGGCGAGGCGACGTCCCGCCGCCGGTCGAAGGTGCGCCCGGCGCGGAGGCGGAGCGGCGCGCCGCACCCTCGGCGGCACGGATGGGACCGGAACGAAGGGAGCCAGATGGGATGACGCAGCCCCGCCTCTCGGTCGGCTTCCTGCTGACGCGCCGCTTCACCTTGTGCGCCTTCGCCAACTTCGTCGACGTGCTGCGCCTCGCCGCAGACGAGGGGGACCGCTCCCGCCCGATCCTGTGCCGCTGGTCGATTCTGTCGGCGACGATGGAGCCGGTCCGGTCCTCCTGCGGCCTCGCCGTGCAGCCGGACGCCAGGCTCGGCGACCCGACGCGGTTCGACTACATCGTCGTGGTCGGCGGGCTGATCGACGAGATGGACCGGCTCGACGCCGCGTCGGTCGCCTTCCTGCGGCACGCGGCCGGGGCGGGGGTGCCGCTGGTGGGGCTCTGCACCGGGGCCTTCGTGCTGCACGAGGCGGGGCTGATGCAGGGCTACCGCTGCTGCGTGTCCTGGTTCCACCGCAACGACTTCCTGGAGCGGTTCGACGGGCTGGAGCCGGTGGCCGACCGCATCTTCGTGGTCGACCGGGACCGGCTGACCTGCTCCGGCGGGGTCTCGGCGGCGCACCTCGCGGCCTATCTGGTGGACAAGCACGTCGGCCGGGCGCCGGCGCGAAAGTCGCTCTCCATCATGATCATCGACGAGGTGCTGTCGCCGGACCGGCCGCAGCCGTCCGTGACGGACGACCTCTACACCGTCGACCCGCTGGTGCGGCGCGCGCTGGGGCTGATGCGCGAGACGATGGCGGCGCCGCTGCCGGTCACGCTGATGGCCGACCGGCTCGGCGTGTCCCGCCGGCGCCTCGAGCGGCACTTCCAGAAGACGCTCGGCCTGACGCCGCACGAGGCGGCGCGCAAGGTGCGCCTCGGCCAGGCCAAGCAGCTCCTCGCCTCGACCGAGCGGTCCGTCACCGACATCGCCGCCGAAACCGGCTTCTGCGACGCCTCCCATCTCATCCGCGTCTTCCGCGCCGAGGAGGCGACGACGCCGGAGGCGTGGCGCCGGCAGGCGGTGGCGAGCTGCTGACGGGCCGCCTCAGGCGCAGCTCTCGAACCCGGCGGTGATCCAGTCGACGAAGGCGTCGACCGGCGTGTGGTCCAGCTTGTCGCTCGCGACCACCACGTGGTGGCCCTCCTCGGTCTTGACCGAGGTGGTGCCGATCCGGGTCAGCCGCCCGTCGGTCAGCGGCCGCTGCAGTAGCTGGTGCCAGCCGACGATCACGCCTTCCCCGGTGATCGCGGCGTAGACGGCGTCGGAGTAGTGGTTGAACGTCATCACGCCGCGGCGGGGTGTCGCGTCGATCCCGGCGAGGGAGAACCACTTGGGCCAGCTCAGCCACTGCCGCTCGCGCGGCTCCGCCTCGATGAGGGGGAGGGTGGTGAGGAGCTCCTTGTCGACGCGGTCCGGGAGCGCCTCCACCAGCGACGGGCTCGCGACCGGGTAGGCGATCTCCTCCAGGCAGGCGACGCTGTAGCCGTCCCGGAACGGGGGCTTGCCGTAGCGGATGGCGACGTCCGCCTCGCCGAGCCGCAGGTCGACGGCATAGTCGGAGGAGAGCACCGACAGCTTCACGTCCGGGTGCGCCACGCGGAAGGACGGCAAGCGTGGCAGCAGCCAGAAGTGCGAGAACGCGAGGGAGGTCGACACCGTCAGCGTCGAGACGTCGCGCCCCTCGCGGATCTCGTCGATGGCCGCGGCCATGCGCGTAAAGGATTCGGAGACAGCCTCGGCGAGGAGACGGCCGGCCGCGGTCAGCTCCACCTGACGGTTGCCGCGCACGAAGAGCGGCTTGCCGAGATCGGTCTCCAAGGCCCTGATTTGGCGGGAGATGGCCGCTTGTGTCACGCCCAGTTCGCCGGCCGCCTTGGTGAACCCCTCGAGACGCGCGGCGGCTTCGAACGCCGCCAGGGCGCCGAGCGAGGGAACGCTGCGCCTCAACCGTGACATGGCACCAACCCCGTCAAAACACATAACCCCACATCATGTGTCGGACGAGTTTTTATCCGATTGCAGATTCCGTTTGTCGAGCCAAAATACTTCCAGTATCGGCGCTGGACATGGTCCACCAAGAAGAATTGAGGGTGCTTGTTAATGCAGCAAGTCGTGCGTCCACGGCGGGCAGTAGACCCCGCCGACGATGACCTGGGTGCCCTGATCGCCGCACGGCGCCCCGGATATTCGCTGCCAGCCGCCCTGTACACCGGGGCGGCAGCCTTCGAGGCGGACATCAGCGTCGTGTTCCATCATCACTGGATCGTGGTCGGCGTCGAGGCCGATGTCCCCGAGCCCGGTGACGTCTACGCCGTGGATATCGGCCCCACACCGATCATCCTCGTGCGCGACGACGAGGGGCAGATTCGCGCCTTCCACAACGTGTGCAGCCACCGCGGGGCGAAGATCGTCCCGTCCGGCCGCGCCATCGTCGGCAAGCTGGTGTGCCCCTACCACCAGTGGACCTACGAGCTGACGGGCGAGCTCACCGGCGCGACCCACATGGGCCTCGACTTCGACAAGGCGCTCCATCACCTCCAGCCGGTCGCGCTTCGCAACATCGGCGGGCTCATCTACGTGTGCCTGTCGAACGATCCGCCGGAGGACATCGCCGCGTTCGAGGCGATCATGGGCCCGCGTCTCGCCCCCTACGATCTCGCGAACACGAAGATCGCCTACGAGACGGACCTCATCGAGGAGGGCAACTGGAAGCTCACGATGGAGAACAATCGTGAGTGCTACCACTGCGCCGGCAACCACCCGGAGCTCGCGCTCTCCTACTACTCCACTGACCTCGGCTTCGACCCGTCGGAGCTGTCGGACGAGGAGCGCGAGCAGGCCGACTGGCTCTCCGCGCAGTATGCCGAGCGCACCGCCCTCTGGGAGGCCTGCGGGCTGCCCTCGTCGACGGTGAACAACGTCGTCGGCCACCCGACCCAGTTCCGCACCCAGCGCCTCATCATCGCCGGCGCCGGCGAGTCGCAGACGCTCGACACCCGCGCCGCCTGCCGCCTGCCGCTGTCGGAAGAGGTCGCCACCGGCTCGGGCGACACGCACCTGTGGACGGTGAACGGCTGGAACCACTTCATGGGCGACCACGCGGTGGTCTTCACCGTGCTGCCGCTCGGTCCGGACAAGAGCCTCCTGCGCACCAAGTGGCTGGTCCACAAGGACGCCGTGGAGGGCGAGGACTACGACCTGGCCAACCTCATCTCGGTCTGGGTCGACACCAACCGGGAAGACGCCGACCTCGTGCGCATCGCCCACCAGGGCGCCATGTCGGCCGGTTATCGCCCCGGTCCCTATTCCCGCTTCACCGAACGTACCCTCGACGAGTGGTCGACCTGGTACGTCGAACGCATGCAGGCACACGGTTACGGGGTTTGAGTTCATTCAGTTTACCTGCCACGCGGGCCGAGTGGCGTACCGATCGTTGGGCCCGGATGCGTTGCCTCGCCGCCTGGGACGAGACGCACGACGTGCGCTCGTTCCTCCTCGCACCCGAGGACGGCGGGCGCATCGCCTATAGCCCCGGCCAGTTCATCACCATCCGCGTCCCGGGACCGGACGGCGAATTGGTGGAGCGCTGCTACACGCTGTCGTCCTCCGCCGCCGGGGAGCGCACCGCCACCATCACCGTGAAGAGGAAGGAGGGCGGCGTCCTCTCCGGCCATCTTCACGCGACGCTGACGCCGGGCACGGTGATCGAGGCGTTCGGCCCGTCCGGCCAGTTCGGCCCGACGAAGGCCGACGACAAGTATCTCCTGCTCTCGGCCGGCAGCGGCGTGACGCCGATGCTGTCGATGGTGCGCACCGCCGTCGACCTCGGCATCGACCTCGACGCCGTGTTCATCCACGCCGCGCGCACGGAGGCGGACATCATCGCCGCCCACGACCTCGCCGCCCTGGCACGGCGCCTGCCGAACCTGCGGATCGTCACGGTGGCGAGCCGCGCCAACGGGGCGTGGGACGGCGAACGGGGCCGCATCGACGCCCATGCGCTGGCGCGGCTGGTGCCGGACCTCGCGCAGCGGACGGTCCTGTGCTGCGGCCCCGAGGGGTTCATGAAGGCGATGCACGAGGCCGCGCTGGCGCTCGGCGTGCCGGACAGCCGCTACCTCGAGGAGTCGTTCGACTTCGGCGAGGTCGATGTCGACGTGCCGGCCGACGGTCGCCTCTTCCGCATCACCTTCGCCAGGTCCGGCAAGAGCTTCGACTGCCCGGAGAACCTCACCATCCTCCAGGCGGCGAAGCTGGCGGGCATCCCGATGGCCTCGTCCTGCGCCAAGGGCGTGTGCGGCACGTGCAAGTGCCTCAAGACCTCCGGCTCCGTGGACATGAACCACGGCGGGGGGATCCGCGACCGCGAGGTGGCGCGGGGCTTCATACTGCCCTGCTCAAGCCGTCCGCAAACTGATATCGTTCTAGACCGCTGAGCCTGATCCGCTCGCTTAAAGGAAGCTCATGTTGAAGCGCGCCGACCCGCTTCTCGATCCGTACACGTTCAAGCACCTGACGCTGAGAAACCGGATCATCTCCACCGCGCACGAGCCGGCCTACACCGAGGGCGGCCTGCCGAAGGAGCGCTACCGCCTCTACCACACGGAAAAGGCGAAGGGCGGCATCGGGCTGACGATGATCGGCGGCTCCACCTGCATCGCGCCGGACTCGCCGCAGTCGTTCGGCAACATCGAGCTCTGGCGCGACGAGTCGGTGCGCTGGCTGAAGGAACTCTCCGACGAGAGCCACGAGCATGGCGCCGCGGTGATGATCCAGATCACCCACCTCGGCCGCCGCTCCTACTGGTCGCGCGCCAACTGGCTGCCGCTGATCGCGCCGTCCTCGGTGCGCGAGGCCGCCCACCGCGGCTACCCGAAGGCGATGGAGGACTGGGACATCGCCCGGGTCCTCAAGGCCTACGCCGACGGCGCGGAGAAGGTGCAGGCCGCCGGCCTCGACGGCATCGAGATCACCGCCTACGGCCATCTCTTCGACCAGTTCCTCTCCCCCCTCACCAACAAGCGGGACGACGAGTACGGCGGCAGCCTCGAAAACCGCATGCGCTTCGGCTTCGAGGTGCTGCAGGCGATCCGCGAGCGCGTCGGGCCGGAGATGATCCTCGGCCTGCGCCTCGTCTGCGACGAGGATGTGAAGAACGGCATCTCCCGCGACGAGGGGATGACGATCGCCAAGACCTACACGGACTCCGGGCTGATCGACTTCATCAACGTCATCCGCGGCCACCTCGACACGGAGGAGGGCCTTTCCAAGGTCATCCCCGGCATGGGGGCGCGGTCCGCCCCGCACCTCGACTTCGCGGGCGAGGTGAAGGCGGCGACGAAGAAGGTGACGATCATGCACGCCGCGCGGATCCAGGATGTCGCGACGGCGCGCCACGCCATCGAGTCCGGCAAGCTCGACCTCGTCGGCATGACGCGGGCGCACATCGCCGATCCGCACATCGTCGAGAAGATCAGGGCCGGGATCGAGGAGCGTATCCGCCCGTGCGTCGGCATGGGCTACTGCATCGACTCCATCTACGCCGGCGAGGCGTCGTGCGTGCACAACGCGGCGACCGGTCGCGAGGCGACGATGCCCCACCACGCGAGCCCGTCCAACGGGCCGAAAAAGAAGGTGGTTGTGGTCGGTGCTGGCCCTGGTGGCCTTGAAGCTGCTAGAGTCGCCGCGGAACGGGGCCACGATGTCGTCGTCTTCGAGGCTCAGGATCAGCCCGGCGGCCAGGTCCGCCTGACGGCCGGCCTGCAGCGTCGCAAGGAAATCCTCGGCATCGTCGACTGGCGCGTGTCCGAGTGTGAACGGATGGGCGTCGAGTTCCGTTTCAATACGTGGGCCGAGCACGACGACGTCGTCTCGGAGAGCCCCGACGTGGTGGTGGTCGCCACCGGGGGCATGCCCGACTTCTCCTTCCTCGAGGAGGGGGAAGATCTTGCCACTTCGTCCTGGGATATTCTGTCCGGTGCGACCAAACCGGCAAAGGAGGCAATCCTTTATGATGACAATGGCGCACACCCTGGCCTCACGACGGCCGAATTTCTCGCCCGTAGCGGTTCATCCGTACGTGTTGTCACCCCGGAGAGAACCGTGGGTCCGGAGGTCGGAGGCACCTCCTTCCCGCCTTATTTCAAGGCTTTCTCGGATTATGGTGTCGAGGTTACGCTGAATCTCCGGCTGACCGGGATCCGCCGCGTGGGCAACCGCCTCACCGCCGTCTTCTGGGACGAGTACGGTGAGCGGGAGGTCACGCGGGAGGCCGATCAGGTGGTGATCGAGAACGGCACCCAGCCCCTCGATCAGCTCTATTTCGACCTCAAGGCGGGTTCGAAGAACCACGGCGAGGTGGACCTTGCCGAGGTGATGACCGGGGCACCCCAGACCGTCGAACGCAACGCCGAGGGCGCCTACACGCTCTGGCGTGTCGGCGACGCGGTCGCGAGCCGCAACATCCACGCCGCTGTGTTCGACGCCCTGCGTCTCGTCAAGTCCATCTGACCGCCAAGCCGACCGTCCCTTCCGGATCGGGCCGTGTGAGACCCGCAGGGCCTCTCCTTTCGGTCCGGCAGGAGATCCGGTCGAGCGACAGACCGCTACCCGCCTCGCGCGGCACCTGCCGCGCGGGGCGCCACGCCGGTTCCGGCCGGTGAGGAGGCCCGCCGACCACTGCTCGCGCCGGCCGCCCGCCGATTGCCCCATCACCATTTGCCGCCCCGCAGCCGCACGAACGGTCGTCGCTGCACCCGCATAGGGCGATTTGCGGCCGGGCGCCGCACCATCCGCACCATCACCGACTTGAGCTTCGTCAACGCGTCCCGGCGCGCCGTCCCGCATGGTTGGCGCAGGCGCCGCCGGCGGTGACGGGCGAGGGCGCGTGCGTCATCTCGCCCCCGTGACTGCGCGCGGCGAGAGCGAGGCGGGACTGCGCCGCGAACTTGGCAAGGCGCACCACGGTCAGTAAGGATCGTCCATGAGACGACAAGCTCTTGGACTTATTCTAGTTTGCGCCGGGCGGAAACTTCCGTGACGGGCGCGCGCGGGACCGGGACCTCCATTCTCGTCGGCGTCGCCACCCTCCTGTGCGTGGCAACCCTGCTGCCGCTCGCGGCGCTCATCGTCTCGGCCTTCGCCGGCAGCACCGACGCCGTCGCCCACTACGCCTCGACGGTGCTGCCGCAGTACATCCTCAACACCGTCACCCTGGTGATCATCGTCGCCGTGCTGGCGACGACGGCGGGCGTCTCCTCGGCGTGGCTCGTCACCATGTGCCGCTTTCCGGGGCGGGAGATCTTCTCCTGGGCGCTGGTGCTGCCGCTGTCGATGCCGGCCTACGTCAGCGCCTACGCGTACACCTACCTGCTGTCCCACCCCGGCCCGGTCCAGACGGGCCTGCGCAACGTCACCGGGTGGGGCCCGCACGAGTACTGGTTTCCGGACATACGCAGTCTCGGCGGGGCCGCCTTCGTCATCTCGATGGTGCTCTTTCCCTACGTCTACCTGATGGCGCGGACGGCGTTCCTGCAGCAGTCGGCGAGCGCGTTCGAATCGGCGCGCATCATGGGCCGCTCGCCCTGGCGCGCGTTCATCGGCGTCGCCGTGCCGCTCGCCCGTCCCGCCATCGTCGCGGGCGTCGCTCTCGTCGTGATGGAGACGCTCGCCGACTACGGCGCGGTGTCGTTCTTCGGCGTCCAGACCTTCACCACGGCGATCTACCGCACGTGGTTCTCGCTCGGCGACCGCACGGCCGCGGTGCAGCTCGCCCTCGTCCTCGTCTCGCTGGTGCTGCTGGTGGTGGCGCTGGAGCGGGTCGGGCGGCGCGGCAAGCGCTTCTCCGAGGCGGGGCGTCCGTTCCGCGGGCTGCACCTGTCGGGCTGGCGCGCCGGGCTCGCCGTCCTCGCCTGCACGCTCCCCGTCGCGCTGGGCTTCCTGGTGCCGGTCCTGACGCTGGTCGGCCTCGGCGTCTCGCTCGACGTGTCCTGGCTCGACGCGCGCACCACCGGCCTCATCGCCAACACGGTGACGCTCGCCACCGTCGGCGCCATCGCAACGGTGAGCGTCGCGGTCGTGATCGCCTACGCGCGGCGCCTGTCGGGCGGGCGGATGACACAGGCCCTCGGCCAGCTCGCGAGCTTCGGCTACGCGGTGCCGGGCGCCGTCATCGCCGTCGGCCTGCTCATCCCCTTCGGCGCGTTCGACCGCTGGCTCCACCACCTCATGATGGCGACCTTCGGCTTCGGCACCGGGCTTCTCCTGACCGGGACCATCGCGGCGGTGGTGTTCGCCTACGTGGTGCGCTTCCTCGCTGTCTCGCTCAACGGGGTGGAGGCGGGGATGGCGCGCATCTCCCCCTCGCTCGATTCCGCCTCGCGCACGCTGGGGGCGGGGCAGGGGCGGACGTTCCTGCGCATCCACGCGCCGCTCCTCTCCGGCGGCCTGCTGACGGCGTTCCTGATCACGTTCGTCGACATCATGAAGGAGCTGCCGGCGACGCTCATCCTGCGCCCCTTCAACTTCGACACCCTGGCGATCCGCGCCAACCGCCTCGCGTCGGACGAGCGGCTCGCCGAGGCGGCGGTGCCGTCGCTGATGATCATCGCCGTCGGCCTCATCCCGGTGGTGCTCCTGTCGCGACAGATCGCGCGGACGAACCGGCGGCGCGGGGAGGTGTCGGCGGCCGACGCCAGCGCGATCGAGGTCATCGCCTCCGGCGAGGCCAAGCCCGACGAGGTCGCCCCGAGCGTCCCGGCGTGATAGGAGGTTGACGACTCCCACCCTGCGGTCCCTCCGGCGTCTTCCGGGACTCCCCGTCTCCACCCGCGCCTCCGGCCGTCGACCATAGGACTTTCCGACCGGAATGGCGTTCTTCACTCGCGCGCGTCTCGTCACGTTCGCCGTCGCGGCCGCGGGTGCGGCCATGTTCCTGCTGCTCGGACTGCCGCTGCCTTTCCTGTTCGGACCGATGACGGCCTGCCTCGTCGCCGCGCTGCTGGGCGCGCGGCTGCAGCGCGCGGGGACGCTCGGGACGGCGGCGCGGACGGTGCTGGGCCTCGCGGTCGGCGCGTCGATCACGCCGGAGGTCGTCGACCGGCTGCCGTCCATGGCGGCCTCGCTCGCCCTCGTTCCGCTCTACGTCCTCCTCATCGGCGCGGTGGGCGTGCCGTACTTCCACCGCGTTGCGAAGTTCGACCTGCCGACGGCCTACTACAGCGCCATGCCCGGCGGCATGCAGGACATGATCGTCTTCGGCGAGGTGGCGGGGGCCAACGTGCGCGCCCTGTCGCTGGTGCAGGCGACGCGCGTGCTGACCATCGTCACCGTCGCGCCGTTCCTGCTGATCAACGTCTACGGGGTGGAGTTCGTCAATCCGGTGGGGGCGCCGGCCGGCGACCTGCCGCTCAGCGAGATCCTCATCATGATCGCGGCCGCGCTGATCGGCTGGAAGGGCGGCGAGCGCATCGGCCTCTTCGGCGCGTCGATCATCGGGCCGATGGTGCTGGCGGCGATCCTGTCGCTCACCGGCCTCCTGCATGACCGGCCGCCGCGCGAGGCGGTGCTCGCCTCGCAGTTCCTGATCGGCCTGTCGGTCGGCGTCTACTATGTCGGCGTGACACTGCGCGAGTTGCGGCACATCGTCGTGGTCGGCGCGGTGTTCGTGCTGGTGCTGGCCGCCCTCGCGGCCGCGTTCACGGAGATCGTCGTCCTCTCCGGCCTCGCGCCCGCGGTGGAGGGCTTCCTCGCCTTCGCGCCCGGCGGACAGGCGGAGATGGCGATCATCGCCATCGTCGCCGGCGCCGATCTCGGCTACGTCGTCACGCACCATCTGGCGAGGATGGTCCTCGTCATCGTCCTCGCGCCCATCGTGGCGGCGATGGCCAGGATCCGGCCGCGCCGGCCGGACGAGGAGGGCCCGTGAAAGCCATTTCCGAACAGCGGAACGGCTGTTAAGTTCCGCACCCGACAAGAAACACAAGGACGAGCGACATGACGGAAGCGCTGCTGTGCGAGGGCCTGAGAACGCCGATCGGGCGCTATGGCGGAGCGCTCAGCCCGGTGCGGCCCGACGACATGCTGGCCCACGTCATCGCCAGGCTGATGGAGCGCGTGCCGGGGCTGGACCCGGCGGCGATCGACGACGTGATCATGGGCTGCGCCAACCAGGCGGGCGAGGACAACCGCAACGTGGCGCGCATGTCCGCGCTGCTCGCGGGGCTCCCCGAGTCGGTCTCCGGCGCCACGATCAATCGCCTGTGCGGCTCCGGGCTCGACGCGGTGGGGAGCGCGGCACGGCTCATCCAGTCCGGCGACGCCGAGGTGGTTCTCGCCGGCGGCGTCGAGAGTATGTCGCGCGCGCCGTTCGTGATGGGCAAGGCCGACACCGCCTTCTCCCGCAACGCCGAGATCTTCGACACCACGATCGGCTGGCGTTTCGTCAACAAGGCGATGAAGGCGCGCTACGGCATCGATTCGATGCCGGAGACCGCCGAGAACGTCGCCGAGGAGTTCCAGGTCGGCCGTGAGGACCAGGACGCCTTCGCGGCGCGCTCCCAGGCACGGGCGATCGCGGCGCGGTCGAGCGGGCGGCTCGCCAGGGAGATCGTCCCGGTCGAGATCAGGCAGCGCAAGGGCGACCCGATCATCGTGTCCGACGACGAGCACCCGCGCGAGACCTCGGTGGAGAAGCTCGCGAAGCTGCCGACGCCCTTCCGCGAGGGCGGCTCGGTGACGGCGGGCAACGCGTCCGGCGTCAACGACGGCGCTGCGGCGCTCCTCGTCGCCTCGCCGGCGGCCGCTGAGCGCTACGGCCTGACGCCGATCGCGCGCATCGCGGGTGGTGCGACGGCGGGCGTGCCGCCGCGGATCATGGGGATCGGCCCGGCGCCGGCGACCGCAAAGCTGCTGGAGCGCAAGGGGCTAAAGATCTCCGACGTCGACGTCATCGAGCTGAACGAGGCGTTCGCGGCGCAGGCGCTGGCGACGCTGCGCCAGCTCGGCCTTCCCGACGACGCCGAGCACGTCAACCCGAACGGCGGGGCCATCGCGCTCGGCCACCCGCTCGGCATGTCCGGCGCGCGGCTGGCGCTGACGGCGGCGATCGAGATGAAGGAGCGCGACGCGGGCCGCGCCGTCTGCACGATGTGCATCGGCGTCGGCCAGGGTATCGCGCTCATGCTGGAGCGCGTCTGACGCGCGGGGCGCGCCACCCGGTGGAGCCGGGCGGCGCGTCCGGTCAGGAGTAGAAGTAGGCGAGCGCGGCGACGACCACCGCCGCCAGAACGACAGCGGCCCACAGGAAGGTCGGTCCCTTGCCCTGAGCGGCCTGCACCTCGATCGCCGCCTCGTCGGGGATCGAGGTCGGGGCGATGGCCGCCGTCGGGGCGGCCGCCGGTGGCGCCGCGGCGGCCGGAGCCGGAGCGGGCGCCTCGCTCGGGGCAACCGCCTCGACGGTCGTCTCGCTGGCGGCCTCGGCGGGCGCCGCGCCCGCGCCGACCTTTGCGGACAGGCAGGTGAAGAAGTCGGACGCGTATTTCTTTGCCGTCGAATCGACGAGGCGGGAGCCGAGCTGGGCGAGCTTGCCGCCGATCTTGGCCTCCGCGCTGTAGGCGAGGATGGTGTCGGCCCCGTCCTCGGTGAGCGTCACGTCCGCCTTGCCCTTGGCAAAGCCGGCCACGCCGCCCTTGCCCTCGCCCTGCAGCGTGTAGCTGACGGGGGCGTTCTCGTTCACGATCTCAACGTCCGCGTCGAAGGTCGCCTTCACCGGGCCGACCTTGGCAGTCACCTTGGCCTTCATGGTGCCGTCTTCGGCCATGTCGAGCGACTGGCACCCGGTGATGCATTCGCGCAGGATCTCGGGGTCGTGCAGCGCCTCCCACACGACCTGGCGCGGGGCGGGAATACGGTGTTCGCCGGTAAGCTCCATCGGATGTCCTCGTGAACTCGTGTTCTGCGTTCGGCCCGGATCGGTCCGACGTCGTTGAGGGCAAATTGAGCACTCAACCCGCTCGCGGCAAGCGTCCGAACGTCGATCATCCGGCAAACTGGCGCGGGAGTGCGCCAATGTTTGAAACGCCGGGCGCTTTACACCGCCACAAACTGCTGCCCTAATCACAATCAGAGAGAGCAAAAATGCTCCGATATCTAGGGAGGGTGGTGATGAGTACGGCGATCGCCGTGTTTCATGGTGCCTTCGGTCGTGCCGCACTTTACCGGCTGAACCGGCCGCTGGCACCGCACGCGCACCGCGAAGGGCACTTGATCTTCCTCGTCCGCGGCATCGCCGGAAGCGTCGCGGTGGACGGCGAACGGCACGCCGTGCACTCCGGCCAGGCGATCGCGATCAGCCCGTGGCAGCCGCACGACTTCCAGCCCGGCGATATCGGCGAGGGCGCGCTGTTCCTGACGCTCTACATCAAGCCGCGCTGGTTCGAGGACCTGTCGCGGGCAATGGGCCAGGCGATGCGTTTCGGCGCGCCGACCCTTCCGGTGGACGGGGCGATGCGCGTCCGCGTGGAGCGGATCGCCGATCTCCTCGCCTCCGGCCACCAGACGACGGCGCTCGCCGAGGTGACGGCGCTCACCCGCGCCGCATTCGACCGCACTTGGTTCGCCGAGACGCCCGGCGCGCTGTGCGCGCTGCGGACCCGGCAGATGCCCAGTGTCCGCGACTTCCGCATCCGCAACGCGCTCGCCCTGATGAACGAGCGTGTGGCGGACGTGTGCGCGCTCGACCGGATCGCGCGGGACGCTGGGATGTCCCGCCCGCACTTCTACAAGCTGTTCCGTCAGAACCTCGGCGTGACGCCCAACATGTACCTCAACACGCTGCGCCTCGAGCGGTCGATCGACCGGCTGGTGTGGTCGAGCGACGCGGTGACGTCGATCGGCCTCGACCTCGGCTTCGCCAGCCAGGCGAGCTTCACGCGTTTCTTCTCCAACAATGTCGGCATCGCGCCGACGGACTATCGTCGGTGCGCGCTGGTGGCGGCCGCCGCCTGACGGGGCGCGGGCGGGACGCTCAGAAGATCGCGCCGTCGATGTCCGGCGGCATGAAGTGGAATCCGTCCGACGCGCCGGCGTCCGGCCCGGCGCCGTCGTCGTCCGCCGCCGCGAGGTCCGGGTTCGTCCGGTCGTCGTCGTCCGCGGCGGCGGTGCGGCGGATGGGAACGTATTTCCATTCGCTGCCCGACGATCCCGCCGCCGCGGTGCTGTCGTTTCCGCTCGCGTACAGGAAGCTCAAAAGCTTTTGTGCCATCGTGGTGCTCAAATCCGTTGCGGGCCGCAAGTCTCGGCCGGATGAAACAATCCGGCGTGATTTGGAGAGGGGCTGTGGCGACCGCCAAACACGGTTGCGTCAACCCGATGTGTTGAGCCGGGCCGGACCGATGGACCAGCGCCAAAAGACGAGACTGTTGGGAATGCTGGGGGCCGCCGTTCCGGTACGCTGAAGTGCCGTCGCGACACGGCCAGGACGAAAAAGGAAACGCATCGCCTCATGGGGAGATTCGCCGCGCGTCACCCGATCTGGTCGGCCATCATCGTCCTCGCGGCGGCGGTGCTGATCTGGGCGATCTTCGCGCCCTGGCCGGAGGCGCTGGAGGATGCGATCGGCCGCAAGAAGATCTTCCTCAACGCGCTCTTCAACGGCATCACGCTGGGGGCGCTCTATTTCCTCGTCGCCTCGGGCTTCACGCTGATCTTCGGGCTGATGAAGAACGTGAATCTCGCGCACGGCTCGCTCTACATGCTCGGCGGCTACCTCGGCTACGAGACCGCGGCGGCGACCGGCTGGTGGCTCCTCTCCTTCGTCGTCGCCTTCGTGGTGGTGGGGCTGATCGGCGTCCTGCTGCAGGTCCTGGTCTTCCGCCGGATGGAGGGGGAGGACCTCAAGCAGACGCTGGTGACGATCGGCATCTCCATCGTCATCGCCGACCTGATGATGTGGATCTGGGGCGGCGACTTCTACCAGATCCTGACGCCGGCGTGGCTCTCCGGTCCGATCGACCTGCCGCTGATCACCGGGGTGAGCCGGCGCACGGGCGAGTACATCTACCTGACCTACCCGGTGGTCCGGCTCGTCATCCTGCTCGCGGCCATCGCCATCGGGGTCGGCATGTGGCTGGCGCTGAACCGGACGCGGATCGGCATGCTGGTGCGTGCCGGCGTCGACGACCGCGACATGCTCTCGGCGACGGGCGTGCGCATCCAGCGCGTCTTCGTCCT
The DNA here is from genome assembly GCF_003258595.1 of Acuticoccus sediminis. Lineage (NCBI taxonomy): Bacteria > Pseudomonadati > Pseudomonadota > Alphaproteobacteria > Hyphomicrobiales > Amorphaceae > Acuticoccus > Acuticoccus sediminis. The sequence continues at coordinate 166,405 of NZ_QHHQ01000006.1, forward strand.
GGTGTTCGCCTTTGGCGCGGGACTGGCGGGGATCGCCGGCGTCATCGGCGGGACCTTCCAGTCGGTGGCGCCGGGTGAGGACACGCGCTTCCTGCTCGCCTCGCTGGTGGTCGTCATCGTCGGCGGCATGGGCTCGATCCCCGGCGCGGCCCTTGGGGCGTTGCTGATCGGCCTGGCGGAGCAGTTCGGCTCGGTCTACGCGCCGACCTACGCGGTGGTGCTGACCTTCCTCATCATGGTGCTGGTTCTCGCCTTCCGGCCGCAGGGCCTCGTCGCGGTGCGGCGCTGATGGCGATCCTCGACGCCCCCACCGACGCCGCGACCGACTCCGGGTCGCGTGCCGAGCGCCGCTGGTGGCAGCTCTCGGGCATTCCGCCGGCGTACTGGATCGTCGGGCTGATCCTTCTCTTCATGCCGGTGGTCGCCTCGGGCTTCGTGCTGTCGCAGCTCCTCGCGTGGTCATTCATCCTGGGCATGATCGCGCTGTCGCTGATGTTCCTCGCCGGCTACGGCAACATGGTCAGCCTGGTGCAGATGACGGTGGCGGGCGTCGCGGCCTACATGGTGGCGATCTTCGGCACCTCCGCCGTGGACACGATCTCGCTCGGCTGGCCGTGGTGGGTCGCCGCGCCGGTGGCGATCCTCGTGGCGGTGCTCTTCGGCACGCTCTCCGGCGCTCTGGCGGTGCGCACGGAGGGGATCTACACGATCATGATCACCCTCGCGATCGCCGCCGCGATGTTCTACCTGGTGCGGCAGAACTACAGCCTCTTCAACGGCTTCTCCGGTCTCAACCAGGTGAGCGCGCCGGTCTTCTGGGGCGTCAACTGGCGCGCGGCGGTGCCGTTCTACTACCTCTGCCTGGTCTGCGCGGCGCTGTCCTACCTCGCGGTGATCTACGTGAAGCGCTCTCCGTTCGGGCTGGCGCTGCAGGGTGTGCGCGACAATCCGCGCCGCATGGCGGCGCTGGGCTTCAACGTCACCGCCCACCGGATCGCCGCGTACGCGTTCGCGAGCCTCATCGCCGGTGTCGCGGGCGTGCTCCTCGTGTGGCTCAACGGGCAGGTCTCGCCGGGGACGATCGCGGTGGGGCCGGCGATCGACATCCTGATCATCGCCGTCGTCGGCGGCCTCGCGCATCCGATCGGCCCGTTCCTGGGCGCGCTCCTCTACGTGTTCCTGCGGACCTTCGCGCTCGACGTGCTGGTCTCCGTCGGGCTCGCGGGCGAGCGGTTCCAGCTCCTCATCGGGCTCGGTTTCCTGGTCGTGGTGTTCTTCTCTTCCGACGGGCTCCTCGGCATCTGGCGGCGCCTGCGCGAACGCTCGCGCCGCGACCCGCTGACGGGAGAGACCGATGGCTGAGACCGTTGCCTCGCGCCTGTCGACCACCGGAACCGCGAACGCGCTGGAGCTGAGGGGCGTCTCCCGGCTCTTCGGCGCGCTGGCCGCGCTGACCGACATCACGATGACGGTCCGTCCCGGCGAGCGGCGGGCGGTGCTCGGCTCCAACGGCGCGGGCAAGACGACGCTCTTCAACTGCATCACCGGCGACTTCGGCCCCTCGGCCGGCACGATCCGCCTGTTCGGCGAGGACGTGACGGCGTTTCCGCCCTACGAACGGATCCGCCGTGGTCTGCGCCGCACCTACCAGATCTCGCTGCTCTTCACCGGCCTCTCGGTGATCGACAACGTGTACCTCGCGTGCCGCGGCGTCTCGCGCGGGCGCTTCTCGTTGATGCGTCCGCGCCGGGGCGACCCTCTGCTCGCCTCCGCGCGCGACCTCGTCGACGCGGTGCACCTCACCCATGTTCGCGACACGGCGGTCGCCAACCTCGCCTACGGCCAGCAGCGGCAGCTCGAGATCGCTCTGGCGCTCGCCGGCGCGCCGCGCTTCATCCTCTTCGACGAGCCGGCGGCCGGCCTCTCGCCGACCGAGCGGCGCGAGCTGGTGGAGATCCTGACGGGGCTGCCGGAGCACATCGGCTACATGATCATCGAGCACGACATGGACGTCGCGCTGCGCGTCGCCGACCGGGTGACGATGATGCACAACGGGCGCATCTTCAAGGAGGGCCTGCCGCACGAGATCGAGGACGATCCGGAGGTGCAGGAGCTCTACCTCGGAGGCGCCCATGGCGGGCACTGAGGCCATCGCGGTCCGGCGCCGGTCATGCGCGCCCCCCCTCGGCCGGGGCGCGGGGAGGGGCTCTCATGGCGCGTGACGCCGCCGGTCCGCCGATCCTCGAGGTCAAGGGGCTCAACGTCTACTACGGGGCCTCGCACGCGCTGCAGGGCGTGGACCTGACGCTGCAGTCGGGCGTCCTCTCGGTGGTCGGGCGCAACGGCATGGGCAAGACCACGCTGTGCAAGGCCATCATGGGAATCGTGCCGTCCTCGGGCTCCATCCGCCTCGGCGGCGAGGAGATCCGTGGCCGCAGCTCCACCGAGATCGCGCGGATGGGCGTCGGCTACGTCCCGCAGGGCCGGCGGCTGTGGCGCTCGCTGACGGTCGACGAGCACCTGAAGCTGATGGCGCGCGGCAACGGCTCGTGGTCGGTGGAGCGCATCTACGCGACGTTCCCGCGCCTCGCCGAGCGCAAGAACAACGGCGGCGGCCAGCTCTCGGGCGGCGAGAGCCAGATGCTGGCGATCAGCCGGGCGCTGCTCCTCAACCCGCGCCTTCTGGTGATGGACGAGCCGACGGAGGGGCTGGCTCCGGTCATCGTCGCCCAGGTCGAGGACATGCTCGTCCGTCTCGCTGAGGAGGGCGTCCACGTTCTCGTCATCGAGCAGAACATCGGCGTCGCGTGCGAGGTGGCGCCGAACGTCGCGATCATGGTCAACGGCCGGGTGGACCGGCTGCTCGACGCGGGTCAGCTCGCCGCCGACCGCGACCTGCAGCAGCGCCTCCTCGGCGTCGGCCGCCATGCGCACGACGACACGCCCCGGCCCGCTCCCGAGGCCGCCGCGCCCGAAGGCGGGCACGCCGCGTCGACCGTCGCCAAGGTCTACCTCTCCAACCCTGTCGCGCCGACGCGCTGGTCGAGGCCGGTGCCGGTGCGCCTCATCGAGCAGGCCGCCCGCACCGTCTCCATGACACAGGGGCGCTCCACCGTGGAGGCGGAGCTGCGCCCGCTCGCGGGACCGGGCGAGGAGGTCGTCATCGTCGCCGGCACGCTCGACACCAAGGGCGAGGAGCTGCGCTACATCCGCGACATCATCCGCGCGCGCGGCCACGCGGTGCGGCTCGCCGACCTCTCCACGTCGGGCGCGCACTCGGGCGCGGAGATCCCCGCGCACCAGATCGCCGCCTTTCATCCGCGCGGCGCGTCGGGCGTTTTCGTCTCCGATCGCGGCGAGGCGGTGGCCGGGATGACCCTCGCGTTCGAGCGCTGGATCGCCCGCCAGTCGGGGATCTCCGGCATCGTCTCGGCCGGCGGGTCCGGCGGCACGGCGATGGTCGCCCCGGCGATGCGGCGCCTGCCGGTGGGCGTCCCGAAGCTCATCGTCTCGACGATGGCCTCGGGCAGCATCGCCCAGTATGTCGGCGCCTCCGACATCACGATGATGCACTCCGTGGCCGACATCGCCGGGCTCAACGCGATCACCCGGCGCGTCCTCGCCAACGCCGCCAACGGCATCGCCGGCATGGTGGAGAGCCGCGCGGCGATCCCGGCGGGCCTGCCGCCGGTCGGCATCACCATGTTCGGCGTCACCACCCCTTGCGTCCGCCAGGTGACCGAGGCGCTGAAGCGCGACCACGAGTGCCTCGTCTTCCACGCCACGGGGACGGGCGGGGCGGCGATGGAGGCGCTGGTCGACCAGGGCCTCGTGAAGGGCGTCATCGACGTCACCACAACCGAGATCGCCGACATGATGATGGGCGGCATCCTCGCCGCGACCGAGGACCGGTTCGGCGCCGTCATCCGCCGCAAGGTTCCGTGGGTGGGCTCGCTCGGCGCGCTCGACATGGTGAACTTCGGCGCGCCGGACACGGTGCCGCCGCGCTACGCCGGCCGCCGCCTCCACCGCCACAACCCGCAGATCACCCTGATGCGCACGACGGCGGAGGAGAACGCCGCGATGGGCCGCTGGATCGGCGAGCGCATCAACCGGATGGACGTCGCGCGGCTTCTCATCCCCGAGGGAGGGCTCTCGGCGCTCGACGCGCCGGGCGAGGCCTTCCACGACCCGGCCGCCGACCGCGCCCTGTTCGAGGCGCTGGAGGCGACGGTCCGCCAGACCGCGGCGCGGACCATCGAGCGTCTGCCGCACCACATCAACGACCCGGCCTTCGCCGCGGCGCTGGTGGCGGCGTTCCGGACGCTCTCCGGCGGGGAGCGCAAGCGGCGGGCGTCCTGACGCGCGTGCGGTGCTCGGATACCGGCGCTTGCAGGCGCCGCGTCAAGGGCCTACGAGGCGCCGATGCGCACCCGGATCAAGATCTGCGGCATCGCCTCGCGCGAGGAGGCAGGGACGGCCATCTCGGCCGGGGCGGACGCGCTCGGCTTCGTGTCGCCGATGCCGGGCGGCACGGGGACGATCCCCGACGCGACGATCGCCGCGATCGCCGCCGACGTGCCGCCGCCGGTCGCGACCGTGCTGCTGACGGCCGAGACCACCGCGGCCGCGATCTCCGACCACGTCCGCCGGACGCGAACCACGGCGGTGCAGATCGTCACCCACATCGACCCCGACGAGGCCGCGCGCCTCGCCGAGCTGGAGCCGGCGGTGCGGCGGATCCAGGTGGTCCACGTCGAGGGACCGGAGGCGCTCGGCCTGCTGGCGCCATACGAGCCCCACGTCCACGCCTTCCTGCTCGATTCGGGCCGGCCCAGCCTCGACGCCACCGACCTCGGCGGCACGGGGCGGACCCACGACTGGACGGTGAGCGCGCGCATCGTCGCGGCGAGCGCGCGGCCGGTGTTCCTCGCCGGGGGCCTCAACGCCCGCAACGTGGGGGAGGCGATCGGCAGTGTCCGACCGTTCGGCGTCGATCTCTACTCCGGCGTGCGGACCGGCACTCGGCTCGACCGGCACAAGCTCGCCGACTTCGTGAGGGCGGTGGGCGCGGGCACGAACGCGCGCGAGCGCGCCGCCTGAGCACGGCCCGCTCGCCCGTATTGACGACCGCGCGGCGGATCGACAAAGGTTTTGTCTATGGATACTGCAGCCAAAGACTTGAGTCGCGTCGTCTACTTCACGACGTGGAAGTGCGCCTCCACCTTCCTTCTGCGCCTCTGCACGGACATCGCCCGGCATCGCGGGGTCCCGCTCTATACGGCAGGCGTGAAGGAGGGACGGATCAAGACCGCGGACATGGCGGCGCACCCGTTCTGGCAGGAGAAGGCGTTCGTGGCCGGTCCCGTCCGGCGCCGCATCTTCGCCCCGGCGGACTTTCCGTTCGACCGCGTCGGCACCATCATCCACCTGCGCGACCCGAGGGACGTCCTCGTCTCGCTCTATTTCCATAAGCTCTACTCCATGCGCGACACGATGCCGGGCCGCATCGGTCCGGAGGAGGTGCGGGCGTGGGAGGAGCGGGGGATCGACGACTTCGTCCTGTCGCACATCCACCAGTACCTCGCGGTCTACGACGAGTATCTCGACCTGTCGCGCACCTATCAGGTACCGATCCTGACCTACGAGGAGCTCGTGACCTCAACCGCGACGTACCTCGCCAAGGTCGGCGCGCATCTCGGTCTCGAGGACGACTTCGTCGCGACGCTGGTGGAGCGGCACACGAAGGCCTTCGCCCCGCGCGAGGAGTCGGCGGACCAGCACATCCGCAAGATCACGCCGGGCGATCACCGCGAGAAGCTGCAGGAATCCACCATCCGCGCGCTGACGGAACGCTTCGGCGCATACTTCGACGCCGTGCCGCAGTTCGAACCGGCGGCCGCCGCCTCCTGACCCCGGCCCCGGCGCCGGCCCGCCCGGCGCCCTGCCGTCCCGCGGCACGCCCGGTCCGGCCGCCGCGCGAATACCGGGCGCCCGCCGCGCCGCGGCACTGATCAGGGCGTCTGGTCTTCCGCCCAAAATCAGACCCACTGCAACGCACGGTTCCCAAAACCGCGTCACCATGTCCGGCAAAATAAACCGGGAGTGACGCGCATCATGACAGGGGAACTCATCGGCGAGCTCATCTTGTGGCTCGTCCTGGCCGTCATCGTCATCTTCGTCGTCTACTGGGTGATGAACTGGCTCTACCGCCGGTCCACCAAGGAACACGCGTACGTGCGGACCGGCTTCCTCGGTGAAAAGGTCGTCATCGACGGCGGCGCCTTCGTCTGGCCCATCATCCACGACATCACGCCCGTCGCGATGCACACCCTGCCGCTCGACGTCACGCGTGAGCGCGAGCACGCCCTCATCACCAAGGACCGGATGCGCGTGGACGTCGAGGCGGAGTTCTACGTCCGCGTCCGTCCGGAGCGCGCCGCGGTCTCCCGCGCGGCCTCCACGCTGGGCCGGCGCACGCTGGAGCCGGAGCGGCTGCAGCCGCTGCTGGCGGGCAAGTTCGAGTCCGCGCTGCGCATCGCCGCCGCCGAGATGGCGATGGGCGACATCCACGAGCAGCGCGGCACCTACGTGAAGCGCGTCAAGGAGCTCGCGCAGGAATCGCTGGAGCAGAACGGCCTGGAGCTGGAATCGGTCGCCATCAAGGACATCGACCAGACCGCGCTCGAGTACTTCAACCCCTCCAACCGCTTCGACGCCGAGGGTCTCACCGCCCTGATCCGCGAGATCGAGGAGCGGCGCACGCTGCGCAACGAGATCGAGCAGGCGTCCATGACGCGGATCCGCACGCGCAACCTGGAGGCGGAGAAGGACGCCCTCGCGATCGAGCGCGACTCCGAGCAGGCGCGCCTCGAGCAGGAGCGCGAGATCGAGTTCCGCCGAGCCCAGCAGCGCGCCGAGATCGCCCGCGAGCGGGCCGAGCGGCAGACCGACGCCGAGCGCGCCGAAATCACCGCGCGCGAGACGATCGAGCTGGCGCGCATCGCCAACGACCAGTCCATCGCCGAGGTGCGGATCCAGTCCGAAAGGGAGATCCGTCAGCGCGAGATCGACCGCCAGCGCGCCCTCGACAGCGCCGAGATCTCCGCCCGGCGCGACACCGAGACCGCCCGCATCGAGCAGGAGCGGGCGGTGTCGGAATCGCGGATCATCAACGAGCAGGACATCGAGGCGCGCGAGATCGCCCGCCGCCGCACCATCGACGAGACCGAGATCGCCGCGCGCGAGGCCACCGATCGCGCCCGCATCGAGCAGGAGCGCGCCGTCGCCGAGGCCCGGATCGCCAGCGACGAGGCGACCCGTGCCCGCGAGATCGCCCGCCAGAAGCTCCTGGAAGCGGCCGAGATCGCCGCCCGGGAGGAGACCGAGAAGGCCCGCATCCTCCAGGATCAGGCGATCGTCGACGCGCGCATCGCCAGCGAGGAGGGGATTCGCCGCCGCGAGATCGCCCGCACCCGCGCCGTGGACGAGGCCGAGATCGAGGCGCGCGAGACCGTCGAGAAGATGCGCATCGCCGAGGCCGCCGCGACGTCCGAGGAGCGCATCGTCACCGACCGCCGCGTGCGGGAGCTGGAGATCGCCCGCCAAGAAGCGGTGGAGGCGGCCGAGATCGCCGCCCGGCAGGCCGTCGAGGCGGCGCAGATCGCCCGGGACAAGGCGATCGCCGCCGACCGCATCGCCTACGAGCAGGACGTGCGCGAGCGTGAGATCGCCCGGAGCCGCGCCGTCGACCAGGCGGACATCTCCGCCCGCAGGACCGTCGAGGAGGCGCGCATCACCACCGACGCCCGGATCGACGAGGCCCGCATCTCCGCCCGCGAGGAGGTCGCCATCAACCAGACCGCGTCGGAGGAGCGGACCGAGACCGCCCGCATCTCGCTCACCAAGATCCTGCGCGCCGAGCGGATCGCGGCCGAGCAGGACGCCTCCGAGCGCGAGATCAGCAGCGGCGCGGCCCTCGAAGCGGCCGACATCCGCCGCCGCGAGTCGACCGAGCGCCAGCGCATCGAGATGGAACTCGGCCTCGAGATGGAGCGGATCGCCGCCAGCCAGGAGCGCGAGGTCTCCGACATCGACCGCAAGCGCATGGTGGAAGAGGCCGAGGAGGCCCGGGTCATCGAACTCGCGACCAAGCGGACCGAACGGGCCGCGGCCGAAGCCCGCGTCAAGCGCGCCGAGATCGAGGCGGGTCGTGACGTGGAGAAGACCGGGATCGAGCGGGAGAAGGTCATCGACGCCGCCAGGCTGGAGCGGCGCCGCGCGACCGAGCAGCTCGAGATCGCCCGCGTCCAGGCGCTGCGTGAGGCCGAGATCGCCTCGACGGAGGACATCGAGCGCGCCCGCATCGCCTCCGAGCGGGGTCTCGACGAGGCCCGCATCGGCCACGAGACGGAGCGGCGCCGCCGCGAGGTCGCCCGCGAGCGCGACGTCGAGATGGCGCAGATGGAGAAGGCCATCACCCTCTACGCCAAGTCGCTGGAGGAGAGCGCGGCGCGCATCGCCGCCGACAACGAGCTCGCCCGCGCCGCGGAGGCCGAGGAGCGCGTCAAGACGGTGCGCCAGACCGAGGAGGCGCAGCGCCGCAAGACCATCGACGTGCTGATGGCCGAGAAGGCCGCGCAGGAGGCGCGCCACGCCGCCGACGCGGAGAAGGTGCGCACCGCCGTGGAGGCCGAGGCGCAGAAGCTCATCAACGAGGCCGAGAACGTCCTCTCCGACGGCGCCCGCGCGTCCGTCTTCCGCCGCCGCCTGCTGGAGCGGATCGAGGGCATCGTCGCCGCGTCCGTCAAGCCGATGGAGAAGATCTCCGACATCCGCATCGTCCAGCTCGACGGGGCGAACGGATACGGCCATGGCGGCGAGGGCGGCCGGCAGAATGCCACCGACGAGGTGATCAACTCGGCGCTGCGCTACCGCATGCAGGCGCCGCTGGTGGATTCGCTGCTCGCCGACATCGGCATCGAGGGCGGAACGCTCGCCAAGATGCCGGGCCTCATCCGCGAGGCAAGCGACATGCAGCGCATCGCCCGCGAGTCCGGCGGCGGTGGCGGCTCGGGCAGCTCCGGCGGCGAGAAGGGCGACAGGGGCTCCAAAGAGCCGAAGGGAGCGTGACGTGCCGCGCGTCTACGTCTCCAGCGTGATCAATGCGCCCGCGCCCGAGGTCTGGGCACGGGTGCGGGACTTCAACGCGCTGCCGCGCTGGCACCCGCGCATCCGCGAGAGCCGCATCGAGGACGGCCTGCCGTCCGACAAGATCGGCTGCGTGCGTGACTTCCGCCTGCAGAACGGCGACCGGCTGCGCGAGAAGCTCCTCGGCCTTTCCGACTACGACATGTTCTGCACCTACGCGATCCTCGAGAGCCCGATGCCGCTGACGGACTATGTCGCCACGCTCCGGATCACCCCGATTACCGACGGCGACCGAACTTTCGCCGAATGGTCGGCGGATTTTGAGTGCGCCGAAGACGACGTGGACGACCTCGTGAGCGGTATCGGGACCAACGTGTTCCAAGGGGGCTTCGACGCTCTGAAGCGGCACTTCACGCGCTGAGGAAGGCGGAGGAAAGCGCCATGGCCGACCCATTCCAGAACGTCTCGGACGCCGGACAGGAGCTGATCGACATCATGGTCGAAACGCTCGAGAACCGTGGCGCCGATCCGCAGATGGTACCCGTCATCGACGCCTATCTGGATGATCTGACGGTCGCCCCGGGGGCCCGGATCGTCGAGATCGGGGCCGGGACGGGTCCCGTGTCGCGTCGCATCGCCGACCGCTTCCCCGACGCCTCGGTGCTCGGCGTCGAGCCCTCGCCGGAGCTGGTGGCGGAGGCCGACAAGCGGGTCGGCGGCCGGGCCAACCTCGCCTTCGCCGTCGGCAGCGGCGACCGCCTCGCCGAGGTGGACGGCGGCATCGATATCGCGGTGCAGCACACGGTGCTCTCCCACGTGCCGGACCCTGCTGTCCTGGTGGCGGAGGCCGCACGCGTCCTGAAGCCGGGCGGCAGGCTCGTCATCTGCGACGCGGACTTCTCCAAGCAGTCCGCCGGCGCGTTCGAGGACGACCCGCTGCAGGCCTGCTTCGACCTCTTCAGGAAGACGTTCGTGACCGACGCCTTCCTCGCGGCGAAGCTGCCGCGCCTGATCGCGGACGCCGGGCTCACTCTCGACATCTTCCGCGTTGCCAACCGCCTCACGCTGACCGGACCCGGCGTCCTCGGGCCGGTGCGGATGGCGACGAAGTACATGCTCGACAACGGCATGATCGGAGAGCCGCTCGCCGTTGCGCTCGTCGGCGAGTACGAGCGGCGCGACAGAGACGGCACGCTCTACGCGCTGACACCGTTCGTGACCGCCATCTCCACCAGGCCGAGGGCGACATGAGCGGCACTGGCAGGGACGGGCGGCCGGCATGGTGAAGATCGTCACCTCGACCGTCATCGACGCGCCGATCGAGGCGGTGTGGGCGGTCGTGCGCGACTTCAACGGGCACGACCGCTGGCACCCGGCGGTCGCCGACTCGGTCATGGAGCGCGGCGCGCCGACGGACAAGGTCGGCGGCGTGCGGCGCTTCCACCTCGCCGACGGGGCGGAACTGCGCGAGCAACTCCTGGCGCTCGACGATGCCGAGATGACGATGAGCTACTGCCTGCTCGACACGCCGGTGCCGCTCTTCAACTACGTCGCCCACTGCCGGCTGCTGCCGGTCACCGACGGCGACATGACCTTCTGGCACTGGGAGTCGCGCTTCGACACGCCCCGGGGCCGCGAGAGCGAACTGAAAACCATGGTCACCAACGACATCTACTACGCCGGCATGAACGCGGTGCGCGCGTTCGTCGGCGAGCGGGGGGGCGCATGAGCCGACCGACGACCCGACCGGGCACACCGCCCCGTCACGTGCGCGCATCGGAGGCACGGCCATGCCGGTGAGCGTCGCCACCTACGCCTCGCTCGCCGAGGCGGGCCGGGCCTTCGCGGACCGCCGCACCGCCCGCGTCTACTCGGGCGGCACCATCGTCATGCGCGCGGTCAACGAGGGGGACACCTCGTTCGACACGCTCATCCGCATCACCGACCGCGCCTACACGGAGATTGCCGTCGGCAGCGAGGTGCGGCTGGGCGGCGGCGTCACCATGGGCGCGATCGCCGCCCACCGCGACCTCGCCTTCCTGGCGCCCGTCGCACGGGTCATCGGCGGGCCGCAGGTCCGGTCCGTGGCGACGGTGGCGGGCAACCTCTTCGCCCCGGCGCCCTACGGCGACCTCGCGGGCGCGCTCATGGCCCTCGGCGCGCAGGCCGAGCTGGCCGGCGGTGGCCGCGTCGCGGTGGACGAGCTGGTGCGGGGCGGGGGGAGCCGCGCCCTCGTCGCTGCGGTCAACTTCCCGCGCCCGCAGGGGGAGCTGCGGTTCGCCAAGGTCTCCCGCGTCAGGCCGAAGGGCGTCGGGCTGATGTCGATCTCGGCGCTGCTGCCGCGCGGCGGCGGGGGCGGGGACGTGCGCATCGTCTTCAACGGGATGGGGCCGCACCCGGTCCGCGCCACGGCTGCCGAGCGGGCACTCTCGGGCCGGGCGGGCGACCGGCAGGCGATCGAGCGGGCGGCGGCCAGCGCGGCGGAGGGCCTGTCGCCGGTCGACGACGCCCTCGCCTCCGCCTGGTACCGGCGCGAGGTCGCGGGCGTTCACCTCAAGCGTCTCCTGGAGGCCCGGTAATGGCCAAGACACCCATCCGCTTCACGCACAACGGCGACGAGCGCGCGGTCTTCGTCGACGACGGGCAGAACCTCCTCGACATGCTGCGCCGCACCGCCGGCGACCTCACGCCCAAGTACGGCTGCGGGCAGGGCACCTGCGGCGCCTGCACCGTCCTCGTCGACGGCGAGCCGCAGCTCTCGTGCCTGACGCTCGCCGAGACGGTGGACGGGCGCGCGATCGACACCGTCGCCGGTCTCGGTAACGGCCGCCTCTCGCCGCTGCAGAAGGCCTTCATGGACAACTTCGCCGCCCAGTGCGGCTACTGCACCGACGGCATGCTGATGTCCGCCACCGCGCTCCTGAAGAAGAACCCGCGGCCGACGCGCGAGGAGGTGGTGGAGGCGATCTCCGGCAACCTCTGCCGCTGCACCGGCTACGAGGCGATCATCAACGCCGTCCTCGCCGCCGCCGGCGGCGCGGGCGCGGCGTCCGCGGGACGGAGGTAGCGACGATGCCCATTGAGTTTCGCAAGGAATATTTCGCGGACGAGCGTGACGACAATCTCAACGAGATCGGCAAGCCGACGCAGCGGCAGGACATGCTGGGGCACGTCACCGGCCGCTCGCCCTTCTACGACGACCACCTGTTCGACGGGCTGCTCCACATCCGCTGCGTGCGCTCGCCGCACCACCATGCCCGCGTGCGCCGGATCGACACCTCCGAGGCCGAGCGCGTTCCCGGGGTGAAGCGGGTGATCCTCGCCCGCGACGTGCCGCACAACCTCAACACGCTGCTCTCGCTGATGGACTTCGGCCTCGACGACGAGCCGATGATCGCCGCCGAGGGCGAGGAGGTGCGCTACAAGGGCGAACCGGTCGCGGCCATCGTCGCCGACACCGAGCGGATCGCCCGGGAGGCCGTCGCGAGGGTGCGCGTCGACTACGAGCTGCTGCCCCACGTCCTCGACGTGGAGGAGGCGATCAAGCCGGGCGCGGTGGCGGTGAACCCCGCGTACCCGGCCAACAAGTTCGTCTACCACGGCAAGTACGATCACCAGAAGCTGCGCTACGGCGACGTCGACGCCGCCTTTCGCCAGTGCGACCGGGTGATCGAGGGCCGCTACCAGATGAGCCCCATCGAGCAGGCGCCCATCGAGACCTGCGGCGCCATCGCCGCGCCCGAAACCAACGACCGCTGGGTCTGCTACACCTCGACCCAGGCGCTGTTCTTCTCCCTCGGCACCGCCGCCAAGCTCCTCGACCTCTCCTCCGCGCGGCTGCACCTCATCGGCGGCACGGTGGGCGGCGGCTTCGGCGGCAAGGTCGATTCCATCCACGAGCCGCTCGCGATCCTCGGCGCGGTCCTCACCGGGCGGCCCTGCAAGGCGATGTTCGACCGCGAGGAGGAGATGCAGGTCGGCGCCCCCCGCGGCGCCGAGCGCTGGTACGTCACCGACGGCGTGATGAACGACGGGCGCATCATGGCCCGCAAGTTCGTCGGCTACTTCGACGCCGGCGCCTACACGCGCCTCTCCTCGTACGCGATCATCAAGTCGGTCGGCCATCTTCCGGGGCCGTACACGATCCCGAACGTCTACGCCGACGTCTACTGCGTCTTCACCAACCGCACGCCGGCGACGGCGATGCGCGGCTTCGGCGTCACCGGCGTCGACTTCGCGATCGAGAGCCACATGGACGTCGTCGCCCACGAGCTGGGGCTCGACCCGATCGAGATGCGCATCCTCAACGCCTACCGCGACGGGGACATGAAAGCCCACCGGCGCCTTGCCAAGAACACGGCCCTCGTCGAGTGTTGCCATGTCGCTGCGGAGAAGGCGGGTTGGCCGCTGTCGGCGGAGGCGCGAGCGGCCTCGTCGCTACACGGCGGCGGGGGACAGCGGGGCGAGCTGCCGGCCTTCACGGCGCAGGACGAGAACGGCCGGGTTTCCGGCTACGCGTCCGGGTCGTACGCGCAGGGCGAGCGCCCCCGCGAGCCGGTCGGGACCGGGCGGGACGCCGTGCCGCCGCGTCCGTCGCACCAGCCTCCGCGCGCACCTCAGCCGGCACGGGCGGACCTGCGCCGGACGCCAGAGCCGGCGGGGTCGGCCGGTCCGCCTCCTTCTGCGCCGCGACCGGAGCGCGCACCCGAGCCGGCCGCCAACCCCGACGGGGCGGCGCCGCGCCGCGGGCCACGCTTCGCCTCGATTTCCGGCCTCCGGCGGAGGTAAGCCGAAAGGGTATGCTCAGGCGTGGCGATTCCATACGAGCAGAGCGAAGACCGCTCCGGACAGGGCATGGCCCTGTTCGCGGCGGCGATGTTGATCATTCCGGCGATCGACGCGTGCGGTAAGGTCCTGTCGACGCAGATCTCGCCGTTCGAGGTCGGCCTGTTCCGAAATCTCATCCAGACCGGAATTCTCTTCGTGGCGCTGCCCCTCATGGGCCGCGCCATTTTCACGCCGGAGGTCCGCGCCTACCTCGGCCGCATCGCCCTGTGCGGGATGTTCCTCTCCGTCTGCGGCGGCTTCATGTTCTGGGGCCTGCAGACCCTGCCGCTCGCGAACGCCATCGCCATCTTCTTCGCCGAGCCGCTGATCCTGACGATCTTCAGCGTCCTGTTCCTGGGCGAGAAGGTGGGCCGGCACCGGACCATCGCGGTGCTGGTCGGGCTTCTCGGCGCGCTCGTCGTGATCCGCCCGAACTTCGCGGCGTTCGGCTGGGCCGCGCTGATGCCCCTCGCGTCCGCCACGCTCTTCGCCGGAGCGATGACCATCCTGCGCAGCCTCTCCGGACGGGTGGACGCGATGCGCATCCAGGCGATGGCCGGCGTGTTCGGCTCGCTGACGCTCAGCGTGCTGCTCATCGTCGGCGGGATCTACTCCGTCGGGATCCTCGAATTCACGACGCCGACGGCGGAGCTCTGGGTGCTTGTGCTGGCGGTCGGCCTCGGGGCGACGCTGGTGCAGCTCATGATGACGGTGGCTCTGCGGATGGCGGAGGCGAGCATGCTGGCCTCCTTCCAGTACCTCGAGATCGTCAGCGCCACGGCCATCGGGTATCTGGTGTTCGGCGAATTCCCGGATCCGCTGACCTGGCTCGGCACCGCGATCATCCTCGGCGCCGGACTTTACGTGGTGCATCGCGAGCGGCGCCGTGCCGTCGAGCTTCGCCTCGCCGCGCGCCGCTACGGGGTCGGCGCCCCGCAGCCGCCGGAGCTGACAACCGAGCCGATGCCCTGACGGCGCCTCGTTCGCCCCGGCGCCGACGCCCGTCCGCCCCGGCGGTCGCGGCCCGGCGCGATCAATGAGACTGAAGGCAATGCGCCGGCGGCGCGGACGCATCACTCTAACCCGCTCTTGAAACGGGGAGGGTGTCGTGGCGATCCACAAGGGCCGGGGTTTTGCCTGCATCAACTACCCCATCGGCATGAACCTCGGGGGCGACCCGTCCCAGGCGCTCGTCCACTCCAATCCGGACGGGAAGTTCATGGTGGCGCTGTCCTCCATCGACCTCGGCCAGGGGATGAAGTCCGTCACCCGCCAGATCGCCGCCGAGACGCTGGGGGTGCCGGTGGAGGACGTCTACGTCGACACCGCCGACAGCGACACCGGCCCACACTGCATGGGCTCCTTCGCCTCGCGCGGGACGCACCGCGTCGGCAACGCCGTGATCCAGGCGGCCAGGGAGGCGAGGGCGGTCATGCTCGAGGCGGCCGCCGAGGAACTTGAGGTCAACGCCTCCGACCTCGTGACCGACGGTCGCGGCAACATCCACGTCAACGGCGCGCCGTCCCGCTCCATCACCACCGGAGAGGCGTGCGAGGCGGCGCAGTTCAAGCACGGCAAGACCGTGTCGGGGCGGGGGATCTTCCTCATCCCGCTGTCGGAGGTGAGCCCCGAGACGGGGGAGATGACGCCGGTCTCCTGCTTCGCCCACGCCGCGGTCATCCTCGACCTCGAGGTCGACGACGAGACCGGCGAGGTGCGCGTCCTGGAGGTGAACTCGGCCTACGAGCTGGGCCGGGCGCTGAACCCGCGCCTCGTCGAACAGCAGCTCATCGGCGGTGCGTGGATGGGCCTCTCCCACGCCCTCTACGAGACGACCGAGCCCTACTACCCGAACCGCGACCACGGCCCGACCGACTTCAACCACTACCTGATGCCCGGGCCCGGCGACATCGCCCCCCACAACGTCGCCGTCCTGGAGCGGCCGGCGCCGGACGGTCCCTACGGCGGCAAGGGGCCCGGCGAGATGTGCGCCAACCCGCTGCTCCCCGCCGCCGCCAACGCCGTCTTCGACGCGGTCGGCGTGCGCATCACCGACCTCCCGATCACCCCGGAAAAGATCCTGCGCGGCATCCGCGACAACGGCGGTACCCGGCCGGGACGTCACGCCAGGGCCGGGAGCCGTCAGTGAGCGAACTCTCCGACGTCTGGCGCAGCCATCTCATCGGGTCCGTCCTCGAGGGTGCCATGATCGGGCGCCGGGGATTTGACCACTACGGCTTTGCCGGGCGAGGCTATGGCCTGATCCTTTTTTCGGATGCCGGGATCGAATTCACTCTCCGCACGGCGGAATGCGTCAGCGTCTCGCGAGACGGGAAGGACAAGACCGACTCGGGAGAGGCCTTCTCGAGGCAGGTCTGGACCCTGATCGGGTCACGGCTGGCGGCGATAGACGAAGGCCTGCTGCCCTACGAGATCCGGCTGAAGTTCGACACCGACGAGACGCTGACCATCTGGTCCGACGGCGAGCCGGAGGACCGACTGATCCAGGTCACCGTGAAGCTCGACACGAACTGGTTCGAGATGGGCTGAGTACCTAGCATGCCCGTCCGCCCCTCCATCGTCGGGATCGACTCGCCAGAGCGGCTCGCCATCGCCCTGCGGGACGCGCAGTACCTGGCCGGCGACGATCTCGCGACCGCAGCCTACCTCGCGCTCGCGCTCGGCAAGCCGCTGCTGCTGGAGGGCGCGCCCGGCGTCGGCAAGACCGAGGCGGCGAAGGCCATCGCCTCGATCCTCGGGCGCGAGCTCCTGCGCCTCCAGTGCTACGAGGGGATCGATTCCGCCGCCGCCCTCTACGAATGGAACTATCCGCGGCAGATGCTGGCGATCCGCCAGGCGGGCGAGGCCTACGTCAACATCTACGCCGACGACTACCTCATCGCCCGCCCCATGCTGGAAGCGCTGCGCCACCCCCGCGATACGGTGCTCCTGATCGACGAGATCGACCGCGCGGACCACGAGTTCGAAGCCTTTCTGCTCGAATTCCTGTCCGACTTCTCGATCTCGATCCCCGAGCGCGGCACCGTGCGCGCGGAGGAGCATCCCGTCGTGATCCTCACCTCCAACCGCACCCGCGAGCTGCACGAGGCGCTGCGCCGCCGCTGCATCTACCACTGGATCGACTACCCCGACGCCCGCCGGGAGGCCGACATCGTCATGATGCGCGCCTCCACCGTCGCCCGGGACACGGCCGACAAGGTCGTCGCCGCCGTCACGGCCCTGCGCGCCGAGCCGCTCGCCAAGGCCCCCGGCATCGCCGAGACGGTCGAGTGGGCCGAGGCCGCGACGCTCCTGCACGCGCAGGGCAACCCGTGGCCGACCGCCTTCCGCCGCGCCATCGGCGTCGCCCTCAAGGACCAGGACGACCTCACCTTCCTGGACGGGCGACTGGAGGACATGATCGAGGAGGCCGTGGCGTGAGCGGCGGGGTCGTGCCCCGGCTGCGGGCCTCCGGACGGAGGGCGCCCCGGTCCGCCGACGCCGGGGCGTGCCGCCGCGCCCTCACGTGCGGGCGCTGACATGGCGGCGATCGAGCCATTGCCCCGGGCCGCGCGGCCCCTCGTCGGCTTCGCGACGCGGCTGCGCCGTGCCGGCTTCGCGGTTGCGCCCGAGCAGACGCAGAGCTTCGTCGCCGCCGTGGGCCTCCTCGGCCCCCGCGCGATGGCCGACATCCACGCCGCGGCGCTCGCCACGCTCGCCCCGCCGCCCGACCGCCGCGCCGAGTTCGACGCGCTCTACCGCGCGCACTTTCTCGGACACACCGTCGCCGCCCCCGTCACCAGCGACGAGGAGCCGGATGTCACCGAGCCGGAGGAGGGCGCGGTCGAGGCCATCGAACCCGAGGAGCTGACCGAGAGCGGCGCCGAGGCCACCGCCACGGAGGCTCTCGCCGGCCGAGCCTTCGCCGACCTCTCCGAGGCCGACGCCCTCCGCCATTTCCGCCGCGCGGCCCCGGGCCGTCTGCCGCGCCGCACGTCGCGCCGCCTCGTCAGCCGGCGCCGCGGCGACCGGCCGGACATGCGCCGGGCCCTCAGGGACGCCGTCCGGCGCGACGGCGAGGTGGTCCGACTGCCGCAGCTGAAGCGGCGTACGCGGCAACGGCGCATCCTTCTGCTGATCGACGTGTCCGGCTCGATGGCCGCACAGACCGACGCGGCCCTCCGATTCGCCCACACCCTCGCCCGAAGCGCCGAGAGGGTGGAGATCTTCACCCTCGGCACGCGGCTCACGCGCATCACCCGCGCCATTGGGCGCCGCCATCAGGGCGCCGCCCTCGCCGCCGCGTCCGCCGCCGTGTCCGACTGGGACGGCGGCACCCGGCTCGGCGACGCGCTGGCCGCCTTTCTCGCCGTCCCCCGCTACGCCGGGTTCGCCCGCGGCGCGGCCGTGGTCGTCCTGTCCGACGGCCTGGAGCGCGGCGACCCGGCCGTGCTGGTCGGCGCGATGGAACGCCTGTCGCGCCTCTCCTGGGCGGTCCTGTGGCTCTCACCGCTGGCCGCCGATCCGAACTACGAGCCGCGCACCGCGGCCATGGCCGCGATCCGCCCGATGCTGGCACGTCTGGGGGACGGCTCGTCCCCTGGCAGGATCGCCGCCGAAATCCTGGGACTAGCGAGGGCTGCATGAAGATCGTCGACGCGCACCACCACATCTGGCGACGGGCCGACCTGCCCTGGCTGCTCGGGCCGACGGTGCCGCGCATCTTCGGCCCCTACGACGGCGTGAAGCGCGACTACCTCATCACCGAGTACCTCAAGGACATCGAAGGCACCGGCGTCGAGAAGTCGGTCTACGTGCAGGCCAACTGGTCGCCGAACTGGTTCGTGGACGAGGTCGCCTGGGTCTCCCACGCCGCCGACCGCAGCGGCTGGCCGCACGCGATCACCGGCTACGTCGACATGACCCAGGAGGACGCCCGCCGCGACCTCGACCGCCTCGCCGGCTACCCGCTGATGCGCGGCGTGCGCCACCAGATGCACCACCACACCAACCCCCTCTACCGCTTCGCGAGCGGGCCGGACGTGGTCGGCTCCGACGCGCTGATCGCCAACGTGCGCCACCTCGCGGCCTACGAGTACGCGTTCGAGCTGCAGATCTTCGCCCATCAGGTCGAGGCTGCGCTGCGCCTCGTCGACGCCTGCCCGGACGTCACCTTCATCCTGCAGCACGCGGGCATGCCGGAGGACCTCTCCACTCCGGGCAAGGCCTACTGGCGCCGCGAGATCGCGCGCCTCGCCGAACGCCCGAACGTCGTCTCGAAGGTCTCGGGCTTCGGCACGTTCATCCGCCAGAACGATCCGGAGCACGTCCGCTGGGCCACGCTGGAGACGGTGGAGATCTTCGGGTCGGACCGCTGCCTCTACGGCTCCAACTTCCCGATCGAGAAGCTCTGGACCGACTACGCCTCGCTGATCGCCGCCTTCAGGGACGCCCTCGCGGAGCTTCCCAAGGAGGACCGCGCGAACGTCTTCCGCGCCACCGCGGAGCGCGTCTACCGCATCTGACCGCGCGCACGTCCCGCAGCGCGTGGGCCGATCACATCGCCGTGGCGGCCGCGCCAGCCCGCATGAACGTGTTTCGCGTCACTGCGCCCGGCGCCCGCGGCAGCCAGCTTCCGAGTGTTCCGCATTGGCGCACAGGAGGAGGATGCTATGAGCGGAGTGATCGGACAGACACTCGGCATGACGCGGCTCTATACCGACGGCGGCGAGCAGACATTCCTGGTCGACGATTCCGGCCTGCACTTCGGCGACGGCACGACCGGCCAAAGGCCCGCCCCGTCGGAGAGCTTCGGGATCTACGGTGAGGGGGGCGGCTCGCACTTCGGGGGCGTCTTCCAGCAGCAGGGGCGCATGACCACCGACGCCGACCTCAATTCCGCCTCCGACTTCGGTTTCGACACCGGTGGCGACGGCGAGGCGGCGGCGAAGATCCCCGGGCTTCACAAGGTCGGGGACGTCACGCTGAAGCGCGGGATCGTCGGCTCGTCCGTTCCCGGTCACACGCCCGAATGGACGAACCACAACGACAGCGATCCGGGGACGACGGTGGTCGAGGCGGTCGTCTACACGGTGGACGAGCTGCAGTCGCACACGCTGTTCCACGGGTTCGACGATCACCTCTTCATTCTGTGACGTGATCCCCGGCGCGGCGCAGTGAACGGCGTGCCGCGCCAAGGTGTGCGAAATGCTCGGACCGCGATCGCCGGTCGCGCGGCAGGTCGCGCCAGTCGAGGGACGCCGGTTCACGGCGGCCGGCGGGCTTACCCTGTCGTCTGATTTTGCGTCTTCTGGCGGTGCGCCGAGAAGTTCGCGTTGTTAGCCTTTCCCACAACGGGGCGGACGATCCCGACGACACGGATGGGGGAAGGCATGGCACTCGAAATCAAGGTGCTCGACTTCGGCGATATCGAGCTGGAGTCGTCCTTCCTCGTCCTGGGGCGCGACTGCGGGCGCACCCGCCGAGTGTACACCTACGGCTTCCTCATCCTCGGCGGGGACTACCCGATCCTCGTCGACACCGGTTTCCGCGACAATGCGATCATGGAGACGCTCGGCATGCGGGGCCTGTCGTTCCACGAGAACCAGGTCGAGAACCAGCTCGCCCGCCATGGCCTGAAGCCGGGGGACATCCGCTACATCTGCCACACGCACCTTCACATCGACCACGCCGGCAAGGACGACCACTTCCCGATGACGACCACCGTGGTCGTCAACCGGCGGGAGATGGAGCATTCGGTCTCGGGACTGATGCACCCGCAGTACCCCAAGCCGGACGTCATGCACCTCGTGGAGCGGCTGCACACGCCCGGAGCCCTGCGCTTCGAGGACACCGAGCTGACCGGCGAGGTCGAGCTGATCCCCGGCGTCACCCTCGACTGGGCGGGCGCGCACACCGAGGGGTCGATGAACGTCCATGTCGAGACCGCCGAGGGCCGGGTGACCATCTGCGGCGACGTGATCTACGACATCAACGACCAGGTCGTGCGCCCCTTCAACGAGATTCACGAGAACGAGCCGCGCGTGACCGGCAACCACTCGACCACGAAGCGGCAGGAGAAGGCGGCGATCAAGAAGCTCCTGTCCGGGTCGAAGTTCCTGCTGCCGGTGCACGACAAGCCGGCCAAGGTGGAGCGCGGCAGGATCGTCGGCCGCCTCGACATGGAGGTGCCGGGGCCGCTTCGCGAGACGGTCCCGCAGCGCCAGTGGTTCCCGGCCTGAGGCTGCGGCGATGGCCCACGACGCGCTGACACCCGCCTTCCGCGCCCTCGTCGACGAGCACGCCCCCGTCGCCCAGGTCGGCTCCGGCTTCCAGTTCACCGAGGGCCCCGTCTGGCACCCGGACGGCTACCTCCTCTTCTCCGACATCCCGGCCGACGTGCGCCGCCGCGCCGACGCGTCGGGGGTGCGCGAGGTGAAGCGCGGCACCAACAAGGGTAACGGCCAGACCTTCGACACCGACCTCAACCTCGTCGTCTGCGAGCACGCGACGTCCTCGCTGGTGCGCCTGACGCCCGGCGGCACGCGCGAGGTGCTGGCCTCGCACTTCGAGGGGCGGGAACTGAACAGCCCGAACGACGTTGTCGTCTCGTCGAAGGGCTGGATCTACTTCACCGACCCCTGGTACGGGCGGATGCCGGTCTTCGGCGTCGAGCGGCCGCGGGAGCTGGGCTTCCAGGGCGTCTACCGGGTGAAGCCGGGGATGGCGGAGCCGGAACTGGTGGTCGACCGCTACCAGTTCTCGATGCCCAACGGGCTGTGCTTCTCGCCCGACGAGTCGCGGCTCTACGTCAACGACACGGAACAGACGAACATCCGCGTCTTCGACGTCGACGGCCAGGGGCGGCCCAGGAACGGCCGCGTCTTCGCCTCCGGCATCAAGGACTCGCTGAAGGCCGGCGTGCCGGACGGGATGAAGTGCGACTTCGAGGGCAACGTCTGGGTGACGGCGCCGGGCGGCATCTGGGTCTACGCGCCGGACGGGCGGCACATCGGCCGCGTCGCGATCCCGGAGCTCGCCGCCAACTTCCATTGGGGCGGGACCGACTGGCGCACGCTCTACGTCACCGCCTCGACCTCGCTCTATTCGCTCCCCGTCAAGGTCGGACCGCGCAGCGAGCCCTACATGCGGGCCCGGCCGTCCCGCACCTCCGCCGCTCCGGTGGAGGGCGGGCTAGAGCTCTCCCGCTGCGCCCTCATCATCCAGGACATGCAGAACGACGTGGTGATGGAGGGCGGCGCCTTCGCGTCGTCTGGCGCGCCGGCGCACTGCCGCGAGCAGCGGGCGATCGAGAACGCCGCGCGCCTCGCCGAGCGGTGCCGCGCGCTGGGGGTGCCGGTGATCTTCGTGTGGTTCGTCGTCGATCCGGGGGCGCCGGGGATGACGTTGAACGCGCCCCTTTTCGAGGGGACGATCGAGGCGAACGCGCTGGTACGCGGCACGTGGGGCGCGGCGCCCGTGCCGGGTCTGGAGCCCCAGGGCGGCGACTACGTGGTCGAGAAGTGCCGGATGAGCGCCTGGGAGGGGACGCGCCTCGAGACGGTCCTCAAGGCGGAGGGGCGCGACACGCTGATCTCCTGCGGCGCATGGACGAACATGAGCGTCGAGCACACCGCACGCACCGGCGCCGACAAGGGCTATCTCATGATCGTCCCGGAGGACGCGTGCTCCACGATGAACGCGGACTGGCACCGCGCGTCCATCGACTACGCGCTGCAGAACGTCTCCGCCGTCACGACGACGGACGCCGTCCTCGACGCGCTCGGCTGACGCCGGTCAGGCGGTCAGGCGAGGAGGGAGAGGGAGAGCATCGTCAGCACGTTGGTGTAGACGATCACCTGCGCGATCCGGCTCGTCCTGACGCCGTAGAGGACGGCGAGGCTGAACGCCATGGTGCCCGCCGGGGCGGCTGCCGCCAGCACGAAGCGGTCGGCCGCCGCCGGATTCGACGCGAACATCTCGATCGCGAGCCACACCGTGAGCGGGAAGAGCAGGAACTTCACCGCGGTGAAGACGACCACCGGCGGCTCCAGCGTCATCTTCACCTCCGACAGCAGCACCCCGAGCGCGAACAGGGCGATCGGCGGGGCCGCGTGCCCGTTGAAGTCGATGAAGGTGACGGCCGGGTGCGGGATCGTGATCCCCGCGAGGTTCACCGCGAGGCCCGCGACGATGGCGACGAGGATCGGCGAGCGTACCACCGACGACAGCACCGCGAGTGGGGTGAACTTGCCGAGCTTCATGAGCTGCAGCGCGATGATCGCGCCGGCGAAGGTGATGGTGGAGTCGAGCGTCAGGACCGCCGTGACCTCGAGGATGTTCTCCGCGCCGTAGAGCAGGACGGCGATGGGCAGGACGATCAGCACCGTGTTGCTGAAGATGCCGGCGAAGCTGAGGAGCACCGACTCGCCCGGACCCATCCGGAACACCTTGAGCGCCAGCAGCACGCCGAGGGTGAAGATCAGCACCTCCACCGCGAAGTAGAGGACAACCGGAGAGGGGTCGAACGTGCGGATCGGCGCGTCGATGATGAGGCCGAAGATGAGGAGCGGCAGGAAGAGCGACAGGGCGACGCGGTTCAGGATCCGCGCCTCGGACGATGACACCACCGACCAGCGGCCCATCAGGTAGCCCACCGCGATGATCGCGTACACGGGCAGCACAGGGTCGCTGAGGACCTCGAAGATCGCCAAGAGATCCCCCGCCGTTTCAATGTCACCCGACGCTTAAAGCGCCGCGGGAGGGACTGGCAAGCCTTCGCGGCTCCACTTCGTCGTGAAAGCTCAAAACGTCGGCTTCGCCTGTAGTCCCGGACAATTTTGAGACTATGAGGGATGACGATCTGCAACGCCGGGTCGCAAACTCTCCGGATCGGCCGCCGTCAAGAGCGGCATCATGATCAGGGAGTGAACGAATGCTACGAATGCTCATGTCGACGGTCGCCGCGTCGGCCGTTCTCGTCTCCGGTGCTGCCCTCGCACAGGACTCCGATCCCATCAAGATCGGTGTCACCGCGGTGCTCGAGGGCACGTATACCGTGCTGGGCGAGGACGGCATGCGCGGCTTCAAGCTCGCGCTGAAGCAGCATGACAACAAGGCCGGCGGCCGCCCCATCGAGTACGTGGTCGCCCCGACCGACGCGAGCCCGGATGTCGCCGTCCGCGCCGTTCGCAAGCTGATCGAGCAGGACAAGGTCGACTTCGTCATCGGTCCGCTCTCGGGCTCGGAGGGGATCGCGGTGCGCGACCTCGCCAAGCAGTATCCCGACGTGACGATCATCGACGCCGCCTCCGGCGCGCAGGAGACGACCTACGTCAACCCGTCCGAGAACTACTTCCGCTTCAACATGGACGGCGCGCAGTGGGGCGTCGGCCTCGGCGACTACGTCGCCAACGAGAAGGGCTGGAAGTACGTCGCCTCGGTGGCGGAGGACTACTCCTTCAGCCACACCAACTTCCTCGGCTTCGCGAAGGAGTTCTGCGACGCGGGCGGCGAGATCGTCGACCGCTTCTGGGTCCCGCTCGGCACCAAGGACTTCGCCTCGGTGATCGCCGCGCTGCCCGATGACGTGGACGCGATCTACCTCGGTCTCGGCGGCGGCGACGCGGTCAACTTCCTGAACCAGTACCAGCAGGCCGGCGGCGACGCGAACCTCATCGGCGGCACCATCATGGTGGACGGCACGGTGCTCAACTCCAAGGGCTCCGCGAAACAGGCGTTGATCGGCACCCCGGCCTCCTCCGGCCAGGCCGACACCTGGGACGACCCGAAGTGGCAGGCCTACGTGAAGGCCTACCAGGACGCCTATCCGCCGTCCGAGCGCTTCGCCAGTCCCTCGCTCCTCGCCACCAACTACTACAACTCGACGAGCGCCGCGCTGCAGTGCCTCGACAAGGTCGACGGCAAGCTCGGCGGCGGCGACCCCGAGTTCCGCCAGTGCCTCTCGACCCTCGAGCTCGACGCGCCCAACGGGCCGATCAAGCTGGACGAGAACCGCCAGGCGATCGGCACCAACTTCGTGATCGAGGTGGTGGAGCAGGACGACGGCACCCTTGCGACGAAGGTCGTGAAGAAGGTCGACGGCGTGAACCAGACCCTCGGCATGTCGAAGGAAGACTTCGACAAGATGGGCCGCCCCGGCCGCGACGTGCCGGACTGCTGATCGCGGCACCGACCGTTCCGGCGCCGTAAGGACCCGTGGGCCGCCGGGGAGTTCATCCCCGGCTGCCTAAATGCTGACACAACGTGTGATTAATGTATGGACCGTGGTTCGCGGACAGGGCGAGCCACGGTCCGTCGTCGTTCAGCACCGCGACGGGCCGGTGTGTCGAGACGGGTGCTGTACCGATCTTGCCGGTCCGATGCCGTCTGCTGCAGCGGTCCCCCGACACCGCTGCGGACACCCGGTCCGACCGGAACAGGATGCTCCCGACTCCGCGCCGGTCTGCGCAGTCGGCCTCCGGGGTCGTCGTCCCCACAGGGAGCCTTTCGGCCGCAGCGTACCCGACCGCTGCGGCCGAATTCCTTTCCGCCGCCTCATCGACCCGTCCCCCGCCGATGCCCGCCGGACGGTCGCGCGGCGAGGTTGCGGGGCCGCCGCCGGGCGCCTAACCTCACGGCCAAGTTGCCGGGAAACGGCACGTCACGGGAGGGCGGGGCCGGTCGGCCCTCAGCCGAGGGGAGGGCCGCTTTGGCCAAGTCGTTCGCGTCCGCCGGTGATCTGGCGGCCAAAGAAATCAGCTTCACCGAGATCGGCCCGGACCTGTGGGCCTTCACCGCCGAGGGTGACCCCAACACCGGCGTCATCATCGGCGACGACAGCGTCATGATCATGGACGCGCAGGCGACGCCGCGCCTTGCCGACATGGTGGTCGAGCGGATCCGCACGGTGACGGACAAGCCGATCAAGTACGTCACCCTCTCGCACTATCATGCCGTGCGCGTGCTGGGCGCGTCGGCCTACGGCGCGTCCGAGATCATCGCCTCCGACAAGTGCCGCGCGATGGTCGCCGAGCGCGGGCAGGAGGACTGGGACTCCGAGTTCGGCCGCTTCCCGCGCCTCTTCGAGGGGCACGAGTCGATCCCCGGCCTCACCTGGCCGACGATGACCTTCGCGACCCGCATGACGGTCTACCTCGGCAAGCGGCGCGTCGACCTCATGCACCTCGGCCGTGCGCATACGGCGGGCGACATCGTCGCCTGGGTGCCGGACGCGGGAGTGATGTTCACCGGCGACATCGTCGAGTACAGGTCGGCCTGCTACTGCGGCGACGCGCATTTCGCCGACTGGGGCGGCACGCTCGACGCCATCGCCGCCTTCCGCCCCGCCGCCATCGCACCCGGCCGCGGCGACGCGCTGGTGGGCGAAGCCAGGGTCACCGAGGCGCTGGCGTCGACGCGCGACTTCGTCGACAGCCACTTCCGTGCCGTCTCGCAGGTCGCCGCCCGCGGCGGGTCGCTGCGGGAGGCGGCCGACGCCGTCCGCGCCGCGTGCGACGCGAAGTTCGGCGACTTCGCCATCTACGAGCACTGCTTCCCGTTCAACGTGGCGCGCGCCTACGACGAGGCGCTCGGCATGGACACGCCCCGCATCTGGACCGCCGAGCGCGACCGCATGATGTGGGCCGCGCTCCAGGGATAGGCGAGAGGAGAGGGCTCATGGCACGCTATGACTACGGCCCGCTCCCCTATCGCCCCGCACCGGAGCTGTCGGGCACGGCGAGCCGGGCGCCCGTCGTCATCGTCGGCGCGGGGCCGGTCGGACTGACGGCGGCCATCGACCTCGCCCGGCACGGCATCGCCTCCGTCGTGGTGGACGACGGCGACAAGGTCTCCGTCGGCTCGCGCGCGATCTGCTGGGCCAAGCGCACGCTGGAGATCTTCGACCGCCTCGGCGTGGCGGACCGGATGCTGGCGAAGGGGATCACCTGGAAGGTCGGCCGGCTCTTTCATGGCGACCGGGAGGTCTACAGCTTCGACCTCCTCCCCGAGGCCGGACACAAGATGCCGGCGTTCATCAATCTCCAGCAGTATTACGTCGAGGAGTACCTGATCGACCGCGCGCGCGAGCTGGGCAACCTCATCGACCTGCGCTTCCGGAGCCGCGTCACTGACGTCGCGCAGACCGAGGCTGGCGTGACCGTGACCGTCGCCTCTCCCGACGGCACGTACGAGCTCGGCGCCGCCTGGCTTGTTGCCTGCGATGGGTCGCATTCCACCGTGCGCCGGCGACTGGGCCTCGCCTTCGAGGGGACCGCGTTCGAGGACCGCTTCCTCATCGCCGACGTGGAGATGAAGGCCGACTTCCCCTCCGAGCGCCGCTTCTGGTTCGAGCCGACGTTCCACCCCGGCGAGACGGCGCTACTCCACAAGCAGCCGGACGACATCTACCGCATCGACCTCCAGCTCGGCCCGGATGCGGACCCGGAGGTGGAGCGGCGCCCCGACGTGGTCCGCCCTCGCATCGAGAAGGCGGTGGCCGGGCGGCCGTTCGAGATCGACTGGGTGTCGGTCTACTCGTTCCGCTGCGCCCGCCTCGCCCGGTTCGTGCACGGGCGCGTCCTGTTCGCCGGCGACGCGGCTCACGTCGTCAGCCCGTTCGGCGCGCGCGGCGGCAACGGCGGGATCCAGGACGTCGACAATCTCGCCTGGAAGCTCGCCGCCGTCATCCGTGGCGAGGCACCGCCCGCCCTCATCGAGACCTACGACGCCGAGCGGGTGCACGCGGCGGACGAGAACATCGTCAACTCGGCCCGCTCCACCAACTTCATGTCCCCCCGCAACAAGGCGGAGCGGATGTTCCGGGACGAGCTCCTCGCAGTCTCCTCGCACTTTCCGGCGGCGCGGCCGCTGATCAACTCGGGCCGCCTGAGCCGCCCGGCCTCGCTCGCGCCGCTCTTCGGCGGGGCCCCGCCTGGCGCCGCCGCGCCGTTGCGGCCCGGCGATCCGTGTCCGGACGCGCCGCTCGGCGAGGGGTGGCTGCTGTCGGCGCTGGGCGGCGGCTTCGTGCTCCTCGCGGTGGGGATGCCGGCGCCGGTCGTGGAAGGCGTCACCCCGCTGGAGGTTTCCGCGTGCGGCACCATCGCCGAGCGGTACGGCCGCGGTCTCGTCCTGGTACGGCCCGACCAGCATGTCGCGGCGGTGTGGCCGGAGGGCGCGAGCGCCGAGACGGTGGCGGCGGCGCGCGACGCCGTCATGGAGGGGCGCGGGGTCCACGCACTGCCGCCGCGCGCGCTGGAGGACGGCGAGGACGCCGATGCCCGCTACGCCACGCTCCTGAAGCTCCACCGCGGCCTGTCGGAGGAGGCGAGCGCCGCCCTCAACGCGCGCCTCGTGCTCGCGATGATGGCGGCCGCCGGTCCCGCCGTCACGAAGGAGGCGCTGGAGGCGGTGGGCGCCACGATGGAAACGCGATGAGCCGCGTCAGACCCCCTGCGCCACGACCGCGGGGTCGGCCTGGATCACGCGCGGATCGTCGCCGTAGAGCGCGGCGACGAGGTCCGCCCGGTGGCGCAGCACCGCGCGCTGGTTGATCGAGCCCTTGTCCGTCACCTCGCCGCGGTCGAACGAGAGGTCGTCGTCGAGGAACATCGCCCGCACCACGCGCGTCGCCGATCCAGTCGCCTCCGCCGCGAGCCGCGTCAGCCGCTCGGCCACGGCGGCCCGCACCGCCGGGTGGGCCAGCAGCCCGGTGCGTGACATTCCGGGCCCGCCCGGGACGAGTGCCGCCAGCGCCGGGACGTGGGGGATCATCAGCGCCGCCACGCGGTCGCGGTCCTCCCCGGCGATCACCGCATCGCCGACGAGGCCGCCCATCGCGTCGACGAAGGCCGCGCGGAGCGCGCCCACCGAGACGAACGTCCCCGTCGAGAGCTTGAAGTTCTCGGCGAGGCGTCCGTCGAAGAGGAAGCCGCGCGCCGGATCGCCCGGCACAGCGAAGCGCAGCGCGTCGCCGACGCGGTAGAAGCCCTCCTCGTCGAACGCACCCCGCGAGAGGTCCCCGTTGCGCCAGTAGCCGGGGGCGATGTTGGGGCCCCTCAGCCGGGCCTCCAGCTTGTCGCCGTGCGGCACCAGCTTCAGCGTCACGCCCTGCGCCGGGATGCCGACATTGCCGGGACTGTCCTGCGGTTCCATCGAGGAGAGGGCGAACGGCCCCGTCTCGGTCGCGCCGTAGCCGGTGGAGAGGAGGATCGGTTCGCCCCGCGTCGCCGCCGCGACCGCGTTGAGACGGTCCCAGGTGTGCTGCGCCATGCTGGCGGCGGCGTACATCATCATCCGCAGCCGGGCGAAGAACGTCTCCCGCAGGAGGGGATCATCCTCCATCGCACTCAGCAGCATCTCGTAGCCCGCCGGCACGTTGAAGTACCAGGTCGGCGAAATCTCCCGCAGATTGCGGATGGTCTCGACGATCCCGTCGCGCGTCGGACGCCCGCCGTCGAGGTAGTAGGTGCCGCCATTGTAGAGCACGAGGTTGAAGTTCTTGTTGCCGGCGGCGGTGTGGTTCCAGGGCGCCCAGTCGACGATGACGGGCGGCTCCTCGCGCATGAAGGCGTAGCAGTCCGCGATCATCTCCTGATTGGAGCAGATCACCCGCTGCGTCTGGATCGAGGCCTTCGGCGAGCCGGTCGTGCCCGACGTGAACAGGAACTTCGCGACCGTGTCCGGCCCGACGGCCGCGTGCGCCGCGTCGACCGCCGGGGTCGCCTCCGTCGCGGCGAGGTCGGCGAAGCGCAGCGCCGGCCGCCCCTCGAGCCCGGCGCGGGTCAGGGCGACCGGCGTACCGGCGAAGACCGCGTCGATGGCCCGGCCGAAGCGCGCCCCGTCGGCGGCGAACACCAGTCCGGGCGTCAGCTGCCCGGCGATGTCGCGCAGCTTGGAGAAGTCCTGCGACAGCAGCGAGTAGGCGGGCGACAGCGCCGCCGACGGCACCCCGACGTACTGCGCCCCCAGCGCCATCAGCGCGTGCTCGATGTCGTTGCCGGAGAGGATCGCGAGGGGCCGCTCCGGCGAGAGCCCGAGGTCGAGGAACGCCTGTCCGAGCGCGCGAACCACCGTCCGGCACTCGGCGTAGGTGAGGTGGCGCCAGCCGTCCCCGTCGCGTTCGGCGAGGAAGGTGCGGTCGGGCGCGGCAGCGGCCCAGTGGTCGAGCCGCTCGGTGATCTTGTCGGGGTAGGGGCCCAGCGGATCGGCCCGCCACACCAGCGTGGTCCCGTCGGCGCGGGTCTCGTGGCGGACGTCGGGCGTCCACGTCGCGAGCGGTGCAAACCGTCTGGCGGCCATTTTCGTCCTCCCTGCGTCACGCCTGCCGGCGGCGCCGCGTTGCGCCGGTGTCTCCGGCGTCTTTCAGGCCTCGCGCGCGGCGCTTTTCATCGACCGGCCGCCCTGATACGCAGAGCGAAACGATAGTTCGTTGCGGGGGGAATACAATGGCGCTTATGGACCGCCGTGCGGCCCGGGCCCGTCACGCCGCCGCATAATCGACGTTGCGGGCCGCCGCGTTCACCGCCAACCTGCGCGGTGCGCGGCGCGGGATCTGCGGCGCTTCAATAGATCCGGCGGCCATGGATCGCCGGACCAAGGAGGAAACGAAACATGCTGAGAACAGCGCTGGCGTGCGCCCTGTCTCTGGCCCTTCCGGGCAGTCTGGCCGCGCAGGAGGTGGAGCTCTCCTTCGCGCACTGGCTGCCGCCGACCCATCCAATCCAGACCACGGGGTTCGAGCCGTGGGCGAAGTCGATCGAGGAGGCGTCGGAGGGCCGCATCAAGATCAACCTCTTCCCGGCCCAGCAGCTCGGTGCCGCACCCGACCACTACGACCTCGCCCGTGACGGCATCGCCGACATGGCCTGGATCAACCCGGGCTACCAGCCCGGCCGCTTCCCGCTGATCGCGGTCGGCGAGCTGCCGTTCCTCGTGTCCGACGCCAAGGGCGGCAGCCGCGCCCTCCACGAGTGGTACAGCCAGTACGCCGCCGAGGAGATGCCCGACGTCACCTTCTGCTTCGCCCAGGTCCACGATCCCGGCACGTTCCACTCCAAGACGCCGGTCCACGTGCCGGCCGACGTCGCCGGCAAGAACGTGCGCCCGGCCCACGCCACGATGGCGCGCTTCGTCAGCCTGATCGGCGGCGCCTCGGTACAGGTGCCGGCGCCCGAGGCGCGCGAGGCCATCGCCAAGGGCGCGGCCGACATGATCACCTTCCCCTGGGAGTCGATCTACATCTTCGGCATCGACAAGGAGGTGTCCCACCACCTCGACACGCCGCTCTACGTGACGACCTTCGCGCTCGTCATGAACAAGGACATGCTGGATGGCCTCTCCGAGGAGAACCGCAAGGTCCTGATGGACCACTGCACGTCCGAGTGGGCGGAGAAGGTGGTGGACGGCTGGATCGACGTCGAGGCGGGTGGCCGCACCAAGATGGCGGAAAGCCCCGACCACACCCTCTACAAGCCCACCGCCGACGATCTCGCCAAGTGGCGCGAGGCCGCCGCACCGCTCACCGAGGAGTGGATGGCCGCGGTCAGCGAACGCGGTATCGACGCCCAGGCCGCCTACGACGGCTTCCTCGCCGCGCTCGACGCGCACGACGCGCGGATGCCCGCCGGCGATTGACGCAGCGGCCGGCCGGGACCGCCCGGGCCGGCCATTTCCCCGGCGCGGCACCGCGCCGGGCCGCGACCCTCCCGGTCATCCCCGGCAACAAAGGCGGACCCGCAGCGGTCCGAGTGCGTGTGGTACGGTTTCTCGAGCGATTTTGTGCAGGCACGGAGGCCGTCGCCGGCCTGCTCCTGGCGCTGGTGACGGTTCTCATCGTGGTGTCGGCGGTGGGCCGGTACCTCTTCGCCGTGCCGGTGCCCGACTCCTTCGACCTGTCGCGGCTCCTCATCGGCGCCGCGGTGATGTGGGGCTTTGCCGCGCTCGGCTTCCGCGGCTCGCACATCAAGGTCGAGATCTTCGCCGAGGCCCTGCCGCGCCCGGTCCGGCGGGTCGTCGACGCGTTCGCCTGGACTCTCGTCCTCGTCTTCGTCGTCCTCCTGGCGTGGAAGATGTTCGCCCGCGTCGACCGGGCCTACAGCGGCGGGGAGGCGACGTTCGACCTGCGCCTCGTGGTGTGGCCGCTGCTCGGCGTCATCTGGCTCGGCGCCGCCGCCGCGGTGCTCACCGTCGCTGCCCGGCTCGGCCTGATCATCCTGCGCGGCGACACCCTGGACCATGCCGAGCGCATCGACCAGGACGACGAGGCGCACGGCTGATGGCGCACGCTGATCTCGTTGCCGCCGGCGGCTTCGTCGCGCTCTTCGTCATGATGGCGCTGCGGGTGCCGATCGGCATCGCCATGGGGCTCGTCGGCGTGTTCGGCTTCGCCGCCGTACGCGGGTTCGGCCCGGCGCTGAACCTCCTGACCACGTCGCCCATCCGCGTCATCGCCGACTTCAACCTGTCGCTGATCCCCTTCTTCATCCTGATGGGCGTCTTCGCCACCAACTCCGGGATGAGCCGGGAGATGTTCCGCGCCGGGCAGGCCTGGCTCGGCCGGTTCCGCGGCGGCCTCGCGCTCTCCACCATCGCCGCCTGCGCGGGTTTCGCCGCGATCTGCGGCTCCTCCGTCGCGACCGCCGCGACGATGACGAAGATCGCGCTCCCCGAGATGCGGCGGTTCGGCTACCCCGAGGACGTCTCCTCCGGCGTCATCGCCGCGGGCGGCACGCTGGGGATCCTCATCCCGCCGTCCGTGGTGCTGGCGGTCTACGCCTACATCACCGAGCAGGACGTCGGCGTCCTCTTCGTGGCGGGCATCATCCCGGGCCTGATCGCGATCCTCTTCTACATGGCGGCGGTCCGGCTCGCGCACCGGTCGTCGCTGCCGGAGGGGACTCCGTTCGACCTCAGCGAGGGGTTCGCCTCGCTGTCGGGGATCTGGGCGGTGATGCTGCTGTTCGTGCTGGTGATCGGCGCGATGTACTTCGGCGTCGTCACGCCGACGGAGGCTGCCGCGGTCGGCGCGCTGCTGACGATGCTGATCGGCGTCCTGCGCGGCCGGCTCGGCCCGCGCCTCATCATGGCGAGCCTCACCGAGGCGCTGCGGACCTCGGTCGCGATCTACACGATCCTCATCGGCGCGGTCCTCTTCGGCTACTTCCTCGCCATCACCCGCACGCCGCAGAAGCTGACGGAGTTCCTCGTCGGCCTCGACGTCGGTGCCTACGGCACGCTCGCGCTGATCCTCGGGTTCTTCCTGCTCGCCGGGTGCATCCTCGACGCGATGGCGATGATCATCCTGCTGGTGCCCATCGTCTTCCCGGTGATCCAGGGGCTGGGGTTCGATCCCATCTGGTTCGGCATCATCATCGTCGTGACGGTGGAGCTGGGGCTGATCACCCCGCCGGTGGGCATGAACGTCTTCGTCATCAACACGATCGCGCGGGACGTGCCGCTGCAGACGATCTTCAAGGGGATCCTGCCGTTCGTGCTGGCCGATATCCTGCGGCTGATCCTCTACATCGCCTTCCCGGCGATCGTCCTCTTCCTGCCACGCACGATGTGAGCGCTCCGATGGCCGAACCGCCCCGCCTGTCCCACCTCATCGACCTCTACGTCGAGCTGGGTTCCCCGATGGAGCTGGGGCCGGGACGGGCCGGCCGGCGGCGGATCATCCCGATCGTGGGCGGTTCGGTGAGCGGGCGCTTCTCGGGCCGGATCCTCAACCAGGGGGCGGACTGGCAGACGGTCTTTCCCGACGGGCTCGCCGAGCTCGACACCCGGTACGCCATCGAGACCGACGACGGCGCGCTGATCGAGATCCGCAACTTCGGCGTCCGCCACGGGCCGCCGGAGGTGCTCGCCCGGCTCGCCGCCGGCGAGAATGTGGACCCGAGCGAGTACTACATGCGGACCCACCCGCGGTTCGAGACCGGGGCGCCGGACTACCGCTACCTCAACAGCATCATCTGCATCGGCACCGGCGCGCGCGAGGCGTCGGCGGTGCGCATGCACGTCTTCGAGGTGCTGTAGCCGCCGCCCCCGCGCCGCAGGTGGGGGCGAGGGCCACAATGCGAACGGGATCGGATCGCGAGGGGCGCGATCCGGGCGTCTGTGACTACGCCGCGGCGGCGGTGCTGAGCGGCAGCTTCAGGCCGTAGAGCCTGATGGCGTTGTCGCGCAGGACCTTGCGGGCCGGAGCGTCGCGCAGGCCGAGCGCGTCGAACTCGATCCGCGCGCGCTCCAGGTCCACCACCGGGTAGTCCGTACCGAACAGCACTTTGTCCTGACCGAAGGTGTTCATGTAGTGGACGAACTTCTCGTCCCAGTGCTTCGGCGCGTAGGCGTCGGTGCCGATGAAGACGTTCGGGTGCTTGTAGGCGACCGCGATCATCTCCTCGGTCCACGGCCAGCCGATGTGGATGCCGACGAGCTTCAGGGTCGGGAAATCGCAGGCGATGGTGTCGAGGGTGATCGGCCGGCCGACGCTCTTCAGCGGCCGCTCGTCGGAGTAGCGCAGGCAGTGGCCGACCTGCATCTGGATCGGCACGCCCAGCTCGCAGCACTTGGCGTAGATCGGGTAGTAGCGCGCGTGGTCCGGCGCCATCTCGAACCAGTGCGGGTAGAGGTGCGCGCCGACGAAGCCGTATTCCCTGACGCCGCGCTCGAGCTCGGCGAGACCGTCCATGCCCTCGGTCGGGTCGACGCCGGCGAGGCCGGAGAAGCGGCCCGGGTACTTCGCGCACATCGCCGCCACCTTCTCGTAGGGGATGTGGCGGTGGATCTTGTGCATCTTGCTGCCCGCCTTGGTGGCGATCAGGAAGCAGTGCTCGACCCCGGCGCGGTCCATCTTCTCGAGAAAGGCGTCCTCGGTCAGGCCCTTGATGCGGCCTTCCTCGGCGCCGATCTTCTCGCGGATGAACGTCTCCGCCCATCCTCGGCGCTCGAGTTCCGGATCGGCGAACTCGTAGTTCACCACCGCGTCGATCGCCATCACCCGGTTTTGCTGCATTGTTCTCGTGTCCTGATCGTCCGCGTGGCGCGCCGTCGGTGCGTTGCGGCGCGATGCGGGAGGGGTTGGAGCGGTCGCGGCGGCGGGGTTGCCCGCCTCGTCCGAGGCCGCCCGTGTCACTGCGTGGAGCGTCCGGTCCGGCCCTCCGCGGTCCGTGGCCGGCGTCTCCTGGAATGTCGTGCCCGGGCCGGAGGGTCCGGGCGGCGCCGCGGCTCAGGCGGCGTGCTTGCCCGCCTTCAGCTCGGCGATGCGGGCGACGATGGTGTCGACCGGGGCGGTGTCGGCGTAACGGCCGCGCATCTCGGCGAGGTTGATGACGTGGAGCATCGGGTTCATGTCGCTGACCGCGTCCTCGGCGATGCAGGTCTTGTAGCCGAGGCCCATCGCGTCCACGACGCTGGCCTTGACGCACGAGCTCGTCGTGCAGCCGGCGATGAACACGCTGTCCACGCCTGCCGCCCTGAGGCGCTCGTCGAGGTCGGTCTGGAAGAAGACCGACGGGTATTTCTTGACGATGACCGGCTCGCCCTCGGCCGGCTCGAGGCGCGGGTCGATGCCGACCTCGGGGCTGTCGGCCAGAAGGCCGTCGAGCCACGGGATCTTCTTGGCCCAGAGGCCGGCGTCGGCGAGACCCGGCTCGTAGGCGATGGTCGTGTGGAAGACCGGCAGGCCGGCATCGCGCATCGCCGCCAGCAGGACGGCCGTGCGGGCCACCTCGTCGTCGTACCCGTTGCCGCCGGAATCGAACTGCGCCGCCGCACTGGTGAACGCGATCGAGAAGTCGACGATGACGAGCGCCGGCCTCTCGCCCCACCCGACATTGTGCGGCGTCGCATAGCGCGAGGCGTAGAAGTCGAGCAGGTCGGCGATGGTGGTCGTCTTGGGGTCGAAGTCTTCGTATCTGGGCATCGGATGTCCTCGTTCGATGGGGCCGGCGCGGGACGGACCCGCGCCGGCCGTCACGATCAGTGCTCGCAGGTCGCCGCGGCCTCGGCGAAGTTGAGCCGCTCGTCCGCGCGCGGCTCCCAGGCGGTCACGCAGTCGCGCACGCCGTAGGCCTGCACCTCGACGTAGATCGGGCTGAACAGCGCCTTCTCGTTGCTGATCTGCCAGATCTTGGAGATGGCGGCCTGACGCTTCTCCTGGTCGGCGGTGGCGCGCTGCTCCTTGGCGAGCGCGTCGAGCTCGTCGGAGAACCAGTAGCCGTGGCTCTTCTCGCTCTCGTACTCGAGGCCGAGGATCAGGTCGGCGTCGAGGATCGAGATGCCGAGGGAGAACATGTACATCCCCTCGAGCGTGTTGTTGATCCACATCGGCAGGTAGGCCGCGTAGTCCATCGGCTCCATCTCGACGTTGATGCCGGCCTGCTGCATGTAGCCCGCGATTGCCTGGGCCGACTGGGTGGCGAAGGCCCAGCGGTTGGTCGGGAACATGTACTTGATCGGCGTGCCGTCGTAGCCGGCCTCCGCGAGAAGGGCCTTGGCCTTCTCCGGGTCGTACGGCGTCGGCTCGACGGACGGGTCGTAGCCGAAGGTCACCGGCGGGGCGATCTGGCCGATCGGGTTGCCGAGGCCGCGCAGCAGGCGCTCCGTGATCGCCTTGCGGTCGATGGAGTAGTCGATCGCCTTGCGGATCTTCTCGTTGCCGAGCGGGCCGTCGTCCGGCACGTAGCCGGCGAAGACGACGCGGTTGCTCTCCACCTTGTCGATCTTGATGCCGCTCTGGCTGGACAGGCTGTCGACGAGGGGAGGCGGCAGCAGCGGCACGATGTCGATCTCGCCCGAGGCGAGGGCGGCGGCGCGGGCCGGCTCGGACGGCATCGGGATGAACTGCACCTCGGCGACCTTCGGCGCGCCCTTCCAGTAGTCCTCGTTGGCCGTGAGGGTGATGTGGTCGTCCTTCACCCACTCCTCGACCTTGAACGGGCCGGAGCCGATCGGCTTCGTCGAGAACGCCTCCGGGCCCATCTCCTCGTAGGCCTTCTTCGGCACGATGAAGATGAGGCTGACCTGGCGGCCGAAGATGGCGTACGGCTGGTTGAGCGTGAAGCGGATGGTCGTGTCGTCGATCTTCTCGACCTTGTCGACCGCCTTGAGGTACCCGGCCGCCGGCGCGCCCGGATTGTTGATGATCGTCTCGTACGTGTAGATGATGTCGTCGGCGGTGACGGGCTCGCCGTTGTGGAAGGTCGAGCCGGTGTTCAGCTTGAAGGTCCACACCGTCGCGTCGTCGTTGACATCCCAGGACTCGGCGAGGAGCGGCTCCAGACTGCCGTCCGTGCCGATGCGGGTGAGCTGCTCGAACACGTTCTGGAAGACGTTGAGCGACTGCGCCGCGATGTTCTGCATCGGGTCGAGCGTCGCCGGGTCGACGCTCTGGGCGACGTAGATGCTGCCCTCGGCGGCCTCGGCGCGGTCGATGGCCGCGAGCGAGAGCGCGATCGCCGCGACGGTGAGCGGGGCTTTGATGGCCTTCAGGGGTATCATGGGGCTTCTCCTGGTGCAGGCGGGATGAGGGCTGAGGGGCTCAGGCGGGCGCTGCCGCCCGATTCACCGGAATCGGTGCGGGCTCGGGAAACAGGCAGGCGGCAAAGTGGTCGGGGGCCTTCAGGTCGAGGGCCGGAACCTCGCGGGCGCAGTCGGGCGTCGCCTTGTAGCAGCGGGTGCGGAAGACGCAGCCGGACGGCGGGTTCGTGGGGTTCGGAAGGTCGCCCTTGAGGATGATGCGCTGCGTGCGGTTGGCGCGCGGGCGCGGCACCGGCGCGGCCGACAGGAGGGCCCGCGTATAGGGATGGCGTGGGGCGTCGAACAGCGCCTTGCGCGGCGCGATCTCGACGATGCGCCCGAGGTACATCACCGCGACGTCGTCGGAGATGTGCCGCACGACGGAGAGGTCGTGGGAGATGAACAGGAAGGCGAGCTTCAGCCTGCGCTGCAACGCCTTCAAGAGGTTGAGGATCTGTGCCTGGATCGAGACGTCCAGCGCCGACACCGCCTCGTCGAGGATCATCAGCGCCGGATCGAGGGCGAGCGCCCTGGCGATGGCGATGCGCTGGCGCTGGCCGCCGGAGAAGGCCTTCGGCAGCCGCCGCGCCGCCTCCGGCGAGAGGCCGACCGCCTCGACCAGCGCGTCGACCCGTTCGGGACGGTAGAGGCCGTGGATCTTCAGCGGCTCGGCGATGACGTCGTGGACGCTCATCCTCGGGTCGAGCGAGGCGTAGGGATCCTGGAAGACCACCTGCATGTTGCGCCGGTCGCTCTTGGTGAGGCCCTTGCCGAGGCCGGCGATGGTGCGCCCGTGCAGCTTGACCGTGCCGGCGGTCGGCGTCTCGAGCCCGAGGAGCGTGCGGCTGAGGGTGGACTTGCCGCAGCCCGACTCGCCGACGAGGCCGAGCGTTCGGCCCTCATCGATGGCGAACGAGACGCCGTTGACGGCCCTCAGCGTGTCGCGCCGGAAGCCGCTCGCGCGGCGGACGCTGAAGTGGGTGTGGAGGTCGTCGACTTCGAGGACGCGGGTGGGGACGAGGTCATACATCGGCCATCTCCACGCCCGGCGCGAACTCGGGCGGCGGGGCGCCGGCGGCCGACCAGGCGTCGATCTCGTCGACGAAGTGGCAGGCCGAGAGACGCGCGGCGCCGACCGGGCGCAGCGCCGGCTCGTCCGCCGCGCAGACCGTCCGTCCGCGCGAGAGGCCGCAGCGGGGGTGGAAGACGCAGCCGGACGGGTGCTCGCCAACGGCCGGCGGCTGGCCGGGGATCGGCGACAGCGCGTGCATGTCGGTGTCGTGGCGCGGGATCGAGTTGAGGAGGCCGATGGTGTAGGGGTGCCGCGGCCCCTCGAAGAGGGGATCGACCGCGGCGCGCTCCATCATCCGCCCGCCGTACATCACGCCGACATCGTCGGAATATTCGGCGACGAGGCCGAGGTCGTGGGTGACGAGGATCATCGCCGCGCCGGTCTCCTCGCGCACCTTCGCCAGAACCTCCATCACCTGGGCCTGGATGGTGACGTCGAGCGCCGTCGTCGGCTCGTCGGCGATGAGGAGCTTGGGCGTGTTGGCGACGGCCATCGCGATCATCGCGCGCTGGCGCATGCCGCCGGAGAACTCGTGCGGGTACTGGCGCACGCGCCGGGCCGGGTCGGGTACGCCGACGAGGTCGAGGAGCTCGATCGACCGGTCGCGCCGGGCCCTCGGGCTCATCGTGCGGTCGTGGATCGCGATCATCTCCTCGATCTGCCGGCCGATGGTGATCACCGGGTTGAAGGAGGTCATCGGGTCCTGGAAGATCATCGCGACCTTCGTGCCGCGCAGCGTCATCAGCTCCGCCTCGGGCAGGGCGAGCAGGTCGCGTCCCTCGAACATCGCCGTGCCGCCGGTCACCGAGACCGACGCGCTGTCGAGAAGGCCCATGAGGGCGAGCATCGTGATGCTCTTGCCGGAGCCGGACTCGCCGACGACGCTGAAGACGCCGCCCGAGGGGACGTCGAAGGAGACGTTGTTGACGATGCGGGCGGTGCCGTCCGGCGTCGCGACGTCGATGACGAGGTCGCGCACGGACAGGACCGGTGCGGGGGTCGGGGAACCGTCGGTCACAGTCAGCCTCCGAAACTCTGCGCGCGCCCCTCGGAGGTGAAGCGCTGGGAGAAGAACTGGACGCCGGCGATCATCATGAAGAGGACGATGCCGGGCAGCACGGCCATCCAAGGGTTGAGCTGCAGGTAGCTCTGCCCCTCGGCGATCATCAGGCCGAGGCTCGGCAGCGGCGGCTGGATGCCGAGGCCGAGATAGCTGATGGACGACTCGATGATGATGATCGTGCCGAGCTCGTAGGAGCCGACGATGATCATCTGCGGCAGCACGTTGGGCAGGAGGTGGTGCCAGATGTTCCACCGCCACGAGGCGCCCTGCGTCTTGGCCGACAGCACGAACTCGCGCTCGCGCAGCGACAGCGCCATCGCGCGGGCGACGCGGCCGTAGGAAACCCAGCTCGTGAAGCCGAGGAGGAGGGTGAGGTTGAGGATGCTCGGCCCCACCACCGCGGTGACGGCGATCAGCAGAAGGATGCGCGGGATCGCGAGCTGCAGGTCGGCGAGGCCCATGATCGCCTGCTCGAGCGGACCGCGGAAGAAGCCCGCGACGAGGCCGAGCGTCACGCCGATGACGAGGCTGATCGCCACCGCCGCGAGACCGATGAAGCCCGAGACGCGCGTCGCGACGGCGATGCGGCTGAGGTAGTCGCGCCCCAGCGCGTCGGCGCCGAGGAGGTAGAACTTGCCACTCGGCCCGTCCGCGGTCTGGAACGGCTCGAGGTAGCCGGCGAAGAGGTCCTGCCCGTACGGGTCGTAGCTCGGCAGGAGCGGCGTCAGCAGTGCCACCGCCGCCGTCGCCGAGAGCAGGACGATGGCCGCGTAGAAGGAGAACGGCTGTCCTGTGAAGACGCCGGCGACGGAACGGGCGAGGCCGCGCTTGGCCGGGGTCGAGGTCACGGTGCTCATGAGAGGCGCACCCGGGGATCGAGGATGCCGTAGAGGAGATCCACAACGAGGTTGATCGTCACGAAGAGGAGCGAGGCGACGACGACGCCGGCGATCACCACCGGGTAGTCGCGCTGGACCACCGCGTCGACGACAAGCCGCCCCATGCCGGGCCAGGAGAACACAGACTCGGTGATGATCGTGCCGCCGAGCAGGATGCCGAGGTTGATACCGGCGACGGTGATCAGCGGCAGCAGCGCGTTGGGCAGCATGTGGCGCAGGATGATCATCCGCCGCGACTGCCCCTTGGAGCGGGCGGTCCGCACGTAGTCCTGGCTCTGCTCCTCACCGAACGCCGAATCGAGCAGGCGCAGGTAGAGAGCCACCTCGAACGTCGCGAGCGTCAGGGCCGGCAGGATGAGGTGCTCGATCCCGCCGCGTCCGCGCGAGGGCAGCCACTGCAGCACGACCGAGAAGATCAGGATCATCAGCAGGCCGAAGAAGAAGACCGGGATCGCCTGGCGGAAGAAGGCCGTCCACATCACCGCAGTGCGCAGACGCTGGCTGCCGGTGAGGCGGATCGCGAGGACTGCCGCGAACGCGATCAGGATGCCCAGGGCGAAGGCAGTGAAGGCGAGCTCGAGCGTGGCCGGCAGCCGGTCGAGGACCAGACTGGTCGCCGGGACGTGCTGGCGCAGCGACGTGCCGAGGTCGCCGACGGCCGCCTTCTGCAGGAAGAGGAGGAACTGCCACCAGAGCGGCTCCTCGAGGCCGAGCTCGGTGCGCAGCTTGAGGACGTCCTCGGCGGTCGCGTGCTCGGACAGGAGGAGGGCCGCCGGGTCGCCGGAGAGGCGCACGAGGAAGAACGAGACCGTCAGCACGCCCAGGATCGTCAGCGCCGCCTGAGCGACGCGGCGCATCAGGAACCTCAGCACGCCCGCCTCCCTGCCTGAATCAGCGGATGGGCGAAGGTGTCGTGCCCGGTACTCGCGAACCGAGCGATCACGATCCTACCGTCCATGTCGTGCCACCATACCGGATCCCAGAGCCTCGTGTTGGTTCAAGAGGTAGTATGCATGAAACAGGCCATGTATGATACATGAATCAGATTAGGTGCTATGCGTAGTACCTTAGCTTTCGTGTCGCACCTGCAGGCCACCGGCCGATCCCGTGATCGCGCCGTGGCCGGGCGCACCAGATCCTGGAGACCAGACCGATGACGACCGCGGATGACGAACAGCTCGTCCTTCAATCCGTCGATGCCTTCTGCGAGCGTCATCTGACACCGGCCGAGGTGCAGCGGCGGGACGAAGCGCACACGCCGGCGAACGATCTCCTGGTGCCGATGGCCGAGATGGGCCTCATCCGCGCGCCGTTCCCGGAGGCGGTCGGCGGCATCGACCTGCCGTGGTCGTCGATGTGCAAGGTGCAGGAGCGGCTCTCCTACAGCGCCTATTTCGCCGGCTCGATCCTCAACCGGGTGCTCTCCTTCGGCATCATGCCGCTGATGGCGCACGGGACGGAGGCGCAGAAGGACGCCCTCCTGCCGGGCCTCTTCGACGGGCAGCGCGTCATCGCGCTGGCGCTCACCGAACCCGACGTCGGGTCGGACGCGCGGGCGGTGAAGACGCGCGCCGTGCGGAAGGGCGACGGCTGGGTGCTGAACGGCCGCAAGACCTGGATCAGCGACGCGGGCGGGGCCTCGCACCTCCTCACCCTGTGCCGTACGCCGGAGGAGGGGGAGCGCTCGCTCACCGCCTTCCTCGTGCCGACCGACGCGCCGGGCATCGCGATGACGACGCTGCCGAAGGTGGGCAACAACTGCATGCCGTCCTACGACATCGGCCTCGACGACGTGCCGGTGGCGGACGAGTGGCGGCTGGCGGACGTCGGCAAGGGCTTCGCTGCGGTCACCTCGGCGCTGATCTACTCGCGCGCCAGCCAGGCGGCGACCAATGTCGGCCTCGCCCAGTCCGCCGCCGACCTCGCCACGCAGTATGCGCGCGAGCGGCATCAGTTCGGCCGCGCGATCGGCGAGTTTCAGGTGATCAAGCACCGCCTCGTCGACATGCACACCGAGGTGATGAAGGCGCGGCTGATGGTGCGCGAGCTGGCCCGCCGGATCGACATGGGCGAGGAGCCGCTGGAGATCGCCGCGATGGCCAAGATCACCGCGACCGAGGCGCTGCAGTTCGTGGTCAACCACGGCATGCAGATCATGGCGAGCGCGGGCTACTCGATGGACAGCGCCATGCAGCGGCACTGGCGCGATGCGCGCCTCTTCACCTTCGGCGAAGGGTCCAACGAGATCCAGCGCGAGATCATCGCCAAGGTGCTGCGGATCCCCTGACCCGCGGCCGCGCGGCGCCGCCCCGCCGGTGGTGATCCGGCAGGGTGGGCCGTCCCGGTTCTACCGGCCGTCCAGGAAGGAGAGGAAGCCGGCGACGGTCGTCTCGGCGTCCCCCTCGGTGGAGACGCCCGGCGTCCTGAGGTGCTGCGCCCCGGGCAGCAGCGCGGCGACGGCGTCGAAGTAGACCGCGAGCATGTCGGTCGCGGCGACCGAGAGGAGCGTCGGCACGTCGACCAGCGGCAGGCGCGCCTCCTTGTCGTAGGCGAGCGCCGACTGGTACGGCAGGTGGTACGTCCGCGCCGCCTTCAGCACCTCGATCACCTTGTCGTGCAGCACGTCAGCCGGCGGCAGGCCGACGTCGCGCACGTGCGCCTTGTCCCGCTTGTACCAGGGCCAGAACAGGTACGTGTCGCGCACGAAATTGAAGATCCAGTGGATGTGCCCGCCGCTCTGGTCGACGGTGATTCCCGGCGCGTAGTTCTCCAGCAGGTCCGCCTGCTCCTCGGGTGCGTAGACCGACATGCCGTCGAGGATCATGCGGTGCACGCGGTCCTTGTGGGCGATGGCGATTTCGCAGGCGATGTTGCCGCCGGTGTGGCTGCCGT
The DNA here is from genome assembly GCF_003258595.1 of Acuticoccus sediminis. Lineage (NCBI taxonomy): Bacteria > Pseudomonadati > Pseudomonadota > Alphaproteobacteria > Hyphomicrobiales > Amorphaceae > Acuticoccus > Acuticoccus sediminis. The sequence continues at coordinate 209,825 of NZ_QHHQ01000006.1, forward strand.
AGAGGTCGAACCGGTCGATGCCGAGCGCGGCGAGGGCGCGGGCATGGGCGTCGGCGTAGGGGAGGATGTCGCGCGTCAGGTGCCGCGGCGGGGCGGAGTCGCCGTTGCCGAGCGTGTCCAGCGCCACAACGCGCCGCGTCCGCGCCAGGCGCTGCATCAGCGGCACCAGCATCAGCGACGAGCCCGGGGAGGGGTGGATCATGACGAGCGGCAGCCCGTCGTGGGCCTCGCCGGCGGTGCGGTAGTGCACCTGACCCTCGTCGATGTCGACGAAGCCGCGGCGGATGGGCGGTTTGGTGTCTCGTGTCATGGTGGCAGTCGTCTCGGCTTGCAGGGCGCGGCCCGGTCCGGCCGCGCTGGGGCGGCGATCGCGCCCGCCGCGCGCCGGAGCGGCCCTGCGCCGGAGGACCGGTTGGCGGGATGGCCGGTGAACGGGATCGCCACCACGTCGATACGGAAGATCGGCCGCCCTGGCCATCGCCGCCCGCTCGAAAAGCCCCACGGTCCACCCGCATCCGGTCGCCTTGACGCAGGCGTTCCGCCCCGCGGACCAGGGGCAGAGTGCGCGGCTGTAAGCTGTCGACAGTTGACAGTACGCGGGCCGCGGTGCAGGTGACGGCGAACGATGTGGGCGTGAGCGGGACCGTCGGCGCAATGCCAATCGAAGCGATCGAGAAGCGGGCCTCGCTGAGCGATATCGCCATGGAACGGCTGGTCGATGCCGTTTCGCGCGGCGAGCTCGTCCCGGGGGAACGCTTCCAGGAGGCGGCGCTCGCCCGCCAGCTCGGGATCAGCCGCGGGCCGCTGCGCGAGGCGATCCGCCGGCTCGAGGGCCGCAATCTCCTCGTGCGCGTCCCGCACGTCGGCGTCATGGTCGCTAGCCCCTCGCCGGAGGAGATCCTCGACCTCTTCATGATGCGCGAGGCGCTGGAGGGGCTCGCCTGCCGCCTCGCCGCCGAGCGCATGACCGACGGCGAACTCGACGAGATCGACGCCGTCCTCGCCCGGCACGGCGAACAGCCCGACGTGACCTCCGGCAACGGCTACTACCAGTTCCCCGGCGACCAGGATTTCCACTACCGGATCATCCGCGGCAGCCGCTCGGCGCGCCTCGAGGAGCTGCTCCTCGGCGAGCTGTACCATTTCATGCGGATCTTCCGTTACCAGTCGAGCGTCGAGCCCGGCCGGGCGCAGGCCGCCCACACCGAACACGTCGACGTCGCCCGGGCCCTGCGCCGGCGGGATCCGGACGCGGCCGAGGCCGCGATGCGCCTCCACACGGCGCATGCCCGCCTCTCGATCGCCAGGGCCGTCGAACAGGCGCGGGCCCGGCACGGCGACAACAGGGATCGCGGCGGCACGGACCGCGGCAACAAGGACCAGGAGTGAGAACGATGGGATCAGACCATGCCCGCAGCCTGAAGCAGGCGGTCGCGGAACGGCGCGCGCTGCTCGTCCCGGGCGTGATGAACGCGCTCGCAGCCCGCGTTGCGGACGACATGGGCTTCGAGGCGCTCTACGTCACCGGCGCCGGCGTCACCAACGCCTACCTCGGCCTTCCGGACGTCGCCTTCCTGACGCTGACCCAGCTCGCCGACCATGTCGCCGCGATCCGCAACATCACGGACAAGCCGCTCCTCGTCGACGGTGACACCGGCTTCGGCAACGCGGTCAACGTGTGGCACACCGTGCGCACCCTGGAGCAGGCCGGGGCGAGCGCCATCCAGCTCGAAGACCAGGACTTCCCCAAGCGCTGCGGCCACTTCGACGGCAAATCCGTCATCACCGCCGCCGAAATGGAGCAGAAGGTCCGCTCCGCCGTCGACGCGCGGCGGGACGAGAACCTCCAGATCATCGCCCGCACGGACGCCTACGCCATCCACGGCCTCGACGCCGCGGTCGAGCGGGCCGAGCGCTACGTCGCCGCCGGCGCGGACATCGTCTTCGTCGAGGCGCCGAAGCGGCCGGAGGAGATCGGCGAGATCGTGCGCCGGGTGTCCGCCCCGCACCTCGTCAACATGGTGATCGGCGGGAAGACGCCGCCGATGTCCTACGAGGACCTCTCCGCCGCGGGGGCCGCGATCGTGCTCTACGCCAACGCGTCGCTGCAGGGCGCGATCTTGGGGATGCAGACGGCGCTCGGCCAGCTCCGCACGACGAAGGTGATCAGCGAGGCCGACGGCGTGGTCGCCCCGTTCTCCGAGCGCCAGCGCCTCGTCGGCAAGGACCTCGTCGACGAGATGGACACCCGCTACGGCGTCGCGGCCGACGCTTCCTGACCCGGTGCCGGGCCGGCGTCATCCCCTCCCGGATGGCGCCAGGCCGAGGGCCCGCACGGCGTTCTCCTTCAGGATCAGCGGGTGGACCTCCTCGCGGAAGCCGGCGGCCCGGAAGTCCTCGATCCATGCGTCGGGCGCGATCAGCGGATAGTCGGTGCCGAACAGCATCTTGCGCTTGAGCTGCGTGTTCGCGAACTGCACGAGCTGTGGCGGAAAGTACTTCGGCCGCCAGCCCGAGAGGTCGATGTAGACGTTCGGCTTGTGCAGGCAGACCGACAGCGCCTCGTCCTGCCACGGCCAGGACGGGTGCGCGATGATCACCGTCATGTCCGGGAAATCGGCGGCGACGTCGTCGAGGTGCATCGGGTTGGAGTACTTCAGGCGCAGCCCGCCGCCGCCCGGCATTCCCGTGCCGATCCCCGAATGGCCGGAGTGGAAGAGCGCCGGCAGCCTGTGCTCGGCGATCACCTCGTAGAGCTTGTAGGCCATAGGGTCGTTGGGGAAGAAGCCCTGCAGGGTGGGGTGGAACTTGAAGCCCCTGATGAGCCCGGCCTCGATCAGCTCGCGTGCCTCGCGCACGCCCATCATCCCCTTGTGCGGGTCGATGGAGGCGAACGCCATCATGATGTCCGCGTTCTCGGCCGCCGCCTCCGCCACCTCGAGGTTGGAGATGCGCCGGTTGCCGATCGTCGACTCGCTGTCGACGCAGAACATGACGAGCCCGATCCTGCGCTCCCGGTAGTAGGCGATCGTCTCGGCGATGGTCGGCCGCTCGCCGACCTTGAAGTATCGGTTCGCCGCGTCCTCGTAGGGCTGCCAGAACGTGTCCGCCGGCTGCCGGCAGGAGCGCTCGGCGTGCGTGTGGACGTCGATGGCGACGAGGTCGTCGATGTTCATGGGCTTATCCCTCCGTCTAGCGCGGGTTAGTCCCGCGTCACCTTTCCGGCCCGCTTCTCCAGGAAGGCGGCGAGCCGTGCCTGCGTCTCGGGCGAGCCCTCCGCGAAGGAGGCCGTCAGGGACTCCATCATCAGACCCGTCTCCGGCGCGCTGGCGGCGATCCGGGGGAGGGACTGGATGATCGCGAAGTTGCTCTCGGCCGAGTTGGATGCGATCCGCCGGGCGAGGTCGACGGCGAGCGCGCGGCCCTCGCCGTCGGCCACCCGGTAGTGGCTGAGGCCGAGTGCGAGACCCTCCTCCGAGGACAGCGTGCGGCCGGTCAGCATCAGCTCCATCACTCGGTGCGCGCCGATCAGCCGGCTGATGCGCACCGAGCCGCCGCCGCCGAGGAAGAGCCCGCGCTGCCCCTCCGGCAGACCGTAGTAGGCGGACGCCTCGGCGACGCGCACGTGCGTGGAAGCGGCGAGCTCGAGCCCGCCGCCGACCACCGCGCCGTGCATCACCGACACCACCGGTATCATGCCGAACTCGATCTCGTGGAAGGCCCGGTGCCAGGCGCGCGAGTGGGTGACCGAGGCCATCGGGGTGTGGATCGACGTCATTTCGGAGAGGTCGAGACCGGCGCAGAAGTGCGGTCCGGCCGCGTCCAGCACCGCCGCCTTCACGCCCTCCGGCGGGGCGGCGAAGAAGGCTGCGAGGCCCGCCACCGTCTCCATGTTGAGCGCGTTCCGCTTTTCGGGGCGCGACAGGGTGAGGATCGCGACCTCGTCCTCGACGGTCAGCGAGAGGGAGCCCGGTAGGCTGTCCATGGGCGCGGGCCTCAGGGAAGGGCCTTGGCGGCCGCCTTGTCGCGCACCAGCTCGATGAGCAGGCGGTTGCGCGCCTCCATCATCGCGTCGACGTCGCGGGAGGCGAGCTCCTCGGCGACGCCGTCGGCCAGGGCGTCGACCATCGCGGCGTCGAAGGTCGGGTTGCCGAGTTCGGCCCACATGTCCGTCGTCGCCTTGCCGAGCGGGCCCTCGAGCAGCCCCCTGATGCCGCCGGGGCCGCCGGAGAGGTGGATGTTGAGGAAGGGGCCGAGGAGCGCCCAGCGCAGGCCCGGACCGTGGGCGATCGCGGCGTCCACGTCCTCCACGCTGGCGATCCCGGACTGCACGATGTGGAACGCCTCCCGCCACAGTGCGATCTGCAACCGGTTGGAGACGTGGCCGCGCGCCTCCCGCTTCAGGTGGATGGGGTGCTTGCCGATCGCGCGGTAGAAGTCCATCGCGCGGGCCACGACCTCGGGCGCCGTCGCCGCGCCGCCGCCGACCTCCACCAGCGGGATGAGGTGCGGCGGGTTGAACGGGTGGGCGAGGATGACGCGCTCGGGGTGCCGGGCGCAGGCGTCCTGGAACTCGCTCACCATGATGGTGGACGTGCTCGTCGCGAGGATCGCGTGCTCGGGGGCGGCCTCGTCGAGCGCGGCGAAGAGCGTGCGCTTCATGTCGACCCGCTCGGGACCGTTCTCCTGGACGAGATCGGCACCCTCGGCGGCCTCCTCCGGCGAGGCGAAGAAGGTGAGCTTGCCGGGATCGGCGGTCGCCGCGAGGCCGATCTCGGTCAGCGCCGGCCAGTGTGCGGCGACCGCTGCGCGCAGTCGCTCCTCGGCGCCGTCGGCCGGGTCGGTCGCCGTCACCGTGAGGCCCTGCGCCAGGAAGTTGCTCACCCAGCTCGCTCCGATGACGCCGGTGCCGATCACCGCCACCCGTCCGATCGTACGCTCGCTCATCTCCGTCCTCCCAACGTCGTCCTTTTGCGAAACTCCATACCACCAAGCGCGGCGGTGCAAACCAACCCCCGGCTGCGGCCGGCGCGAGGCGCAAACGAAAACGGGCCCCGCGTGGGGGCCCGTCACGTCTCGATCCGCCGCCGGCGGTCAGTCCTGGTAGGCGTAGGGCGTGGAGGCCGGCGCGAGCGCCTTGGCGTGGAAGATCGTCGAACCTTCGCCGCCGTCCCAGTCGTTGGTGAAGATGTACATGTCGTCGGTGCCCGGCTTGATCACCATCGACGTGGTGCGAAGGTTGTGCCCCTCGTCGCGGCCGGGGACGAGGATCTGGCCGATCGGGAAGCCGTTCTTGTTGAACACCATGATGCGCCCCTGCGTGTACATGGCGACGTAGACGTTGCCGTCCTGGTCGGTGCGCAGCGAATCGGGCGCCGGGCCGGTGAACTGGTAGGCGACCACGGCGCCGAACGGGGCGACGGTGGTGGCGTTCGCCAGGCTCACCTTGTGGAGCCGGCCCTTGGCGAGCTCGGTGAACCAGAGCGTCTTGCCGTCCGGGCTGAGGCCGATGCCGTTGCCGATGGCGACGTTCGGGATCACCTGAACCGGCTCGCCGCCCTCGGGTCCGACGTAGTAGACGCCGCCGTCCGGCCGGGTGGAGCCGCCCTTGAAGTCGGTGAAGTAGAACCCGCCGTCCCTGTCGAACACGAGGTCGTCCGCGAGGTAGCCGGCGCTGCGCGGAACGATCTCCTCGACCGATGCGCCGTCCGGGGACACCTTCACGACGGAGCCCTCGTCGTCGAAGTTGCCGAGCTCGGCGACGTAGAGCGTTCCGTCCTTGTCGACCTCGATGCCGGCGGGGCGGAGCTCGTTCTTGCCGAGCACTTCGCTGAGCTGCATGTCCGGCGTCAGGCGGAAGATGCGCCCCTCGAACACCTCGCAGAAGATGAGGTCGCCGTTGGGCGCGAACACCGGCCCTTCGAGCTGCATGCCGTCGTCGGAGACCTTGAACCACTCCTTCGCGGTGATCGTCGGCAGGCTCTTCTCGGCGGGCGGGATCGGCACCGGGCTCTTCATGTCCGCGGTGACGGGGAGGGCGGGAACGTCGCCGTCAGCGGTTTGAGCGTGGGCGGCGAGGGCTGGCGCGAGGCACAGGGCCGCGATCGCACAGAGGGTGCGTTTCATCACTTTCCTCCAGGTGTTTGTTGTTGGCTCGGGTGGCGGTCGCACGCGGGGCGCGGCCACCTCTGCGTCGGCAACTGGCGGGTCCGCCGGCGCGTGGCCGGCGGACCGTCGCGCTAGTTGACCATCAGTGCCGGCAGGAAGGTCGCAAGCTTGGGGAAGGCGACCAGGATCAAGAGGCCGACGAACTGAAGAAGGAAGAACGGCAGGATACCGCGATACACCGTCGCCATCGTGAGCTGAGGCGGCAGCGTGGCCTTGATGTAGAAGAGCGTGTAGCCGAACGGCGGCGAGATGTAGCCCATCTGGATCGTCATCGCGAAGAGGACGCCGAACCACACCTGATCGAAGCCGAGGCTGTGAACCACCGGCAGGAAGACCGGCACCGTGAGCAGGATGATGCCGATCTCGTCGAGCACGGTGCCCAGGAAGATGAGGATCAGCATCATCGCCGCGAGCACCAGGTAGGGGCTCACTTCGAGACCCTCGATCGCGCCGAGCAGCGCGTCGGCACCGCCGAGCGAGGTGAAGATCGCGACGTACGCCTTCGCGCCCACCGTGATCCAGAGGATCATCGAGGTGGCCTTCAGCGTCTCCATCGACGCGTCCGTCAGCATCGACAGGCGCAGCTTGCCCCGCAGCGCCGCCGCCAGCGCCGCGCCGGCGACACCGACGGCCGCCGCCTCGGTCGGCGTCGCGATGCCGAAGAAGATCGACCCCAGCACCATCACGATGATTGCCGTCGGCAGGATCAGCGTCGTCAGCACGCCGAGCTTCTTGCGCCAGGTGACGTCCGGCATGTCGGCAGGCGCGGGCGCCTTCGTCGGGTCCAGCCAGGCGGAGATGAGGATGTAGCCGGTGTAGAGGGTGGCGAGCAGGATGCCCGGAACGATGCCGGCGATCAGCATGGTGCCGATCGAGACCTGCGCGGTCACCGCGTAGACGATCGTCAGGATCGATGGCGGGATCAGGATGCCGAGCGTGCCCGAGGCGCAGATGGTGCCGGTGGCGAGCTTCGGATCGTAGCCGCGCCGCAGCATCTCCGGCAGCGCGAGGATGCCCATCGCCGTCACCGCCGCGCCGACGACGCCGGTCATCGCCGCCATGACGACGCAGATGACGACGGTGCCCACCGCGAGACCGCCGCGCAGGCGGCCGAACCACATCTCCATCGCCCGGTAGAGATCCTCGATCACGCCGGAGCGCTGCAACAGGATCGCCATGAAGATGTAGAGCGGGATGGCGAGCAGGGACTCCGACCGCATCGTGTCGAAGATCTGCAGGACGACGATGATGAGGGCGTTCGGGTCCCAGAAGAGGACGATGAAGAGGATCGACAGGCCGCCGAGGACGAAGGCGACCGGAAGGCCGGTCAGGAGGAAGATGGCGAGTCCTGCGAACATCGCCACCAGGATGACGTTAGGGCTCACAGGGCCTCCGGCGCGTTGGCATCGTTTTCGAGCGCGTCAGTGTCGCCGAAGAGCACGCGCAGCCATTCGACCAGCGCCTGCAGGAAGAGTAGCACGAGCGAGAGCGGGATCACGAACTTCACCGGCCAGATGGGCGGGTTCCAGGTGGTGAACGACGTCTCGCCCAGCTCCCAGGACTGCACCGCGAACGGCCAGGCGTAGTAGAGAAGGATCAGCGCGAACGCCCCGATGATCGGGAAGTTCACGATGTCGAAGGCCCGGTTGAGCCACTGGGGCGCCGAGTGGCGCACCAGATCGAGGTTCACGTGACCTTTGATGTGGAGGAGGTACGGCCCGCCCAGAAGGAAGAACGGGCCGAACAGCAGCGTGGCAAGCTCCAGCCCCCAGCTCGACGGCGCGCCGAACCCGTACCGGGCCACGACCGCGTAAAGCATCACTGGCACGATCACGAGCATCAAGAGGCTCGCGAGCTTGTAGAACAGCCAGTTGACGTTCGTCACGGCCGTGGCGAAAGCGCTGATGACTTGGGGCATCACATGAGCCTTGCTGGAAGAAGACGGGGCGGCGTTAGCCGAGGAGCCCCATCTCCTCCATCAGAGCGACCTGGGAGTCGAGGATCTTCTTGGCGAGCGCGTTGCCCTTCGTGGCCTGCTCCCAGAGCTCCTTGGCCTTCGGGCGCGACGCGACGACGTCCTCGTTCGACAGCTCGAGCACCTCGACGCCCTGCTCCTTGAACGCGGCGAGGGCGCTCTCGTCGGTCTTCACCTTGTTCTGCTCGTAGGACTCGGCCGTCTCCTTGGCCGCCTCGGCGAGTGCGTCGGCGAAGCCGTCCGGCAGCTGCTTCAGCGCCGCGGCGTTGGCGACGTAGGAGGTCGACGTCGTCGGCTGGTGGACACCCGGCAGGATGATGAACTTCGCCACCTCGCCGAGACCGGCGTCGAGGTTGGCCTGCAGGTCACCGCGGTCGGCGATGTCGATCAGGCCCTTGTCGAGCGCGGAGTAGACCTCGGAGGTCGGCAGCGGCGACACCTTCACGCCGAAGCCGGACATGACGGCCGAGGCGAGACCCACGAAGCGGCCGTTCTTGCCGGCGAACTGCGAGATCTCGGTGATGCGGACCTTGGAGTGGATCGGCTCCTGGCCATAGACGGACGGGGCGATGTAGGAGAGGCCGGCCGGAGCGTAGGCTTCCTTGGCCATCTCGATGCCGCCGTGGTCGTAGAACCAAGAATTGTACTGCGCCGCCTCGGGGAAGCCGAAGGGGATCGTCGAGGTGAAGGCCAGCGCCGGGATCTTGCCGGCCTCGTAGCCGTCGAAGGTCTTCATCATCTGGAAGGCGCCGCCGCGAACCGCGTCGAAGGCCTGCGCCGGGGGGACGATCTGGCCGGCCGAGAAGAGCTGGATCTCGAAGTCGCCGCCCGTCTTCTCGCCGACGAGGGTCACGAAGTCCTCTTCGAACTGGAGCGGGGTCGTGCCGCCGTCCCACAGCGCCTGCATGCGCCACTTGACCTTCTGGCCCTGCGCGATGGCGGGGGCGGCGAGCGGGCCGGCCGCGGCCATGACGGCGGCGCCACCGGCGAGCTTCACGAGCGTGCGGCGATTGATATTCGTCATTCTATCGTCCTCCCTGAGGATCTCTTTTGAGAATCGGGTCTTGCTGGAATTCGCAACTGATTGGGCAATTGCATAGGTCGAGAGTGGAGACCCTCGACCTTTTCGTCGCGGTTGGGGACGGAATTGTCGCGGCTGGCAAAGGACTTAACGCACCAACGCGACACGTCCTGGCGGCCGCGCCGGGCGCGGCCGTTCCGGGACGCAGCGCTTAGCGCGACTGCTCCAGAAGCTCGCGCGCCTTGTCGGTGCGCACGTCGCCGAGGCGGGCGAGTTCGGCCGCGATCCGCTCGATGTCGGCACCCGTGGCACCGGCCGCGATGGCGATGTTGCGGGCGTGCAGCGCCATGTGGCCGCGCTGGATGCCTTCCGTCGCGAGCGCGCGAAGGGCGGCCATGTTCTGCGCGAGGCCGACCGCGACGATGATCTCACCGAGGTGCGACGCGCTCTTGACGTTCATGACGCGCAGCGCCGCCTGGGCCGCCGGATGCGTCTTCGTGGCACCGCCGACGAGGCCGACGGCCATCGGCATCTCGAGCGTGCCGACGAGACGGCCTTCCTTGTCCTCTTCCCACGTCGTCAGCGAGGTGTACTGACCCGAGCGTGCGGCGTAGGCGTGGGCACCCGCCTCGATGGCACGCCAGTCGTTGCCGGTCGCGACCACCACCGGGTCGACGCCGTTCATGATGCCCTTGTTGTGCGTCGCGGCACGGTAGGGATCGATCCGGGCGAACTCGTAGGCGTCGAGGATGCCGTCCATGATGCGGCGGCCGGAGAACTCCTTCGTCGCCAGCGACTGCTCGGTCAGCGTGACCGTGGCACGGGAGAGGCGCAGGTCGGCCAGGTTGGACAGGATGCGCAGACGCACCGAGCCGCCCGTCACCTCCTCAACGATCGGGGCGACCGCTTCGGCCATCGTGTTGACGGCGTTGGCGCCCATCGCGTCGCGCACGTCGACGAGGAGGTGCATGACCACCATCGGACCGCGGCGCGACTCGGGGAAGACGTGGACTTCGATGTCCTTGCAGCCGCCGCCGAGCTTCACCAGGAAGGCGTCGCGCGAGTTGGCCGTCTCGATGATCCGCTCCTTCGCGCCGAGGATGCGCGAGCGGGCACCGAAGGGGTCGGTGACGCCGATCACCTGCACCTGCGCGCGCATGACCGGCAGCGTGGAGGAGGTGACGAAGCCGCCGTTGTCGCGCGCGATACGCGCCATGTACGACGCGGCCGCGACCACCGACGGCTCCTCGACGGCCATCGGGATGAGGATGTCGTCGCCGTTGATGGTGAAGTTCGTCGCAACGCCCATCGGCATCTCGAAGATGCCGATCACGTTCTCGATCATGCCGTTCGCACGCTCGACGGTGAGAACGCCCTGGCCCGCGAGCGCGGCGCTGTCACCCTGCGACAGGCCGGTGGCGGTCGCGAGCTGATCGAGGCGCTCATTGGGGGCCTTGTTGCGGTACCCCTCCAAACGCGAGCTTATTTTTTGAGCCTGATCCATTGCGCCTTTCCAGTCCGTCTCTTGCGCGCTTCTTCCAAGTGTTGTCTGCTTACCTAACGGGACAATCAAGGGACAGTTGGTCAGTTAACTGGCGCGACTGTGCCAGTTAATAAATGGGACAATTTGGTGAGGGGACGGCCTGCATCGCGTGTCGATGCCGTGGTAGATGCAGTCGGAGCGCGGCTTCGAAGCGAGTCATGGAGCGTCGGGCAGCGCCTGCCGTCCATCCGAAAGGCGGCGCTCGACCATGGTGTGTCAAAAAATACCATGGCCGAAGCCTATGACAGGTTGGTCGCAGCCGGCCTCCTCGAGGTCCGGGCAGGGTCGGGCTATTATGTGGTCCGCAGGGACAGGGTGCCCGTTACGTCGGCACCGCAGCCTCATGTCAGTGCAGCCGTCGACCTCGTCTCGCTCCTGCGCGAACAGCTCGACAAGAGCTACGCCGTGCGCCCCGGCGACGGCCGCCCGCCGGCCTCCTGGATGGAAGGCTCGGAGCTGCGCCGCTGGTTCACGGCGAGCCGCGCCGTGGAGGGCGCCGACACCTTCGGCTACGGCTCCTCATACGGCCTCGCGGCCCTGCGCGAGCGGCTGCGCGTCATGCTGCTGGAGCGCTCGATCAGCGCCGCGGAGGACGGTGTCCTCCTGACCCACGGCGCCAACCACGCCCTCGACCTCATCATCCGCCACTTCCTGCGGCCGGGCGACACCGTGCTGGTGGACGACCCCGGCTATTACCCGCTGTTCGGCAAGCTCGCCCTCGCCGGGATCCGGATGGAGGGGGTGAAGCGCAACGAGGACGGGCCGGACGTCGAGGAGCTGAACGCCAAGCTCGCCCTCGGGCCCAAGGCCTTCTTCACCCAGAGCCAGGCGCACAACCCGACCGGATCCTCCCTCGCTCCGTCCGTCGCCTTCTCGATCCTCCAGGCCGCCGAGCGGTCCGGGATGATCATCGTCGAGAACGACGCCTTCGCCGACATCGTCGCGCCGACGCTTACCCGCCTCGCCGCGCTCGACCAGCTCCAGCGCGTCCTCTACGTCGGCACCTTCTCCAAGACGCTGTCGGCGAGCCTGCGCTGCGGCTTCGTCGCCGGCTCGCCGCCGGTCATCTCCGCGCTGCGCGACATCAAGATGCTGACGACGGTGGCGAGCTCGGACTACGTCGAGGCCTTCGTCCTTGGCCTCATCGAGCGCGGCCACTACCTGAGGCACCTGCGCCGACTGCGCGCGCGCATCGAGAAGTCCCACCTCAAGACCCTGACCGCGCTGGAGGGGGCCGGCCTCAGCGTGAAGGCGCCGAAGGTTCCCGGCTTCTACGTCTGGGCCGAATTGCCGCCACGGGTGGACGAAATGGAACTCGTGAAGGCCGCCGCCGAACGCAGCATCTTCCTCGCGCCCGGAAGCCTCTTCCGGCCCAACCGCATCCCCCTCGAGCGCGGCGCCATCCGCGTCAACGTCGCCTACGGCGCCGACCAGCGCCTCATCGACTTCCTCAAATCCGCACTTCGCTGAACCCGGAGCTACCCATGCCTCTTCCCGACCGCGTCACCATCGTTGAGGTCGGCCCGCGCGACGGCCTGCAGAACGAGAAGGCCGTCGTCCCCGCCGCCACGAAGGCGGAGCTGATCGACCGCCTCGCGGAGGCGGGCTGTACGGTCATCGAGGCCGGCGCGTTCGTCTCCCCCAAATGGGTGCCGCAGATGGCCGGCACCCCCGAGGTGCTCGCCGCGATCCACAGGAAGCCCGGCGTGCGCTACCCCGTCCTGGTGCCGAACCTCAAGGGGCTGGAGGCGGCCATCGCCGCCCGGTGTGACGAGGTCGCCGTCTTCGCCAGCGCCTCCGAGGCATTCAGCCAGAAGAACATCAACTGCTCCATCGCCGAGAGCCTCGAACGCTTCGAGCCGGTGATGGAGCGCGCCCGCGAGGCCGGCGTGAAGGTCCGCGGCTACGTCTCGTGCGTCCTCGGCTGCCCCTACCAGGGGGACGTCCCGGTCGGCGACGTCGCCGCGGTCTCCAGGCGCCTCCACGAGATGGGTTGCTTCGAGGTCTCGCTCGGCGACACGATCGGCCGGGGGACGCCGGGCGCGGCGCGGGCGATGACGGCGGCTGTCGCCGAGGTGGTGCCGGTCGGGGCGCTCGCGCTCCATTTCCACGACACCTACGGCCAGGCTCTCGCCAACATCCACGCCTGCCTCGAACTCGGTATCTCGGTCCTCGACTCGGCGGTCGGCGGCGTCGGCGGCTGCCCCTACGCCAAGGGAGCCACAGGGAACGTCGCGACCGAGGACCTCGTCTACATGCTCCACGGCATGGGCATCCCGACCGGCATCAACCTTGCCGCACTCCTGGAAGTGTCCCGCTTCGTGAGCGACGCCATCGGCCGTCCCGTGCCGTCCCACCTTGCGGCGGCGACGGCCGCCTGAGGGCGGGGTCGGGCCGGTGGCGATGGCCGCGGCCGGAATGAGCGCGGCCGGCGTGGACGTGGCTCGAAACCTGTCTTGACCGGCAGGCGGCGCCGTGCCCCGAAGGCGAGGGGCGTTCCTCCCCTCGCGCTCCCCTCCACCTCGCCGGCAGGCAGGCGTTCAGGACAGACGGCCGCGAAGGGCGGCCGGCTGGCCTGAACACCTGGCACCACGCTGGGCCGGGCTGCAGGCTCGTCAAGGGCAAGGGCTTCGCCCCGTCCTCGCCATGCTCGCCCTGCGGGCTGCGCGTGGCTCCGGGCGGCCCTTGACGACCCCGCATCCCTGAGAGCCGGGTCGGTCGGGCGGGGCGGCGCAGACGAAAACGGCGGGGCGGCCGTGAGGCGCCCCGCCGTCGTCATTGCCCGTGGTGGCGGAGGTTATTCCGCCGCGATGGCGGCTGCCCGTGCCGGCTTCGCGGCGCCGTGCGCGGCCTGGTACTCGCGGATGCGGCGCTCCATCTCCGGACGGAAATGCCGGATGAGACCCTGGATCGGCCAGGCCGCCGCGTCGCCCAGCGCGCAGATGGTGTGACCCTCGACCCGCTTCGTCACGTCGAGCAGCTGGTCGATCTCGCGCAGCTCCGCGCGGCCCTCGACCATCCGCTTCATCACGCGCCACATCCAGCCCGTGCCCTCGCGGCACGGCGTGCACTGGCCGCAGCTCTCGTGCCGGTAGAAGTACGACAGGCGCGTGATCGCGTTCACGATGTCCGTCGACTTGTCCATCACGATGACCGCCGCCGTGCCGAGCCCGGATTTCTTGTCGCGCAGCGTGTCGAAATCCATGTTGAGGTCGTCGCACTCCCAGTGCGGGATCAGCGGCACCGACGAGCCGCCTGGGATCACCGCCAGCAGGTTGTCCCAGCCGCCGCGCACGCCGCCGCAGTGCTTCTCGACCAGCTCGCGGAAGGTGATGCCCATCTCCTCCTCGACGGTGCACGGGCGCTCGACGTGACCGGAGATGCAGAAGAGCTTCGTGCCGGTGTTGTTCGGACGGCCGAGGTCGGCGAACCACGTCGCGCCGCGGCGCAGGATCTCCGGCACCACCGCGATGGTTTCCACGTTGTGGACCGTGGTCGGCGCGCCGTAGAGGCCCATGTTGGCCGGGAAGGGCGGCTTCAGGCGCGGCATGCCCTTCTTGCCTTCAAGCGACTCCAGCAGCGCCGTCTCCTCGCCGCAGATGTACGCGCCCGCGCCGTGGTGGACGTAGATGTCGCAGTCCCAGCCGTGCACGTTGTTCTTGCCGATGAGGTTGGCGTCATACGCCTGCTGCACCGCCTCCTCGAGGCGCTCGCGCTCGCGGATGTATTCGCCGCGGACGTAGATGTAGCAGTAGTGCGCGTCCATCGCCCGGCAGGCGAGGAGGCAGCCCTCGACGAGGAGCTGCGGGTCGTTGCGCAGGATCTCGCGGTCCTTGCAGGTGCCGGGCTCGGATTCGTCGGCGTTGACGACGAGGTAGTGCGGCCTGCCGTCGTCCGACGCCTTCGGCATGAAGCTCATCTTCAGGCCCGAGGGGAAGCCGGCGCCGCCGCGGCCGCGCAGGCCCGACCCCTTGAGCTGCTCGATGATCCACTCACGCCCCTCGTCGATGAACGACTTGGTGTTGGACCACTGACCACGCTTGCGGGCACCCGGAAGGGTCCAGTCCTCGAAGCCGTAGAGGTTGGTGAAAATGCGGTCCTGATCGCTCAGCATGGTGTGGCTCCGTGACGGGGTCCGGTCGGGTGACGGGTCATCAGACCCCGTCTCACTTCTTCATAAGGTCCTGAGCCTGCTCGACCCAGCGCTCGCGGTCGATCCGGCCCTTGAACGCCAGATAGGCGTTCACCCATTCCTTGTTCGACTGCGTCCAGGCGGCAAGCTGCTCGAGCTTGTAGACGCCGAGTTCGCGCAGCGTCTTCTCGATCACCGGGCCGATCCCGGAGATCCGCTTCAGGTCGTCGGGCGCGCCGGCCTCGTCGAGCGTCATCGCGTGCGGCCGGTCGCCGGCGGCGTCGGCGCGTGCGCCCGCGTTGGCATCCGGCACCGGCGGGAAGGACGTGGCGGCGGGGGCCGGCTCTTCGGGTGCGGGCTCGGGGGAGGTCGCCTCGGGTGCGGCCTCGGCGGCCGGTGCGTCGGGGGAGGCGGTCTCGGCTTCCGCGGCGGTGATCGGCGTCTGCGCGGCGTCGCCACCCGGAGCGGCGCGGTCGGCCTCCTCGGCGCTCACCGGCGCACCGTCGGTCTCGACGCGGTCGGACGGGGCGCCGCCCTCGGAGCGGGTCGCCTCGACCTCGACGCGGTTGTCACCGTCCGGGCGGCCGATGTTCTGGCCGGCGGCCGCGGGGGAGGTCGGGTCCACGTCGGTGTCCGGCGCGCCGTCGCCGGGCGCCTCGGTGCCGGCAGGCTGCGGATACTCGGGGACTTCGGTGAGCGAGGTCGCGCCGGTGATCGGCTCGGACCCCTTGCGCGTGCTCTGCGGTCCGGGGGTCGGCGTGCCGCCCTTCTCCAGCGTGTCGAGGAGGGCGTTGAACGTCTCGGCGGTCAGGTCCTCGTAGGTGTCGGCGCCGATCTGCACCATCGGCGCGTTCACGCAGGCGCCCGCGCACTCCACCTCTTCCCAGGAGAAGCGGCCGTCCTGCGACAGCTCGAACGCGTGCGACGCGATGCGCTTCTTGCAGATCGACATGATGTCGTCCGACCCGCGCAGCATGCACGGCGTCGTGCCGCAGACGCCGATGTGCGCGACCGTGCCCACCGGCTGCAGCTGGAACATCGTGTAGAAGGTCGCGATCTCGAAGACGCGGATGTAGGGCATCTCCAGCATGTCCGCGACGAGGCGGATGGCCGGCTCCGGAAGCCAGCCGTGGTGCTGCTCCTGCGCCTTCCACAGGATCGGGATGACGGCGCTCGCCTGACGACCTTCGGGGTAGTTCTTGATCTTCGCCTTGGCCCATTCGAGGTTCTGCGGCGTGAACTCGAACGCGGCGGGCTGTTGTTCGGCGAGGCGCCTTACGGCCATGGGTCAGCTCCGGAAGTCGGCGATCGTGTCTCTCCTAGCAGGCAGACACGGGAATGTAAGTTCTGACAGTTCGACGGACGGCCCCTCGGGGAGGGGGTCGTCGCAGCAATGCAGCATCGGGGCCCCGCCGGCCACGCGGCCCGGACGGTCGCGACCTCCCGCGAAGGTGCGGGCGACCCTGGTCCGAGCGCGGTGGTCAATGGCTGCAACCCCATCCTGGGCCTTACCGGTCCACCTCGCCGAACACGATGTCGAGCGAGCCCAGGATCGCCGCGACGTCCGCGAGCATGTGGCCCTCGCACATGGTGTCCATCGCCTGAAGGTGCGCGAAGCCGGGCGCCTTGATCTTGCAGCGGTACGGCTTGTTCGTGCCGTCCGACACCAGATAGACGCCGAACTCGCCCTTCGGCGCCTCGACGGCCGCGTACACCTCGCCCTCGGGGACGTGGTAGCCCTCGGTGTAGAGCTTGAAGTGGTGGATGAGCGCCTCCATCGAGCGCTTCATCTCGGCCCGCTTCGGCGGAGCGACCTTGCCGTCCAGCGTGTGCACCGGGCCCGGCGTCGCGCGCAGCATGTCGATGCACTGGTGCATGATCCGGACCGACTGGCGCATCTCCTCCATGCGGATGAGATAGCGGTCGAAGCAGTCCCCGTTCTTGCCGATGGGGATGTCGAACTCCAGCTCGTCGTAGCATTCGTAGGGCTGCGACTTCCTGAGGTCCCACGCCGCGCCGGAGCCGCGCACCATCACGCCCGAGAAGCCCCAGGCCCAGCACTCGTCCAGCGACACGACGCCGATGTCGGCGTTGCGCTGGCGGAAGATGCGGTTGTCGGTGATGAGACGGTCGAGATCGTCGACGACCTTCAGGAACGGGTCGCAGAACGCCTCGATGTCGTCGATCAGCTCCGGCGGGAGGTCCTGGTGGACGCCGCCGGGGCGGAAATAGTTCGCGTGAAGCCGCGCGCCGCAGGCGCGCTCGTAGAACATCATCAGCTTCTCGCGCTCCTCGAAGCCCCACAGCGGCGGGGTGAGGGCGCCGACGTCCATCGCCTGCGTCGTGACGTTGAGAAGGTGCGACAGGATCCGCCCGATCTCGCAGAAGAGGACGCGGATGAGCTGCGCGCGCTTCGGGATCTCGATGCCGAGGAGCTGCTCGGTCGCCAGCGCGAACGCATGCTCCTGGTTCATCGGGGCGACGTAGTCGAGACGGTCGAAGTAGGGGACCGCCTGCATGTACGTCTTGTGCTCGATGAGCTTCTCGGTGCCGCGGTGCAGGAGGCCGATGTGCGGGTCGACGCGCGTGACGATCTCGCCGTCGAGCTCCAGGACGAGGCGGAGAACGCCGTGCGCCGCCGGGTGCTGCGGGCCGAAGTTGATGTTGAAGTTACGGACGGATTGCTCGGCCATCTCAGTCGTTCCCCGCGAAGGCTGCCATCACCTCCGCCCCGGTCATACGCTTGCGCTCGCCCTCGAAGGCGTAGGTGTCGGGCTTCTCGTCGATGAAGACTTCCAGCGCGAGCGTGCCCGTCGGCGGACTGTCGAAGGCCGCCGCGTTGACGGCATGGAAGCTGCCGTCCTTCGTGCGGTAGCAGATGTGCGTCCCGCAGGTGGGGCAGAACAGACGCTCCGCCCAATCGGAGGAGTTGTAGACGGTCGGCTCGCCCTTGGTGAACGTCAGCGGACCGGTCTGCACCTCGACATAGGGGCCGCCCGACCACTTGCGGCACATCGAGCAGTGGCAGGCGCCGACATCCTCGCTCTGCAGCTCCGTCTCGAACTCGATGGCTCCGCAGAGGCAGCGTCCGGTGCGGGCCATCAGTTCGCCGCCTTCTCGTCGCCGGGCAGGATGTAGTCCGTGCCCTCCCAGGGGGAGAGGAAGTCGAAGTCGCGGAACTGCTGCGTCAGCTTCACCGGCTCGTAGACGACGCGCTTCGCCTCGTCGTCGTAGCGCACCTCGACGAAGCCCGTCAGCGGGAAGTCCTTGCGCAGCGGGTGGCCGTCGAAGCCGTAGTCCGTCAGCAGGCGGCGCAGGTCCGGATGGCTCGTGAAGAGGATGCCGTAAAGGTCGTACGCCTCGCGCTCGTACCAGTCGGCGGCCGGGAACAGCGAGGTGATCGACGGGACGGGCGTGACCTCGTCGGTGAGCACCTTCAGCCGGACGCGCTGGTTCTGGACCGGGGAAAGGAAGTGGTAGACCACCTCGAACCGCTCCGGCCGGGCCGGCCAGTCGACGCCGCAGATGTCGACCAGGTTGACGAACGCCGCCCGCGGGTCGTCGCGCAGGAAGCGCACCACGTCGACGATCGCCTCGCGCGTCACGGTGATCGTGAGCTGGCTGAACTCGATGCCGGACTCCACCACGCCGTCACCGGCCTGGGTGCGGACCATCTCGGCGAGGTCCTCGAGCGCGCTGATGTCGGGTTGGAAGGCCATCTTAACGCTCGATCGTCCCGGTGCGCCGGATTTTGCGCTGCAGAAGGAGGATGCCGTAGAGCAGCGCCTCGGCGGTCGGCGGGCAGCCGGGGACGTAGATGTCCACCGGGACGACCCGGTCGCAGCCACGCACCACCGAGTAGGAGTAGTGGTAGTAGCCGCCGCCGTTGGCGCACGAGCCCATCGACACGACGTAGCGCGGCTCGGGCATCTGGTCGTAGACCTTGCGCAGCGCCGGCGCCATCTTGTTCGTCAGCGTGCCGGCGACGATCATCACGTCGGACTGGCGGGGGGACGCGCGCGGGGCGATGCCGAAGCGCTCGACGTCGTAGCGCGGCATCGACATCTGCATCATCTCGACCGCGCAGCAGGCGAGGCCGAAGGTCATCCACATCAGGGAGCCGGTACGCGCCCACTGGATGAGCGCCTCGGTCGAGGTGAGGACGAAGCCCTTGTCGGCCAGTTCGTCCGAGATCGACCGGAAGAACTCGTCGTCCGGCTGGTTGCCCGCGACGGACACGCTGGTCGCCGGCGCGCCACCCGTGCCGGCACCGCGCTGGTCGAGGATCGGTTTGTCCTGCGTCAATTCCATTCCAGCGCTCCCTTCTTCCACTCATACACGAAGCCGATGGTGAGGATCGCGAGGAAGAGCATCACCGAGCCGAACCCGAACCAGCCGATGTTGTCGAACGACAGCACCCACGGGAACAGGAAGGCCACCTCCAGGTCGAAGATGATGAACAGGATCGCGACCAGATAGAACCGGATGTCGAACTTCATGCGCGCATCGTCGAACGCATTGAAGCCGCACTCGTAGGCCGAAAGCTTCTCCGCGTCCGGCGCCTTGTAGGCGACGATGAACGGGATGACGAGCAGCGCAAGCCCGATGACGGTGGCGATCCCGGTAAAAATGATCACCGGAAGGTAGCTGGTGAGGAGGTCTTCCATCGGTACCCCTTCGAGGCGCAGGCAGGCAGACGGTGCCGTCCTGACGCCTCATTCCATGTATGGCGTCCTTGGAATGACTCAAACCGCAGACCGCCGCAACCTGACGCGAGCATTTGCTTGGTCATCATCGACGGTTGGAGTGCATTCCAGGCCCGTCACATCGCAGGCCGGCACGCTTCAGGCAAGCGAATCCAAGGGTTGGCACCCGCCCGACCCACCACGCAATGCGACCGCGGGCCGTGAAATGCAAGCTCCCCGGCGCCGCACCCGCGGTTCCCCGTCGCGCCCGCCCGGCGGATCCGTCGCGCCGCCGCCGCGAATTGGAGCGCTTCGAGACTGGCGGGGGCCGGGATCGGCCCCGCTCACGCCGATCGACGGCATGGAGCGGCGATTGCTCAGCGTTTCGACAGGAGGTCCCAGCGGTTGCCGAACGGGTCGCGGAAGACGGCGACGGTGCCGTAGGGCTCCTGTCGCGGCGCTTCCTCGAAGCGCACACCGGCGGCGAGCAGCCGCCCGTGCTCGGAGGCGAAGTCGTCGGCGGTGAGGAAGAAGGCGACGCGCCCGCCGGTCTGCCGGCCGACCGCGTCCGCCTGTTCGGGCGCTGCCGCCCTCGCGAGGAGGAGGGCCGTGCCGCTACCGCGCGGGCGGACAACCACCCAGCGCTTGAGGGGGCCGACGGGGGTGTCCTCCACCAGCTCGAAGCCGAGGACGCCGACGTAGAACGCGATGGCCGCGTCGTAATCGGGAACGACGAGCGTGACCAAAGAGAGCGAGAGGCTCACTGGAGACGATAGTCGGATGATCGAAGAGGGAGGGACTTCGGGGAAGGGGAAGTCTGCGACGCAGGGTCATGGTGGCGAGAGTGACGGGGCTCGAACCCGCGACCTCCGGCGTGACAGGCCGGCGCTCTAACCATCTGAGCTACACCCCCGCATCCGGGCTTGGCGTTGCCGCTGTGCCCGCGAGAGCTGCTGAACTAAGGCCACCCCGCTGTCCTGTCAAGCGACTTTCAAGCGACTTTGTGGACGACCTTTCCAGATGGGCGACGGCACGCTATTCCTCCCCCCGCGGGCGGTTAGCTCAGCTGGTTAGAGCGGCTGGTTTACACCCAGTAGGTCGGCGGTTCGAATCCGTCACCGCCCACCAAGCGGTCACGTCCCTCCGATCACCGATCCTCCTTCGCCGGACGCAAAAAAGCCCGCAGCGCGGCGGCGTGCGGGCTCTTTCGGTCGTTCTTGCCGGCGTCCGCCGGGGGATCGCCCGGCGACGGGACGGGGGTCAGCCGGTGGTGCGGGCCGCCTTGAAGGCGCGGATCCGTTCGGCAAGCGTCATTTCCTCCGGCGACTTCTCCTCCGGCTGGGACCCTGCCATGTCGATGAATTTCTGCGCCAGTTTGCGCAGCTCTTCGCGCAGGGAGGCGACTTCCGCGGCGTTGAGGGCGCTCGCCTCGCCCGCCGCCGCCTTCAGATTCGCGTTCTCGGCCCTCAACTCATCCACAGTCTTGCGCAGCGCCGCGACATCGGCGGAGCCGCCGGCCTCCGCGGCGGCCGACATGTCCTGCCGAAGCGCCTCCAGTTCGCCCAGCAGCGCGTCCTTCTCGGACCGCACGCCGTTGAGGCGCTTTCTCAGCAGCGCCACCTGATCATTGGGCGCAGCCGCGGCGGTCGCCGATTCGCGCAGCTCCCGGACGGTCGCCTCGAGCTCGTAGATCTTCTGCTGCCGCAGCTCCAGCAGCGCCTCGCGCTGGTCGACCTTGGCCTTGGCCTCGCTCTCGAGCCGCTCGTGCGATGCAATCCTGCCCCGCATCTGGTCGAGATCGTAGGAGAGGCGGGACAGTTCCTGGTTGGCGGTGCGCTCCCGCGCCTCCACGGCCTGAAGCGCCGCCGTCAGCTCGGCCACCTTCGCCGACGAAACGCCTTCGCCCGGCGCGGTGCCGGCGGCCTTCAGCGCCTCGATGGCCTTATCGCGGTCGGCGATGGTGCGCTCGGCGGCCGCGAGGCTCTCGCGCAGCGCGGCGAGCTCGGCCGAACCGGCGGCGCCGGCCCCGGCATTCGCCTTCAGCGCGTCGCGCTCCTGGCGCAGCTCGTCCGCCTCACGCTCCGCGACCTCCCTCGCCGCCACCGCCGCGGCGAGCTCTGCGGGCGATGGTCCCTTGGGGGGATCGTTCGGGCGCACGAGGCGGTTCGTCGCCGTCGCGAGCTCCTCGCGCAGGGCCGTGATCGTCCTGGCCCGTTCCTTGGCGTCGGCGGCGGCCTTGTCGCGCTCGGCAACCGCGGCATCGCGCTCGGCCGCCGCGGTCGCCAGCGACTTCGCGAGCGTGTCACGCTCCTCCGTCGCGGACTTGAGCCCGGCCTCGCTCTGCTGAGCGCCCGCCTTCAGGGAATCGAGTTCGCCCTTCAGTTCGGCGGCCCGGCTCTCGGCCTCGGCGACGCGCAGCGCGGCATCGCCCTCGAGGCCGCGGGTCTGGGCCGTCGCGAGCCGTCGCTCCAGCGCGGCGATCTCCACCGCGTGGTTGGCGCGCATGACGTCCTTTTCGGCCTGCATCGCGGCCAGATCGCCCGACTCGCGGTTCGACCGCTTGCTCATCACGTTCGAGATGATCGCCATCACGATGAACGCAACGACCACACCAAAGGCAGCAATCGGGAGGGTGAGGTCTTCAAACAAGGGTTCACCTATTTCACCGGCTTGGAGATTGGGCTGTCATACTCTCCTCCGGCAAAGCCTGTCACGGGCGTTGGGCCGGCTCAGAACGGGTTCCAGGTCGGCTCCGGCGTGAACTTGAGGTACCCGACGTTGACGCCGAGCCGTGCGCCGACTCCCGTGCGCACCGGGACCAGCACCATCTCGCCCGCGACCAGCACGTTCATGCCCAGCCCGCCGACGATGTAGGCCGAACCCTCGACCCCGCCGAAGCGTCCCATGATCGCGTAGATGTCCCGCAGACTGTAGACGAGCATCATGACCTGGCTGCCGTTGCCGCCGAAGTCCCACCCGACGGACGGACCCTGCCAGAACACCTTCTGGCGGCCGAACTGGGTGGTGTTGAGGACGCCCTCGCCGTAGCGCAGCCCGCCGAAGAACGCGCCGGACGCCTCCTCGCCGAGGATGTAGCCGTTGGGCTGGCCGAACTGGGCGAAAGCGTTCTGCAGGATCTGGGCGAGACCGCCCGAGGCCTGGCCGAAGAACTGCTGTCCGGTGACGAGAAGCTCGTCGGCCGTATAGGTTGTGACTGGCTGCACCACGGGCTGGCGCGTTCCGGCATAGGTGACGGGAGACTGGGTGATCACCTCGCTCGTCGGGTCGACCGGCTGGATCGCCGTTTGAGCGAAGACCGGCGCCGACACGAGGGCCGCTGCGAGTGCAGCGACGGGGACAACCTGGCGCAACATGGGACACCTCCGACTTTACTGGTTAGGGTTCGCACGCGGCCGACCTGCGGGACGGCCGACGAATCGAGATCTTGGAAAGCGCGGCGCGGATCGCGCGCCACGGGGAATGAGATGCAAAGCGAACTCGAGCTTGCGAGCCTGATGGCCTCGCGCTTGTGCCACGACATCGTCGGCCCGGTCGGTGCCATCCAGAACGGCCTGGAACTCATCGCCGAGGACGAGGCGATGGCCGAGATGGCCATGGATCTCATCAAGAAGAGCGCGCTCCAGGCGAGCGCGAAGCTGCAGTACGCGCGCATGGCCTACGGCGCGGCCGGCGGCGCGGACGAGCTCGACCCCGGCGAGGCCGGCCGCCTCACCGCCGAGCTCTTCAAGGGCGAGCGGGCGACGCTCGACTGGGCCTGGAAGGGCGGCGCCCAGCCGCGCACCGAGGTGAAGCTCGGGATGCTCCTCGCCACCTATGCGCTCGGCGCGGTGCCCCGCGGCGGCACGGTCACCGTCGAGTACGGGGAAGGGGGCCTCGTCGTCACCGCCGCCGGCGAAACGCTGCGCAACCCGCCCTTCGTCGACGTCACCACCGGCGGCGGCGAGATCACCGACCCGCGCGGCGTCCAGGCGAAGATCATCGCCATGCTCGCCGAGAGCGGCGGCTGGCGCGTCGACGTCGCCTCGGACGGCAGCCGCATGACCTTCCGCACCGTGCGACGCTAGCGCGTCGCGCGATCGGCTCATTGGGGCCGCCATCACGCCGTCTTTGTTAACGTCGTAAACGCTAAAACGCCTCGGCCCTGGGAGAAGGGCCGAGGCGTTTTGCGTCTCGCAGTGGGTGGGCGCCCGGGCCCCCTGTCTCATGCCATTTCGCGACGATGCTCGGGCTCCGGCTCGCGCAGCACGTAACCGCGGCCCCACACCGTCTCGATGTAGTTGCGCCCGCCGGTCGCCGCCGACAGCTTCTTGCGCAGCTTGCAGATGAAGACGTCGATGATCTTCAGCTCGGGCTCGTCCATCCCGCCGTAGAGATGGTTCAGGAACATCTCCTTGGTGAGCGTCGTGCCCTTCCGCAGCGAGAGGAGTTCCAGCATCTGGTACTCCTTGCCCGTCAGGTGGACGCGCTGGCCGTCGACATCCACCGTCTTGGTGTCGAGGTTCACCGCCAGCTCGCCGGTGCGGATGATGGATTCCGCGTGGCCCTTCGAGCGGCGGACGATCGCGTTGATCCGCGCCACCAGCTCGTCCTTGTGGAAGGGCTTGGTCAGGTAGTCGTCGGCACCGAAGCCGAGCCCGCGCACCTTGTCCTCGATGTTGCCGAGACCCGACAGGATCAGGATCGGCGTATCGATCTTGGAGACGCGCAAGGTCCTGAGGACCTCGTAGCCGGACATGTCCGGCAGATTGATATCGAGAAGGATGATGTCGTAATCGTACAGTTTCCCGAGATCGATGCCTTCTTCGCCGAGGTTCGTCGTATAGACGTTAAACCGCTCGGAGTTCAGCATGAGCTCGATGGACTGAGCCGTGGCGCTGTCATCCTCGATCAATAGAACGCGCATGCAAGTCCCCTCATGCGATCCGCCGGATAGCGGGTCTTGGTAGTCAATCGGTGCGGGTCGCAGGACCCGGAACGGAAGGCCGATTCAGTGCCGAATCCTTGGTACCAAAACGGTGCATCGTCCGGCGCGGCGAGAAACGCTTGTCCAAGACTTTCGCGTCGCGGCGCGGGACACAGGAGGACCATGAGCGGATCCGGTAAACGATTGCTTAATGGCAGTGTTTTGCGCGTTAGGCTTTCCCGCATGTCCGTGCGCTGATTCCAGGGTTTCTGCGGGGTTTTGATGGCGCGACCTGTGGCATAGGTGTCACACAACCCTTAACGCGTCGCGCGATCGAAGCCAAAGGCCCGATGATGGGCCGGGCATGAAATTCACTGCCTGTTCAGCATGATGGGCCGCAGCGGCGGCGTTTTTGACCACCGCGCCATTCCAAACCTTTCGCAATCTCCAACACGGCCGGGACCATTTCCGGACGCCATGGGCACGAAGCCGTAACCATAGGGATTCTAAGTATCGGAGCCGGCCGCATACGAATCCCGCATCGACCCTGGGGTTTTCGGTGCCTGTGGCGAGCCGGCACCGCGAGAGGGTAAACCGATGGGAAACAAAGACTGTGCGGTCGATCAGGTTCGCTGAAGCCTCGCTCAGGCTTTCCCTCGCATCGGTTAACGCACCCGTCGGGTTTGGACAGAGCCGGCGAACCAAATTGCAAGCCGCGCCGACTAGGTTGAGCCTCGCTCAGCAAGATGGGGGGCAAAATCGATGAAGCCGCGCGAAAGCACGATTCAGGCTAAGGAATTCCAGGCGGGTGCGCTCCGGCGCCAGCTCGCCCAGTATGAGCGCATGATCGCCGACCTCGAGGTGATCCGCGTGGAACTCGGCAAACAGATCGAAGGTGAGGAGCGTCGCTCCGGCGTCGTCGATCCGGAGAACTTCGCCTACTCCACAGTAGCGCGGGCCGCACGCGACCGCCGCGACAATCTCACCGCGACGATCGACGACCTGTCCGACCGCCGCGCCGCGCTGGTCGACCAGCTCCGGGATATCGACGGCTTCTTCGACGCGCTCGGCGCCGCCAGCGAAGCGCACCACGCGCTCGCCCGCACCGCGGCGGCCTGAGGGCCACGCCCCGACGGCGAGCCCCCTCCGGGGCCGCCGGGCGCCGCCCGAGCCGAACCGGGCCAATCCCGAAAGATCCGATGACGTGACGCGGGCTCCGGCCCGCAACGATGCCGCGCGGGCGGCGGGCCGGCGCGGGGAATGTCCGCCGGTCAGAGAGCCGCGACGGGGGCGGGGTCTCTTCTTCTCTAGTCGAAGAGGCTTGAGACCGATTTTTCGAGCGCGGTGCGCGAGATCGCCTCGCCGATCAGCGGCGCGATCGACACGACCCGGAGCTTGTCCGCCTGCTTGATCGCGTCGGTGGCGGCGATGGAATCGGTAATCACCAGCTCCTCGAGGCGGGAGGCCTCGATGCGCGCGACGGCACCCCCGGACAGGACGCCGTGGGTGATGAAGGCCGCGACGCTCTTGGCGTCGGCCGCCAGCAGCGCGTCCGCCGCGTTGCACAGTGTGCCGCCGGAATCGACGATGTCGTCGAACAGGATGCAGTCCCGCCCGGCGACGTTACCGATAATGTTCATCACCTCGGACTCGCCCGGCCGCTCGCGTCGCTTGTCGACGATGGCGAGGGGCGCGTCTATGCGCTTGGCGAGCTCGCGGGCCCGCACCACGCCGCCGACGTCCGGCGAGACGACCATCAGGTTGTCGAGCGTGTAGCGCTCCTTGATGTCCCGGCTCATCACCGGGGCGATGTAGAGGTTGTCCGTCGGGATGTCGAAGAAGCCCTGGATCTGACCGGCGTGGAGGTCGACCGTCAGGACGCGGTCGGCGCCCGCGCGGGTGATGATGTTGGCCACCAGCTTGGCCGAGATCGGCGTGCGTCCGCCCATCTTCCGGTCCTGCCGGGCGTAGCCGAAGTAGGGGACCACCGCGGTGATGCGCCTCGCCGACGCGCGGACCAGCGCGTCGATGATGATGAGGAGCTCCATCAGATTGTCGTTGGCGGGGTAGCTCGTCGACTGGATGACGAACACGTCCTCGCCGCGAACGTTCTCGCGGATCTCGACGAAGACCTCCTGGTCGGCGAACCGGCGGACGGCACATTCCGTCAGCGGAAGGTCGAGATACTGGGAGATTGCCTCGGCAAGGGGCCGGTTGGAATTGCCTGAAACGAGCTTCATAGCGCCGCCATTGGATCGGAAAGAGCGCACCGGACCGGCGCGGCACACCTAGTTAGCAACTTTTCGCCGGTGTCGGAATGTTTCGGGCGATCGTGGGGCGAACGGTTCATCAGTGCGGCAAACGCGCCACTCTGGCTGGGGACAACCCGCCCGCGCCCCTCATGCCAGAAGCCGCGCGTCGAGGCCATCCCCCGGCACGAGGCGGACCTTGGCGAAGTAGGCCTCGAGCACCGCCTCGGTGAGGGCGCGTTCCGCCCCGGCGTCGAGGAACGGCGCCATGAAGGCGCGGGCGTTGGCCGAGATCCGCCGGCACGCGGCGTCATTGTCGAGGCACCATGCGAAGGCCTCCTCGAGGTCGGAGAGGTCCGGCCGTACCGGCACGTAGTGGACGAATGGCTCCAGGTGCCGCTCGCACGCCCACGACTCGCAGCGCGGCCGCGGCATGAGTACGACGGAATTCGACGCCAGCATCCACTTCAGCCCGGACGCCACGTCGTGCCCCTCCAGGCTGAGGAGGTAGCGCGAGCCGAGGTGCTCCTCCAGCGAAAGCGTCTCCTTCACCGCGGTGCGGAGCGCGGCGGTGAGGACCGCGTCGCCGAGATTGTCCACCGACGGGGTGAGGTGGGAGAAGCCGAGGTCGATGGCCGGGTTCGTGTTGCGCGCGTTGAACTGCGGCACGAAGGAGCGGCTGCCCCGGTCCAGGCTGCCGGGCCGGTCGAGCTGCAGCCCGGTCGTCTTGCCCCGCCACACAAGGCGGCGCGCCTTCTTCTCGAAGGGCATGTCCGCCGCCTCGACCTTGCCCAGCGACCCGAAGTGCCAGGCATAGTTGAGCGGAAAGAGGACGCTGAGCCCGGCGAAGCCGGCCGGCCGCGACTTGACGAGGGTCGGAAGCTCGTACGCCTCGACGTTGTCGGAGACGAAGACAAGGAAGGGGTGCCCGGTGGCGATCTCCCCGTGGTCCACGGAGACGGGTGCGACGTAGGTGCGGAAGAGGCGGCTCCGGCGCCGCTCGGGATGGTCGGTCAGGAACCGCCGTCCGCTGGCGTAATGCGCTGCGGCCGCCTCGAACGCCGCGCGGTCCATGCCGGTGCGGCCGATCATCTGCGGGTGGCCGGTGTCGACGCGGAAGGTGGCGGTCTCGATCGACGCCAGTGCGCCGAGACAATGGGTGAGGCGCTGGTCGAACGAGAGCGCGGGCCGGAGGGTCCGGGGCGGTGTTCCGCCGAATACAGGTTCCCAGTCGGCCCGGCCGCGTTCGCTGACGGCGAACGTCGCCGTCCGGCGCTTCTTCCTGCGACGCGAGGGGATCAGGCGTCCGAGTAGAGCCATGCACGCAGGCGCGCCGCGAGGCGCCGGGCGATGATGTCGAGATCGCCCTCGCTCACCGACGACCAGGGGTCGCCCTCGGTCGAGCTCGACCGCTTGGTCCCGGAGATCCGGTGGACGCGGCGGCCCGACACGTCCTTCACGTCGAACACGTAGAAGACGAGGGAGTTGGTGTCCTCGGACACCGCCGTCAGCGTGCCTTCCACCTGGAAGAGCGCCTTGCCGCCGGGGCGCTTGATGATCGTGAGGCCCTCGTCCTCCGAGCGGCGCCAGATCCGACGCAGGAGCTCGTCGGCGACGTTGCCGGGCATGCCGGGGAAGGGCGCGAACGCGAACGTCGCCTCCTCGGGGCGGCCGACGGCGGCGATGGGCGAGTAGGCGTTGTTCTGAACCCCGGTCGCGAGGCCGGTCAGCCGCGGCGCGTCGCAGGCCGTAAGCGCCAGCGTCAGGAGGAGGGCCAGGACAACCCTCATTTGGTCAGCATTCGCGGTGCGAGCGCGGACAGCGGCTCCGGGTCGGCGTCGGTCGTCAGGAACGTGCGGCCGAGGGTCATCGCCGTCCCGCTCTCCGAATCGAGCAGGATCATATGCGCGAACAGCACCATGTTCGGCACGATCTTGGCGGGATTGGCAGGGTAGAACATGGGCCACTGCATCCAGGACGGGGTAAATGCTGCGCCCAACGAATAGCCGCAAGCGTTTAAACGGAAGCTACCCATACCACGCTCGTGCAGCACGCGGGCATGGGCGTCGTACACATCCCCGAAGGTGTGGCCCGGACGCATCGCTTCGCGCACCTCGGAGAGCGCCGCGTCGGCCGCCTCGAACATCTCGGCATGGCGCGGGTGGGGCTCGCCGATCACCACCGTCTCCATCATGGCGACGTGGTAGTGGCGGTAGACGCCGGCGAACTCCAGGGTGAGCTGGTCGTTGGCGTCGAGCGCGCGGCGGCCGGAGGCGTAGCGCACCAGCAGCGCCTTCTCGCCCGAGCCGATGATGAACTCGTTTGCCGGATAGTCGCCGCCGCCCGCCAGCACGGCACCCTGCATCGCGGCGAGGATCGCGCCCTCGTCGGCGCCGGGCTTCACGAGGGCGAGGCCCGATGTCAGCGCCTCGTCGGCGAGCTGGCCGGCCCTTCGCACGTACTCGATCTCCGCCGGGCTCTTCACGCTGCGCAGCTCGGGGATGATCGTCGACGCCTCGACGAGGGTGCCGAAGCTCTCGAGCTGCTCCTGGACGCGCTTGCCGTTCTTCGCGGTGAGGCCGTGGGTGTCGGTCTCGATGCCGAGGCGGCAGCCGAGGAGGTCCATCTCGAAGAGGTGGTCCTTCAGCGCCTTGGCGGGATCCGAGCCGGCACGGTCGGCCCAGACGATGATCTCGTCGATGATCGAGGTCTGCCGCGCCTGCCTGAGGTCCGCCGAACGCGTGATCAGCGCCAGTCGGCGGTTCTTGGTGACGACGAGGCACTGGAAGAAGACGAAGCCGAACGTGTCGTAGCCGGTCAGCCAGTACATGCTCTCCTGGGAGAAGAGGAGCATGGCGTCCAGACGGTGCTCCGCCATCTCGGCCTGCAGCCGGTCCATCCGCGCGTCGAATTCGTCGCAGGTAAAGTGCAGAGCCATGGGTCAGGCCTCCAGTGAGATGGCGCTGAGGAGGCTGCCTTGGCCGGCCTCCTTGCGGTGGGTGCGCCGACGATACGAGTAGAAGCGCGTCTCGTCCGTGTACGTGTCGCAGGCGAGGTTCTCGACCGCGCCGACGCCGGCGTGCCGCAGCCGCGCGGTGACGTAGGCGGGGAGATCGAACATCAGCCGTCCCTCGGTCTGCGAGGGGACGAAGAAGGGGGCGGTGTCGATGCCGCGCGGCGTGTCGCTGGCGAGCGAATCGCGCAGTTCCGGTCCGACCTCGTAGGAGGGCTGGGCGATGGTCGGGCCGATGGCGACGACGATGTGGTCCGCCTCGGCGCCGGCGCCCAGCATCGCGGCGAGGGTCGCCTCCAGGATGCCGCCGACGGCGCCGCGCCAGCCGGCGTGGGCGGCACCGACGACACCGTTGCGCTCGTCCGCGAAGAGGACCGGCGCGCAGTCGGCGGTGCGGATGCCGAGGGCGATGCCGGGGACGGCCGTCACCATGGCGTCCCCCTCGGGCCGGTCGAGGCTCGGGCCGGCGACAGTGTGGGCGATCGCCGAGTGCGTCTGGAAGAGCATCACGAGGTGATCGCGCGCAACGCCCATGTGGGATGCGACCCGGTTGAGGTTCTCGGCCACCGCGACCTGATCGTCGGCCGATCCGGTGCCGGTGTTGAGCGAGGCGTAGATGCCGGTCGACACGCCGCCCTCACGGGTGAAGAAGGCATGGCGAACCCGCGGCAGCGCAAGGCTTTCGGCCGAAATCGGCTCCGGCGGACGGATCACGGGCGGCACCCTCGTTGCTGGGTCAATCGGCCGCTCCTATCAGTCAGCCGGGCCGTTCACAACCTGGAAGCCGGGGGGAGGGGCCGGCCGGGCGGTGATCGCCAGCGCCTTGAAGAGGGTCCCCATTTCCCCCTCGCCAGCGCCGGCGAGGCGGCGCACCACGGCCTCGATCATCGCCCGCTCGTCGTCGCCGGCGCGCGAGCCCAGCGCGCCGGCCCGCTGCAGCAGGCCGAGGTTGACGAGGAAGTCGCCCTGGTCGACCGGGCCGTGGGCGACCGCTCCGGCGCTGGTCGCCGCCGTCGCGAGCGCGGTGAAGTCGACGTGGGCGGAGAGGTCCGACTCGCCGGGCCGGTCGAGGACGTCCACGTGCTGGTGGCCGCGCACGGCCTGCAGCGTCTCGCCGAAGCCGGTGGTGGCGTCGGGCGTGCCGGCGGTGGCGTAGCCGTAGTCGATGACGAGCGCCGAACCGACGTCGTGGGTGACGAGGCCCTGGGCGATGGTGCGGATCATCGTCTCGGCCCCCGGCCGCAGCTCGCGCACCGCGCCCTCGGGCGCGTCGGCGGAGAGCGTCAGGGGAAAGGGCGACAGGCCGAAGGCGAGGGCGCCGTCCGCGAGGCCGACGACCCGCTCGTACCAGCGCCCGTCCCGCCGCACGACCTGCCGCACGGGCAGCGCGTCGAAGAACTCGTTGGCGACGAGGTAGAAGGGGCGCTCGGTGGGCGGCCCGTCCGCCCAGGCGACGTTGGGGTGGAGCGGGGCGAGGGTCCTGCGCTGGAGCTGGCGCAGCCGGTCGGACGCCTCCACCAGGACGACCCGGCTCGCGCCGATGAAGCGCGGGTCGGTGGCGCAGACCCGCAGCACGTCCCGCATCAGCGTTCCCCGGCCGGGGCCGAGCTCGACGAGGTCGAACGGGGCGGGCCGCCCGTCGGCTTGCCAGCGGTCGAGGAGGAAGGCGCCGACGATCTCGCCGAACATCTGGCTGATCTCCGGGGCGGTGATGAAGTCGCCCGCCGTGCCGAAGGGCTCGCGCTGCGCGTAGTAGCCGTCCGGATCCGTCAGGCACGCGCTCATGAACTCGGCGACGGTGATCGGTCCGGTGAGGGCGATGCGGCGGGCGAGACGCTCGGCGACCGGGGTCATGGCGTCTCCGGCTTGGCGCGGGCGTCGGCATCCGGTTGCGGCGCGTCCGGGTAGGCCGGGCGGGCGAGCGCGCACCATACGACGATCGCACCGATGACGATCATCGGCCCGGAGAGCATCATCCCCATCGTGAGGTCGCCGAAGAAGAAGCCGAGCTGCTGGTCCGGCATGCGGAAGGTCTCGCCGATGATGCGCATCACGCCATATCCACCCCCGAAGAGGCCGAGCGCCAGTCCCGGGCGCCTCAGCGCGCCCATTCTGACGGCGATGCCGACGATGACGAAGAGCAGCACCCCCTCCATGGCCGCCTGGTACAGCTGGCTGGGGTGGCGGGGGATGTCGCCGGCGCGCGGGTCCGGGAAGACGATGGCCCACGGAACGTCGCTCGGACGGCCCCAAAGTTCGCCGTTCACGAAGTTCGCGAGGCGGCCGAAAAAGAGACCGATAGGTACGACGGCCGCCATCACGTCGAGGACGGCGACGAAAGAGATGCGTTTGACGTGGCAATAGGCGACGACCGCAATGATGACGCCGATAAGTCCGCCGTGGAACGCCATCCCGCCATCATTGATCCGCACCATCTTGATAGGATCGGCCAGATAGACCCCGAGATCGTAGACGAGGATGTAGCCGAGCCGTCCGCCGACGACGATGCCGAGCGTCACCCAGGTGACGAGGTCGTCGATGTCCGTGACCGTGGGGCGGGGTCGCGTCCCCCACAGGCCGGAGGCGCGCACGAGGCGCCGGGCATAGGCCCAGCCCAGAAGGATGCCGGCGATATACGCCAGGGCATACCAGCGAATCGGAATCGAGAGGTCGGCGAAAGGGATCGGAATGACAATTGCATTCGGATCGATGGCCGGAAAAGGGATGACTGGCAGCATGGGAGCACTCGCGGACTGCGGACTTATCGAGTATCGCGGGCGGGCGCGACACGCTGGTGAAGGACATCACTTGTCCGGTCGCCCGGAAGGGACCAAGTCCCTCGGAATATATACCGTCGCCTTGCACTGGAGAGCGTCATGACACAGACGAACAACCGCCTCATCGACGAGATCGCCCGTCTCGCGACCGACGCGGCCGCCGTGGCCCAGGGTGCGCGGCGCGAGGTGGAGGGTGCCATGCGCTCCCAGGTCGAGCGTCTGCTCTCCGAGGCGAACGTGGTCCAGCGGGACGACTTCGAGGCGGTGAAGGCGATCGCGGTCCGCGCGGCCGACGAGGTCGACGCGCTGCGGGCTCGGGTGGAGGCCCTGGAGGCGAAATTGTCGCCGCCGGCACCGGCCGAATCCGAGGCTCCGGACACCGGGCATTCGGCCCCCGGTCCGCAATAGTTCGGGCCGTGGACCGCGTGCGCCTCGCCCTTTCCTTGCCGCACCTTATCTGATCTCCTGTCGGCGACAGCGCGGGATTCGCTCCCCTCGCGCTCTCTACGTCGTCCCAAGCGCGGGAGCCCCGAAGGGCCTTGTCCCCCGCGTGCTGAAAGGATCAGCGATGAGCTTGATCGATTACGACGAATTCTCTCAGACCGCCAATCCCATCGACCGCATCGAAGAGGTGGCCAACGGCAACGACTGGACGTACGAGCGCGTCGGCGACGACGAAATCACCATTTCGGTCACCGGGCGGTGGAGCGCCTATCACGTCGCCTTCACCCACATGGACGAGTTCGATTCCCTCCACATCGCGGTCGCCTTCGACCTCAAGGTCACGGAACCGCGCTACACGGAGGTGACGCGCCTGCTCGCCCTCGTCAACGAGCGGATGTGGATGGGACACTTCGACCTGTGGAGCAAGGAAGGCGTCGTCATCTTTCGCCACACGCAGCTTCTCGCGGGCGACGAGCTGCCGGCGACGAGCCACGTCCAGGCGCTTCTGTCGCACGCGGTGGAGACGTGCGACAGCCACTACCAGGCGTTCCAGTTCGTCGTATGGGCGGGGAAAAGTGCGGCGGACGCGCTCGAAGGCGCGCTCTTTGAAACCGTAGGTGAAGCGTGACCTCGGACCTGATCCGGGACGCTGAGGCCAGAGACCGAGACATGTCGCCTGAACGTCCCCTCCTTCTCGTCGGCGCCGGCAACATGGGCGGCGCCATGCTGGAAGGCTGGCTCAATGCGGGGACCGACCCGCGCTCCATCGTGGTCGTGGACCCCGCCGCCGATCTCGACACGCCGCGCCGTCCGGGCCTGCGCGTCTACACCTCGCCGCCGGACGTCGTCGCGCACACCGTCGTCCTCGCGGTGAAGCCGCAGAGCATGGCGGAGGTGCTGCCGACCCTGCAGGGCAACGTCGACGGCGACACCATCGTCATCTCCATCGCCGCCGGCATCACGGTGGCGAAGCTGAAGACGCTGGGGCGCGGGCCGATCGTGCGATCGATCCCGAACACCCCGGCGGCGATCGGCCAGGGGATGACCTGTGCCGTCGCGATCGACGCCACCCCGCACGTGATCGAGATCGCGAACGAGCTGCTCGGCGCGCTCGGCAAGGTGGCGTGGGTGGACGACGAGGGGCTGATCGACGCGGCGACCGCGGTCTCAGGCTCCGGTCCGGCGTACGTGTTCCACCTCGTCGAGGCGATGACCGCGGCGGGGGAGGCGGCCGGCCTACCGTCCGACGTCGCGGCGGTGCTGGCGCGGCAGACGGTCGTCGGCGCCGGTGCGCTGCTTGCGCGCAGCCCGCTTGATCCGGCCACGCTGCGCCGCAATGTGACCTCTCCGGGAGGCACGACCGCCGCCGCGCTGTCGGTCCTCGCCGACACCGGGGCGCTGACCGAGCTGATGACGCGCGCCGTCGACTCCGCGGCCAGGCGGTCCCGCGAGCTCGGCAGCTAGGGCCACGCCGGCAGGAGCGGCCGGCGCGATCGCAAGGCGCGGCCTGTCCAGACGGGCGCGCCGTGGGCGGGCACCCTCCCGCCCGAACGGAGGAACGGGTGACGACGTCCGACGCAATCATCGACGCCACGCTGGCGCTGCTCGAGACGCGGACGTTC
This sequence comes from Acuticoccus sediminis, assembly GCF_003258595.1. Lineage (NCBI taxonomy): Bacteria > Pseudomonadati > Pseudomonadota > Alphaproteobacteria > Hyphomicrobiales > Amorphaceae > Acuticoccus > Acuticoccus sediminis. Next base: position 244,378 of record NZ_QHHQ01000006.1, read on the forward strand.
GACCGCATCTCCCTTCAGGACATCGCTGACGAGGCGGGCATCGGCCTCTCCGCGCTCAATGCCGCCTTCGGCAGCCGTGGCGAGATCCTCGACGCCTTCATGCGGCGGATCGACGGCGAGGTGCTGGAGGGCTCGTTCGAGGACATGGCGGACGAGCCGCCGCGCGAGCGCCTGTTCGACGTCCTGATGACCCGGCTCGACGCGCTGCGCCCCTACCGCGCGGCGCTCAGGTCGCTGATGCGCTCGGCGACCCGCGACCCGGCGCTGGCGCTCTCGCTCAACGCGCTGGCGGTGCGCTCGCAGGTGTGGATGCTGGCGGCGGCGGGCGTCGACGCGTCCGGCTTCCGCGGCGGCATCGCGGCGCAGGCGCTCTCGATGGCGTTCATGCGCGTCCTGCGGATCTTCGTGACCGAGGACGACCCCGGCATGCCGCGCACCATGGCCGCCCTCGACCAGGAGCTTCGCCGCAGCGAGAGCCGCCACAACCGCCTCGCCCGCTGGCTCGGCCCGGCCGTCCGCGCGCGCAGGGCCCGCGAGGACCCGGGCGCCGGCGTGGCGGCGGGCGCCTCCAACGGCGCGGCCCCGGCCGCCGATGCAACGGAAGCCGCCGGCTCCGCGACAGGGACGGCCCCGCGGCCCGCCCGCGCCGCCGCCGACCCCGGCCGAGCCGAGACGGTCACAGCCGCCGAAGAGCCCGCCGCGCCGACGACGCCCGAGACCGATGCCGCGCCCGACGCCTCGGGCGGCACCGCGCGGCCGAAGGCGTCGCGGGGGACAGCTGGCAAGGCGGCTGGCCCCGCTCGAGGCTCGTCGCGCGGGGCGGCGAAGGCCGGCGCGGCGAAGGGCGCCGGAGCGAAGGGAGCGGCGGGCCGGAGCGCCAGCCCCAAGTCCCGGACGGCGCAGGCCAAACCGGCGCGGAAGACCACTCGGGGCGGCAAGGCCCGGGACGACAGCACGGGAAACTGACCGGCCCGTGACAAGGGCGCCGCCGAGGAGGGTGGCGCGCTCGCGGACGCATGCTAAACGTGGCGCATGAGCGCACCGAGCACCCCTATCGTCTTCGACGACTTCATGAAAGTCGACATCCGCATCGGCACCATCGTCGCCGCGGAGCCGTTCCCCGAGGCGCGCAAGCCCGCGATCAAGATGCGCATCGACTTCGGCGAGGCCGTCGGCGAGAAGAAGTCGTCGGCCCAGATCACCGTTCACTACAAGCCGGACGAGCTCGTCGGGCGGAAGGTGATGGCCGTGGTCAATTTCCCTCCGCGCCAGATCGGCAAGTTCATGTCCGAGGTGCTTGTGCTCGGCTACGAGGACGAGGGCGGCGCCATCGTCCTCGCGGTGCCCGACAAGGACGTGCCGAACGGCGCGCGGCTGATGTGAGCCACGCTCTCCTCGTCGTCGACGTCCAGAACGACTTCTGCCCCGGCGGTGCGCTCGCGGTGCCCGAGGGGGACGTCATCGTCCCCGGCATCAACGCCGCGATGGCGGAGGCCGCGGCCGTCGTCCTCACGCAGGACTGGCATCCGGCCGGCCACTCGTCGTTCGCCTCCCAGCATCCCGGCCGCGCGCCGTTCGAGATGATCGAGATGGCGTACGGCCCGCAGGTCCTGTGGCCGGACCACTGCATCATCGGCTCCGAGGGCGCGGCGTTCCACCCGGATCTGGTGACGGACCGGGCCGAACTCATCATTCGCAAGGGCTACCACCGGTCGGTGGACAGCTACTCGGCCTTCTACGAGAACGACCGCACGACGCCGACCGGCCTCGACGGCTACCTGCGCTCGCGCGGGATCGACAGCGTGACGCTCGTCGGCCTCGCGACCGACTTCTGCGTCGCCTATTCCGCGCGCGACGCGATCCGGCACGGCTACGAGGTGACGGTGCGGATGGAGCTCTGCCGGGCGATCGACCTCGACGGTTCGTTGGCCGCGGCGACGGTGGAGCTCGCCGGGATGGGTGTCGCGCTCGTCTGACGATCACAATTCGCAGCATCGATGGGACGATTCCGGGCCTTCTGCGTTCACTCTCCGAATTTATGTGGAGAGTGCGATGCTATACACCCTGACCTTGCAGCGTATTACGCCCGTCACACCGGATACGGTACACTTGGTGTTTGATCGTCCGGCCGGGTACGATTTCTTGCCGGGACAGGCGAACCACTGGGGACTTGATATTCCCGGCTTCCGCGATGCGGGAAAGCCGTTCACGATTACGTCGCTGCCGGATCAGGACAGGCTTGAATTCGTCATCAAGATCTACAACACCGCCGAACACCCGGACCATGACGGCGTCACGGAGCGCATCGGCCGGCTGAAGCCCGGCGACAAGGTGTTCGTCGACGGGCCGTCCGGCGACATCCGCGACCGGGGGCCGGGGGTGTTCGTCGCCGGCGGCGCGGGGGTAACGCCGTTCATCCCGATCCTGTTGCAGCGCCAGCGTGCGGGCGAGGTCGGTGGCAGCACGCTGATCTTCTCCAACAAGTGCGAGGCGGACATCATCCTGCGCGACACCTGGGAGAGCATGGACGGGCTTCGCTCGATCTTCGTCACCACTGAGGAGGACGGGCCGCTTCACCGCGACGAGATTGACGCCGGCTTCATCGACGAGATGGTGGGCTTCGACAACCGCTTCTATGTATGCGGTCCGCCGCCCATGATGCGCGCCGTCATCGCGGACCTGCGCGCCTACGGCGTGCCCGAGGAGCAGATCGTGGTGGAGTCGAAGTGGCTCGAGGGCTGAGCGGGCAGGGGAAGCGGCGCGTTCTGCCATAGCCCTTGCTGGCCGGCCTCCCTATGCTGCCGGGCCGAAGGCGGTCCCGACGGCCGCATAAAGAGGGAGGCCACGATGGCGGACATTCTTGCCGGAGGCTGCACGTGCGGTCGGGTACGCTATGAGATGCAGGGGCCGCCCATGATCGTCCATGCCTGCCATTGCACCTGGTGCCAGCGCGAGACCGGCTCGGCCTTCGCCACCAACGCGATGATCGAGGCGGACCGGGTGCGCCACACCGGCGAGGAGCCGGAGATCGTCCACACGCCGAGCGCCAGCGGCAAGGGCCAGATGATCGCGCGCTGCCCGCATTGCCGGGTGGCGATCTGGAGCAACTATTCCGGGTCGGGCCCACGCATCCGCTTCGTGCGGGTCGGCTCGCTCGACAATCCGCACGCCATCGTGCCGGACATTCACATCTTCACGTCGACGAAGCGGCCATGGCTGACGCTGCCGGAGGGGGTGCCGGTCGCGGCGGAATACTACCGGCGCAGCGAGGTCTGGTCGGCGGAGAGCATTGCCCGGCGCGAGGCGGTGCTGGCCCGGCCAGACTGACGGCGGCCGCCCGCTCGCCTGACCCCGAACCGGGGAGCGTCCCGGCCGGAGCGGCATTGCGAGACCCCCCCCCTAGACGAACGCCTTGTCGGTGAACGACCAGGTGGCGCCGTTCCGGTCGAAGCCGGTGGCGCACATCGCGGCGATGTAGGGCGCGATCTCCTCGGGCGCCGGGAGGGTCATCGGGTCCTCGCCCGGGACGGCGGCGGCGCGCATGCCGGTTCGCACGGGACCGGGGGAGAAGAGGTTGGCGCGGATCGGCGTGTTGGCGACCTCGGCGGCGTAGGTCGCGACGAGCGCGTTCAGCGCGGCCTTGGAGATGCTGTAGACGCCCCAGTGGGCCCGCAGCTTGGTCGCGGCGCCGGACGTCAGGAACACGCAGCGCGCGGCCTCCGCGCGGCGCAGGATCGGGTCGAGCGTGCGGATGAGGCGCCAGTTGGCGGACACGTTCACCTCGAACGTCTCCTTCCACACCCTCTCGGGGATGTGGGCGAGGGGCGAGATGCGGCCCAGCACCCCGGCGTTGCCGACGAGGATGTCCAGCTTGCCCCAGCGCTCGTAGATCGAGGCGCCGAGACGGTCGACGCCGGCCCCGTCGGTCAGATTGAGGGGGACGAGGGTCGCCGAGCCGCCGACGGCCTTGATGCGGTCGTCCAGCGCCTCCAGCGGCTCGACCTTTCGGCCGACGGCGATGACGTGGGCGCCACGGCCGGCGAGGTCGACGGCGACGGCCTCACCGATGCCGCGGGTGGCACCGGTGACGACAGCGATTTTCCCGTCCAGTCGGCCGGGGTCGGACAGTTCGTTCACGCCTTCTCCAGGAACGCGAGATGATCTTGGGGCAGGCGGTCGGTGCGGTCCGTGAGGGTCGTCGGATATTCGCCGGTGAAGCACGCGTCGCAGTACTGCGGCACGTCGTGGCGGGAATCCTGACCGGCCGCGCGGTAGAGGCCGTCGATCGACAGGTACGCCAGGCTGTCCACGCGGATGTAGCGGGTCAGCTCCTCGACGGACATGCGCGAGGCGATCAGCTTCGACTTCTCGGGCGTGTCGACGCCGTAGAAGCAGGAGTCGGTGGTCGGCGGGGAGGCGATGCGCATGTGCACCTCGGCCGCGCCCGCGTCGCGCACCATCTCGACGATCTTCATCGAGGTCGTGCCGCGGACGATGGAATCGTCGACGAGGACGACGCGCTTGCCCTTCAGCACGGAGCGGTTGGCGTTGTGCTTCAGCTTCACGCCCATGTGGCGGATCTGGTCGGACGGCTCGATGAAGGTCCGCCCGACGTAGTGGTTGCGGATGATGCCGAGCTCGAACGGGAGCCCCGCCCCCTCCGCGTAGCCGATCGCAGCCGGGGTGCCGGAGTCGGGAACGGGGACGACGATGTCCGCGTCCGCGGGCGCCTCCATCGCGAGCTCGCGGCCGATGCGCTTGCGCACCTCGTAGACCGACAGGCCGCTGATCGTGGAATCGGGGCGGGCGAAGTAGACGTACTCGAAGATGCAGAAGCGGTTGGACGGGCGGTCCGGGAAGGGGCGCACCGATTCCATGCCGCGGTCGGAGATGACGACCATCTCGCCCGGCTCGACCTCGCGCACGAAGCGCGCGCCGATGATGTCCAGCGCGCACGTCTCGGACGCCAGCACGAAGGAGCCTTCGAAGTCGCCGATGACGAGCGGGCGGATGCCCAGCGCGTCACGGCAGCCGACCATCAGGTTGTCGGTCAGCGCGACGAGGGCGAAGGCGCCTTCGAGCTGGCGGATCGCGTCGACGAAGCGCTCGATGAACGTCGCCTTGGTGGAGGTGGCGAGGAGGTGGATGAGGACTTCCGTGTCCGACGAGGACTGGAAGATCGATCCGGAGTTGCGCAGCGTCTCGCGGAGCTTGCGCGCGTTGGTGATGTTGCCGTTGTGCGCGACGGCGAAGCCGCCGATCGCCGTCTCGGCGAACAGCGGCTGGACGTTGTGCAGGGCGGGCTCGCCCGTGGTCGAATACCGGTTGTGCCCGATCGCGCAGTCACCCTTCAGGCGGTCGATGACGTCCTGGCTGGTGAAGTTGTCGTCGACCAGGCCCATGTGTCGCTCGAGCCTGAACTTGCCGCGGTCGCAGGCGACGATACCCGCCGCCTCCTGTCCGCGGTGCTGCAGGGCGTGGAGGCCGAGCGCCGTGAGGGCGCTCGCGCCGGGGTTCCGGAAAACCCCGAACACACCGCATTCATCGTTGAAGCGGTCAGCGGTATCGATCAGGCGTGCCAAATCAGTTCGCGCTCGTGTTGCCGCCGAGCGGTTGCGGCTGAATGACGGTGTTGTCGTCAGTGCCGCTGGTGCCGCCGGTGGTCGGAGCTCCAGGCGTCGCGGGCTCCTGCTGCGGGGACGGTTGGTTGCTCGTGGTCCCGGTGCCGGAGGTCGTGCCGGGGGTCGCGCCGGGGGTCGCGGGAACGGCGCCGGGGGTGCCCGGAACCGCACCGGGGGTGCCGATGGTGGGCTGCGAGCCGGCGGGCGGCGTCGAGCTGCCGGCGCCGTCCTCGAAGGCGCCGCGGATCGCCCGCTCCGGATCGTCCGGGATGGCGGCCAGGAGGCGGTTGCCGAGCTCGGACAGGCGCGGGTAGGACGCAGCGGTGGTCACCCACGCCGGACGCTCGGGCGCGGCCACCAGCCAGTTGAAGAAGATCACCGCCACGACCACGAGGAGCAGGCCGCGGGCGGCACCGAAGACGAAGCCGACGAGACGGTCGACTGGGCCGACGGGGGAATCCATGACGAAGTCGGAGATCTTCATCGTGATGAGCGACACCACGATCAGCGACACCAGGAAGATGCCGGCGGCGGACAGTCCGATCGCGATGGTCTGGTTGTCCACGTACTGCGAGACGTACGGAAGCGCCTGCTCGTAGAACATATAGGCAAGGATCGCCGCAGCGACCCATGCGGCGATGCTCAGCACTTCGCGCACGAAACCGCGGAACATGGCGAGCACTGCCGAAATGAACACCACGGCAATGACAACGCCGTCGAGGATCGCGATATTCATCAATCGTCTCCGAAAGAGGAGGCCTGCCGCTCGTCGGCAAAACCGTTTGGTGCGATGCGGTGAACCAAATCGCTAAGCAATGCAACCTCACTGGTTGCGCAACCCTCGCTATCCGCAGCCGCCTGCGGCGGAACGATGGCTCCGCGAAATCCGAGCTTCGCCGCCTCCTTGAGACGCCCGCTGGCATGGGGCACAGGACGCACGCGGCCCGAAAGACTCACCTCACCGAAATAGACCACGTCCGGCGGAAGGGCGATCCCAGCGCGAGAAGAAATCAGCGCTGCTGCAACCGCAAGATCGGCCGCCGGCTCAGCAATTCTAAGGCCTCCTGCCACCGCGAGATAAATATCGTGGCTGGATAACACAAGCGCGCACCGGGCTTCCAGCACGGCCAGGACCATGGAGAGGCGCGAAGAGTCCCATCCGAGAACGGCGCGGCGCGGCGTGGCGAGGCGGGACGGTGCAACCAGAGCCTGTACCTCGACGAGGAGCGGACGGGTCCCCTCCATGCCCGCGAACACCGCCGCGCCCGGTGACGAGACGTCGCGTTCGCCTAAAAACAATTCCGACGGGTTGTCCACTTCGCGCAAACCGCCGCCGGTCATCTCGAAGACGCCCAGCTCGTCGGTGGGCCCGAAGCGGTTCTTTGACCCTCGAAGCAGCCTGAATGCATGACTGGGGTCGCCCTCGAAGGTGAGGACCGCGTCGACCATGTGCTCCACGACCCGCGGACCGGCGAGCTGACCGTCCTTGGTGACGTGGCCGACGAGGATGACCGCGGCACCCGACAATTTGGCATACCGGATCAGCGCCTGCGCCGAGGCTCTCACCTGCGTCACGGTGCCTGGGGACGCCTCGGCGATGGAGGTCTGCAGCGTCTGGATCGAGTCGATGACGACGAGGGCGGGAGGGGGCCCGGCCGACAGCGTCTCAAGGATGGTCTCGACCTCCGTCTCGGCCGCGAGGGCGACGGCGGACTTGTCGGCGCCGAGGCGCCGGGCACGGAGCTGGACCTGGGCGGTCGCCTCCTCGCCGGTGACGTAGACGACGCGCCGGCCCGAGTCCGCGAGCGTCGCCGCCACCTGCAGGAGAAGGGTGGACTTGCCGATGCCAGGGTCGCCGCCGATCAGGACGGCCGAACCGGGGACGAGGCCGCCGCCGGTGACGCGGTCGAACTCGGCGATGCCGGTCTCGATGCGCGGGGCCTCGGGGATCGGCGTGTCGAGCGAGGACAGCACGAGGCGGCGGCCCTTGGCGCGCGAGGTCTTGCCGGTGGCGGCCGCCATGATGTCGGCGGTGGCGGCCTCCTCGACGATGGTGTTCCACTCGCCGCAGGACTCGCATTTGCCCGACCAGCGCGACGTGACGGCGCCGCATTCCTGGCAGACGAACCGCGCGGCACGCTTGGCCAATGGCAGCTCCTTTGATGAGGCGGCAGGGGGCCGGCCTCAGTCGGGGTCGGTCTCGTACGTCGCGATCCCCTCCGGCAGCCGCACCCAGTGGTGGCGGCGGCTGTCGTAGACGGACGCCCGCGGGGCCGGGAAGCCGGGGTCGGCGAACGCGCCGACGGCCACGGACACGTAGTCCGAGCCCTCCTCGGTATGAAAGACCGTGGTGCCGCATCGGGGGCAGAAGCGAAAGACCATGCGCGAGCCTTGGTCGCCGATGCGCACATATTCCGTCGCCTCGCCCGTCACCGTGTAGGGCGGCAGGAACGCCGCGAGCGTCGCGAACACGCTCCCGGTGCGACGCTGGCAGGCGATGCAGTGGCAGATCCCGACGGCCCTCGGCTCGTCGACGACGTCGATGCGGAGCCCGCCGCAGGAGCAGGTTGCGGTGCGTGTCATGGTCTGAACCCTCACCGGTGGCGCCCGGCCGGCACTTTAACGCCGCACGGCGCCGGACCGGAAGCCGCGGCCTCAATCGCCCGCCGTCAGACCGGAACGTCGAGGTCTAAGCCGCTATTTCCCGCTTCGCTGTAGCGATCGGTCAGAGCGGGGCGATCCGCCGGTCTGCGCGGTGGGTCAGGCCGGTGAAGAACTCGTAGCCGATGGTGCCGGCGTGAGCCGCGACGGTGTCGACCGGCACGTTGGGCCCGATCATCTCGATGTAGTCGCCCCGGACGCAGGGGACGCCGGTGACGTCGACGGCGATGAGGTCCATCGAGACGCGGCCGATGAGACGCACGGCATGGCCGTTGACGAAGGCGGGCGCCCCGGCGTGGATGTCGGACCCGCCCGCGGCGCGGATGTAGCCGTCGGCATAGCCGAGGGAGACGATGGCGATCCGGCTCGACCGCGTCAGCGTCTGCGCTGCGCCGTAGCCGACGGTCTCGCCGGCGACCCCCTCGCGCACCTGGATGACGCGCGCCTCGAGCCGCACGGTCGGCTCCAGCGCGGTGGTGCCCTCCGCCGCGACGGCGCCGTACATCGCGATCCCGGGCCTCACGAGGTCGTAGTGGGCCTGCGGGCGGGTGAGGATCGCGGCGGAGTTGGCGAACGAGGCGGGGACGGACGGGTGCGCCCGGCGCGCGGCGGCGAAGGCGGCCTCCTGCGCGGCGTTGAGCGAGTGGTCCGGCGTGTCGGCGCAGGCGAAATGGCTCGCGATCAGGGCCGGCGCGGGGCCGGTGTAGGCGACGGCCTCCGCGACGCTGACGCCGAGCCGGTTCATCCCCGTGTCGACGTTGAGCGCGAAGGGGGCGTGCTCCGGCCAGTCGGCGAGGGCGTCGAGGGAGGAGATGAAGGGGCGGAGCCGGTCGCGGACGGCGTCCTCGACCCCGTCGAAGAGGCCGTTGAGGACGTAGATCTCGACGTCCGGCAGGAGCCGGCGGAGCCTGGCGCCCTCGGCGTGGAGTGCGACGCAGAAGGTGCGGCAGCCGGCGGCGGCGAGCTTCGGGGCGACCGCCTCGATGCCGTGCCCGTAGGCGTCGGCCTTTACCACGGCGGCGCAGGCGGCACCGGTGCGGGCCGCGAGCGTCTTCCAGTTGCGCACGACCGCGCCGGGGTCGACCGTCAGGCGCGATCCGGTCCATGCGGCCGGGGCCGGGGCGGGCGGGGTCTGGGAAGCGGCAGCGAGCATGAGGTCAGCCTAACGTGCCACGCGGCGAGGGCAAATGCCGCTTTGCGCAGGGCTGCCCTCAGCGTCAGTCGGTCGTGATCGCCTCGAAGCGGCGGATCATTTCGGCGAGGAAGTTCAGCTCCTTCTCGCCGAGGCGCTTCTCGATGGTCGGCAGGTCCGCCTCGGTGACCTGCGACTCGCCGCGCACGATGGGCGGGAGGCGCTTGAGCTCCGGCGTCGGGTCGAGCCGCGAGCGGTGCACCACCACCTCGAGGTTGGCGCGGTCGACGAGCCCGGAGACCCGCAGCCGCTCCAGCTCCGCGGCGAGGAGCTTGGCCTCGCCCGCCAGCGTCACCGTGGCATGCACGTAGCCGACCGGAACCGCGTCCTTGTCATAATCCGCCATAACGTCCGTCCTACTCGTACGTCACCGCCACCTGACCCGGCGCGAGGTTGCCGAAGCGGGTGAGCTCGGCCTCGAACTGCAGCTTCACTGTGCCGGTGGGGCCGTGGCGCTGCTTGGCGACGATCACCTCGGCGATGCCGTGGCAGGCCTCCATCTTGGCCTCCCACTCGAAGAACTCCTGGCTGCCCTCCGGCGGCTTGCGAGACTGCAGGTAATACTCCTCGCGGAACACGAAGAGCACCACGTCCGCGTCCTGTTCGATGGAACCGGATTCGCGCAGGTCCGCAAGCTGCGGCCGCTTGTCGTCGCGGTTTTCCACCTGTCGTGAGAGCTGGGAGAGCGCGACGATGGGGACTTCCAGCTCCTTGGCGAGTGCCTTCAGGCCGGTGGTGATCTCGGTGATCTCGTTCACGCGGCTTGCGCCCGGCTTGCCCGAGCCCGACAGCAGCTGGAGATAGTCGACGATGAGGAGGTCGAGCCCCTTCTGCCGTTTCAGCCGGCGCGCGCGGGCGGCGAGGGCGCCGATGGAGATGCCGCCGGTCTGGTCGATGTAGAACGGGAGCGTCTGCATCGCGGTCGCGGCGGAGACGAGGTCCTGGAACTGGTGCTCCTCGAAGGCGCCGCGCCGGATGAGGGCCGAGGAGATGCCCGACTGCTCGGCGAGGATACGGGTGGCGAGCTGCTCGGCCGACATTTCGAGCGAGAAGAAGCCGACGATGCCGCCGTCGACGGTCTTGTTGACGCCGTTCTCCATCCCGCGGCGGAAGGCGCGCGCGACTGCGAAGCCGATGTTGGTGGCGAGCGAGGTCTTGCCCATCGCGGGACGGCCGGCGAGGACCACGAGGTCGGAGCGCTGCAGGCCGCCCATCAGCCGGTCGAGGTCGGACAGCCCCGTGGCGATGCCGGAGAGGGCGCCGGCGCGGTGGAACGCGGCATCCGCCATCTCGACTGCCGCGGTGAGGGCGTTGGTGAAGTCGACGAAGCCCTGGTTGATCTCGCCGTTCTCGGCGAGCTCGTAGAGCTTGCGCTCGACGCCCTCGATCTGCTGGCGCGGCGTGACGTCGACGTCGGACGTGTAGGCCTCGCTCACCATCTCCTCGCCGATGGTGATGAGCTGGCGGCGGACGGCGAGGTCGAAGATGCTGCGGCCGTAGTCGACCGCGTTGATGATGGTCGTCGCATTGGCGGCGAGGCGCGCGAGGTACTCCACCGCCGGCAGCTCGGCGATGGTCTCCTCGGCGGCGAAGAACGTCTTGACCGTGAGCGGCGTCGCCACCTTGCCGGCGCGGATCAGCTTGCCGGCGATCTCGAAGATGCGCCGGTGCGGCTCGACGTAGAAGTGCTCCGTCTTGAGGAAGTCGGAGACGCGGTAGAACGCCTCGTTGTTGACCAGCAGCGCGCCGAGCAGTTGCTGCTCGATCTCGACATTCTGCGGCGCGGTGCGGATTTCGAGTGCGGCGTGGTCGAGCGGCTGGTTCATCGTGGCTCCCGTCGGTTCTCCCGACGGTGTACGCCGGAGAGCGATCCGGTTCGCGCCTGACACGCGGAACAGACGCGAACCCTGCCGTTCTCCACTCGCTGTGGATGGGTTAACGGTGAATTAAGGCTAACGGAAATGATTCGCTTGACCACGGCCGCGCGGCCGAATCGCCCGGGTGCGTCGCCCGTCGGCGACCGGGGCAGGGGTCTGGGTCGGGGCCGGGCGACCTAGTCCTCGTCGCGGCCCGTCCTCTCGCGATCGCGCTCATAGCGGTGGGCGAGCGGGAAGGGCGGCAGCCAGCCCTCGCGGCGCACGGTCCAGAGCTCGTAGGTCGGCGTGAGCTGGTCGGGCGCGTCCAGCGCGCCGAGGTGCACCTCGACCTCGTCGCCCGAGCGCGAGTAGACGGACGAGCCGCAGCGCGGGCAGAAGAACCGCCCCGCGAAGTCGCGCGTCTCGCCGTCGACCGTCACCGCGGCCTCGGGGAACACGGCCGACGCGTGGAAGAGGGCGCCGTGGTGCTTGCGGCAGTCGAGGCAGTGGCAGAGACCCACCCGGTACGGCCGCCCCGACGCCACGAGCCGGACATCGCCGCAAAGGCATCCCCCGGTGAAACGCTCCATGCTTCCCTCTCCCGGTCGGTCGGGACGGACGGCGTACGGCGGGCGGGAGTTCCGCCCGGGCGCCGGTCAGCCCGTCTTCTTCAGGACGAAGAGGTCGCCGGGGACGGGGACGCCTTCCTCCAGGCGGACCGTGACGGGCTCCTCGGCGACCACCTCGAGGCCGTTCGCGGCGTGGGTGGCGTGGATGTAGGCCGGGGCGTGGGCGAAGCGCTGGGTCTGGGTGACGCGCCAGCCCGCCTCGGCCCGCTCGGTCGAGGCGACGAGGAGCCCGCCCGGCACGAGGCAGCGTGCGGCGGCCCCGGCGAAGGCGGTCAGGTCGCCGAGGTAGGGCCAGACGTCGGTGGCGACGACGAGGTCGAACGGCGCCTCGTCCCACTCCTCAAGGAAGGCCACGGCCTCGGCGACGTAGAGGTCGCCATAGATGCCGCGCGCGTCGGTCATCTCCAGCATCTCCTCGGCGAGGTCGACGCCGACGATCTCCCCGGCGAGGTCGGCGAAGGCGACGCCGGCGAGACCCGTGCCGCAGCCGAGGTCGAGCATGCGCGCGGGCGGCGTCACGAAGGGCCCGGCGAGGCGCCGGGCGATCGCCGGCACGTCGTAGCCCAGATCGCCGACGAGGATGGCGTCGAACGCCTCGGCGTGCTGGCCGAACAGGGTGGCGACGTAGGAGGGGGGAGCGGCCGCCGGCGTCGCCGCGCCGTACTTGGCGAGGCGCATGACGACGCCGCAGTGGTCGTCCGGGTCGATCTCCAGGCAGCGCCGGAACAGCCGGGTCGCGGCCTCGATGTCGCCGGCGTCCTCGGCGGCGCGGGCGGCGTCGTAGGCCGTGCCGAGCGCTTCTTCGTCGACGCTCATCCGTGTCGCGCCACGAGCGCCGGCGGGGTCATGTGGCCGGCATCGCGCGAGGCGAGGGAGCGCTCGGCCGAGGTGATGTAGTCGCGGGTCAGTGGCACGGTGTCGATCTTCTTGGCGAGTTGCATCTGGAACACCATCATGTCGCCGGCGCGGAAGGAGGCCTCTGAGCCGGCGAGGTAGAACTCCCACATCCGCAGGAAGGTCTCGTCGCGCAGCTTCAGGACCTCCTCGCGGTGCTCGGTGAACCGGGCGAGCCAGTGCTTCAGCGTCTCGGCGTAGTGCAGGCGGAGGATCTCCACGTCGGTGACGATGAGGCCGGCCCGCTCCACCGCCGGCAGCACCTCCGAGAGGGCCGGGATGTAGCCGCCGGGGAAGATGTAGCGCTCGATGAACGGGTTGGTGGAGCCCGGCACGTCGGTCCGGCCGATGGAGTGGAGCAGCATGACGCCGTCGTCCTTGAGGACGCGGGCGACGGTCTGGAAGTACTCGTCGTAGTAGCCGACGCCGACGTGCTCGAACATGCCGACCGAGACGATGCGGTCGAACGTTTCCGTCACCGCGCGGTAGTCCTGGACGCGGAACTTGGCGTTGGGCTCGTTGGCGGCGCGCTCGTTGGCGTAGGCGACCTGGTTGTCGGCCAGCGTGATGCCGGTGACCTTCGCGCCGGTATTCTTGGCGAGGTAGAGGCCCATCCCGCCCCAGCCGCAGCCGATGTCGAGGACCGTCTGGCCCTCGTCCAGCAGCATCTTGGCCGCGATGTGGCGCTTCTTGGCAAGCTGCGCCGATTCCAGCGACATGTCGAAATGCGGGAAGTAGGCACACGAATACTGCCAGTCCTCGTCGAGGAAGAGGCGGTAGATGTCGTTGCCGACGTCGTAATGGGACTTGGCGTTGCGCCGGGCGACGCGGGCGGTGTTGTGCTGGTGCCAGCGGCGCATGATCCGGCGCATCGCACGGCTCAGCCGCGAGCTTCCGGACGATTCGAAATTCTTGATCAGCATGACGAGAAGGGACGTCAGGTCACCCTCTTCGACGACCCAGAGCCCGTTCATGTAGGCTTCGCCCAGGGTCAGCTCGGGATTTCCGACGAGCGCGCGCTCCGTGGAGGTGTCGGTGAAGCGGATCGCATACCCCGGCCCGGTGCCGTCGCCATAAATATTCTGCTCGCCGGCCGCATCGATGACGGTCAGCGATCCGTCGCGTACAATTGTCCGAAATAACCGGTGTAAAATGGGGTTCATCGCGTCTCTCCTTCGTAGCCAAGGAACGCAGAACCGACGGGCCTCCGCCCCACCGCCACGACAGCGTATCAGTGCCAAATAGACATGGCGCTATGCATTAAACATTCCATCAAAAAAGAATGCCACCGTTACGATGCAACGGTGGCATTCAGATATGAACGATCGTCCGGCGTTGAGAATTCGGCCGGGCGCTCTATGTCGTCGCCGGTCGGATCAGACTTCCGGCTGCTCGCCGAGACCCGGAACCTCGGTCGGCTCGTCGGCGGCGGGCGTCTCGTCTTCGTCCTCGAAGTCGACATCGTCGTCGAAGTCGCGCTCGGCGAGGACGTCCTCACCCTTGGCCTGACGCTCGGCTTCGTCCTGCGAGCGGGCGACGTTGATCGTCACCGGCACGATGACCTCCGGGTGGAGGACGAGGGTGATCTCGTGCAGGCCGATGGCCTTGATCGGCGCGCCGAGGTCGACCTGGCGGCGCTCGACGGAGAAGCCCTCGGCGGTCAGCACGTCGGCGATGTCGCGGGTGGACACCGAGCCGTAGAGCTGGCCCGTCTGGCCGGCCTGGCGGATGGCGACGAAGCTCTTGCCGGCAACGCGCTTGCCCAGCGCCTCGGCGGCCTGACGGCGCTCGGCGTTGCGGGCCTCGAGGTCGACCTTCTGGGCCTCGAACTTGGCGCGGTTGTCGCGGTTGGCGCGCAGCGCCTTGCCCTGCGGCAGGAGGAAGTTGCGGGCGAACCCGTCCTTCACGCGAACCTCTTCACCCATCTCGCCGAGCTTGGGGACGCGCTCCAAAAGAATGACATGCATCGTTCGTGTCTCCGATCTGTCCCGCGTGACAGCGGTTAGGGGCGGCTGCCCCAGATGGGGCCGGCGAACCGGCCGTGGATGGTGACCGGCGAACCGGCCATATGAAACTGCCGTCCGACCGGGGGGACCCGGCCGGGCGGCAGTGGGAAGGTTGCCGGGTGACCGGCAGATCGTGTCGCGGCCGCCGAAACGGCCGGCGAATTACTTAATGACGTAAGGAAGCAGGCCGAGGAAGCGGGCGCGCTTGATGGCCTTCGACAGCTCGCGCTGCTTCTTCGCCGAGACGGCGGTGATGCGCGAGGGGACGATCTTGCCGCGCTCGGAGATGTAGCGCTGCAGGAGCTTGACGTCCTTGTAGTCGATCCGCGGCGCGTTCGGGCCGGAGAACGGGCAGGTCTTCCGGCGGCGGAAGAAGGGGCGGCGGGTCGGAAGCTGAGCGATATCGACCATTATGCCATCTCCCTCTGGCGGCCACCTTCACGATCACGGTCGGGGCGATCGCGGTCCGGGCGGTCACGGTCCGGGCGATCGCGGTCGGAGCGGAAGCTGTCGCCGCCACCGTCCTCGCGCTCGCCACGCTCGCGGCGGCGGCGGTCGTCACGGTCGCGCTTCTGCTTCATGACGGACGGGCCGTCCTCGTGCTCGTCGACCTTGATGGTCAGCGTGCGCAGAACGTCTTCGTTCAGGCGCATCTGACGCTCCATCTCGAGCACGGCGGCGGCCGGCGCGTCGATGTCCATCAGCGCGAAGTGCGCCTTGCGGTTCTTGTTGATCCGGTAGGACAGGGTCTTGAGACCCCAGTTCTCGGTGCGGCCGACGGAGCCACCACCTTCGGCAAGCACGGCCTTGTACTGCTCGACGAGTTCGTCGACAGCCTGACCGGACACGTCCTGGCGGACCAGGAAAACGGTCTCGTAAAGGGGCATGTAGCGTCCTCAAGTATCCCCACCGACCATCGGCGGGGCGTCTCAGCGTCGGCGCAAAGCCTCGTCGAAGTGCCGGTGAGGGCTCCTCGACCTTCGCGAGCAGGGACACGGGCGGATCGGAATCGCGACTTCTGGAACGAAGCAGCGCTCCGGATGCGACAAACGCACCCGCCGTTCAGCCCCAGGCCAACGTTGAGCGAGCGCGCATATGGGGCCGGACGGTCGGTAAAATCAAGCGGGAAAATACGCGGTGCGGCTTATTTCCTGTGCGCTGGATCTTGACGTGGGTCATAAGCTTGGTGTGAGTGCGCCCACTCAGCGGCCATGAGCCGCCTCACAATTGAGCAGCCATTCACAATGACCTTCGCGTTTACCTTCCCGGGGCAAGGCAGCCAATCGGTCGGCATGGGCCTGTCGCTCCATGACGCATACCCTGCCGCGGCCCGCGTGTTCGAGGAGGTCGACGAGGCGCTCGGCGAGAAGCTCTCGGCGCTGATCTTCGAGGGACCGGAAGAGGCCCTGCGCCTCACCGCCAACACGCAGCCGGCGCTGATGGCCGTCAGCCTCGCGGCCATGCGCGCGCTGGAATCGGAAGGCGTGAAGATCGGCGAGGCGGCGCTCGTGGCCGGGCATTCCCTCGGCGAGTACTCCGCACTGGCCGCCGCCGGGGCGCTCTCGATCAGCGATGCGGCGCGGCTCCTGCGCCTGCGCGGCGAGGCGATGCAGACGGCGGTGCCGGCGGGCGAGGGCGCGATGGCCGCGCTCCTCGGCCTCGACCTCGAGGCGGCGGAAGAGGTGGCGAAGCTCGCCGCCGGGGACCAGGTCTGCGACGTCGCCAACGACAACGCGCCGGGCCAGGTCGTCGTCTCCGGCGACGTCGCCGCCGTGGAACGCGCGGTCGCGATCGCGAAGGAGAAGGGCGCCAAGCGGGCGATGATGCTGCCGGTCAGCGCCCCGTTCCACTGCGGCCTGATGGCGCCCGCCGCCGAGGCCATGAAGGACGCGCTCTCCACCGTCGCCATGAAGGCCCCGGTCGTGCCGGTGCTCGCGAACGTCTCGCTCGAGCTCCTGACCGACCCCGAGGCGATCAAGGCGAGCCTCGTGCGGCAGGTGACCGAGCGGGTCCGCTGGCGCGAGTCGGTCTTGAAGTTCGGCGGCCACGGAGTATCGATCGCGGCCGAGATCGGCGCCGGCAAGGTGCTGACCGGTCTCGCGAAGCGCATCGACAAGTCGCTGGAGACGATGGTCGTCAACGGCGCCGACGATGTGAAACGGATGGCGGAACACTGGGTGGCTGCAGCGTAATGTTCGATCTGACGGGAAAAACCGCGCTCATCACCGGTGCGACCGGGGCCATCGGCGGCGCCACCGCGGCGGCGCTGAAGGAGCAGGGCGCGAAGATCATCGTCACCGGCTCCACCCAGGAGCGCGCCGAGGCGGCCGCACAGGCGCTCGGCGCCGACGCCGCGTTCGGCGCCGACATGTCCGACCGGGCCGCCGTCGACAAGCTGGTCGGCGACGCGGACAAGGCGGGCCCCGTCGACATTCTCGTCAACAATGCCGGCATCACGCGCGACCAGCTGATGATGCGCATGAAGGACGAGGACTTCGACGCCGTCATCGAGGTCAACCTCGTCTCGGCGTTCCGCCTCTCCCGCGGGCTGATGCGGGGCATGCTGAAGCGCCGCTGGGGCCGGATCGTGACGATCGGCTCGGGCGTCGGCTCCATCGGCAACATGGGCCAGGTGAACTACGCGGCGGCCAAGGCGGGCCTCACCGGCTTCACCAAATCGATGGCGCGCGAGGTCGCGAGCCGAAACATTACGGCCAACGTGGTTGCGCCGGGCCTCATCGCATCCAAGATGAGCGATGCCATGACCGACGACGCCCGACAGATGATGCTGAACGTGATCCCGATGGGCGCCCTCGGCGACCCGAAGGATATCGCCGGCGCCGTGGTCTATCTCGCGTCCGAGGAGGCACGTTATGTCACAGGCCAGACGATCCACGTGAACGGCGGCATGTTCATGGGCTTCTGAGGCCTGATTCTGGGGAGAAGGACCGGTTGTCCACTCCCCAGGTGGCCGACGATCCCGCGCAGGGCATTTCCGAAGTAGCTAAATTCAAGGAAAACGCCTACGCGATCCTTTGCCGGGCGCCAGCCGCTTTTCAAATGGCAAAAAGGTGTGATACCGGCACCGGCAATTCGGGGAGGCGGACCCGTCGCCCCACTTCCTAACGTCACGCGCTCAGCCGCGACCGACATCATCCCAGCGGTCCCACGAGGGGGCCAAGAAGGCTTAGAAGGACTTCCAATGAGCGACACGGCAGAACGTGTGAAGAAGATCGTCGTCGAGCACCTCGGCGTCGAGCGGGACAAGGTCACCGAGGACGCGAGCTTCATCGACGATCTGGGTGCCGATTCGCTGGACACCGTCGAGCTCGTGATGGCGTTTGAGGAAGAATTCGGTGTCGAGATCCCGGACGACGCCGCCGAGACGATCCTGACGGTCGGCGACGCCATCAAGTTCCTCGACAAGAACGCGACGGCGTAACCGCCTCTCATCTCAAATCGGTCTGGCGGAGTGGCATAGTGCGTCGTGTCGTTGTGACGGGGCTCGGGACGGTCAACCCCATGGGAAGTGGGATTGAGACGTCCTGGGAGAATATCCTCGCGGGTAAGTCTGGGGCTTCGAAGATCACGAAGTTCAAGACGGACGATCTTCCCTCGAAGATCGCCTGCCAGGTGCCGCGCGGCACCGGGAAGGGCGAGTTCGACCCGTCGCAGACGATGGATGCCAAGGATCAGCGAAAGTTCGACGAGTTCATCGTCTTCGCGTCCGCGGCGGCCGACGAGGCGATTGCCGACTCCGGCTGGAAACCGACCGATGACGAGGATTGCTTCCGCACCGGCGTCCTGATCGGCTCCGGTATCGGCGGCCTCAACCTCATCGACGCCTGCTCCGCGCAGCTCGAAGAGCGTGGCCCGCGGCGGATCTCGCCGTTCTTCATCCCCGGCGCGCTCATCAACATGGCGTCCGGCGTGGTGTCGATCCGGTACGGCTTCCGCGGCCCGAACCACGCCGTGGTCACGGCGTGCTCCACCGGCGCGCACGCCATCGGCGATGCCGCGCGGATGATCGCCTACGACGATGCCGACGTGATGATCGCCGGCGGCACCGAGGCGACGGTGAACCGTCTGGCGCTCGCCGGCTTCGCCGCCTGCCGCGCGCTGTCGACGAACTTCAACGACGAGCCCGAGCGCGCCTCGCGTCCCTACGACAAGGACCGCGACGGCTTCGTCCTGGGCGAGGGGGCCGGCGTCGTCGTGCTCGAGGAGTACGAGCACGCCAAGAAGCGCGGCGCCAAGATCTACGGCGAAGTGATCGGCTACGGCCTGTCGGGCGACGCGCACCACATCACCGCGCCTTCGCCGGACGGTGACGGGGCCTACCGCTGCATGACCGCCGCCCTGAAGCGGGCGAAGATCGCGCCGAGCGAGATCGACTACGTCAACGCCCACGGCACCTCGACGATGGCCGACGAGATCGAACTTGGTGCCGTCTCGCGGGTGGTCGGCAACGACCTCGAGCGCCTGACGATGAGCTCCACCAAGTCCGCGACCGGCCATCTCCTGGGTGCCGCCGGAGCGGTGGAGGCGATCTTCTCGCTCCTCGCGATGCGCGACCAGGTCGCCCCGCCGACGATCAACCTCGACAATCCGTCGCTGGATACCCCCATCGACCTCGTTCCACATACCGCCCGCGAGAAATCGATCGACGTCGTTCTGTCGAACTCGTTCGGGTTCGGCGGGACCAACGCATCGCTCGTCTTCCGCCGCGTCTAGCCAAGGACAACGGTCGTGCTCAAGCGAGGCTCACGGGAACCCGAACCGCCGCAAAGATCGGGCAAGCGATCCTCGCGGCGGCCTGAGCCGCTGGTCTCTTCCAAGAGTGGAAAGAGCCGGCGGGGCGCCGAGCCGGAGGTGCCGAAGGGCAAGCGCCGTTCGCGCGTCGCCCGGCATCCTGTGGTCCTGTTCGCCAACATGCTGCTCTTCCTGCTGGTGGCGGGCCTCGTCGGCGGCGTCGCGGCGCTCGTCATCGGACAGCGCATGTACACGGCCGAAGGGCCGCTGCAGCAGGATGTCGCCATCCTGATCGAGCGCGGCTCCGCGCTGGAGTTCATCGCGCGCGGGCTCGAAGAGCAGGGCATCATCACCAACCAGTACGTGTTCCTGGCCGCCGCGCAGGCGACCGGCGCGGCCGGGAAGATGCAGGCGGGCGAGTACATGATCCCCGCCCGCTCCTCGATGGAGCAGGTGATGCAGCGGATCGCCTCGGGCGACGTGATCCAGCACCAGATCACCTTCGCCGAGGGGCTGACCTCCTACCAGGTCGTCCAGCGCATGCTGGAGAACGACATCCTGACCGGTCCGGTCGCGGAGATCCCTCCCGAGGGCTCGCTCCTCCCGGAGACCTACCGGATCACCCGCGGGATGCCGCGCGAGCGCCTGATCGACAGCATGAAGGCGGCGCACAACCGCGCGGTGGAGCGCATCTGGGCCGCCCGCAGCCCGGACCTTCCGATCGATTCGCCCGCCGAACTCGTGGTGCTCGCCTCGATCGTCGAGAAGGAGACCGGGGTCGACGGTGAGCGCGGGCGTGTCGCGGCGGTGTTCGAGAACCGCCTGAAGCAGGGCATGAAGCTGCAGTCGGACCCGACCATCCTCTACGGCCTTTACGGCGGCGAGGCGTGGGCGCAGGGACGAACTCTTTTCCAGAGCGATCTGGACCGGCCGAACCCGTACAATACCTATCAGATTGCCGGGCTTCCGCCGGGGCCGATCACCAATCCGGGGGTGGCCGCGCTGGAGGCGACGGCACAGCCTGCGGAGACCAAGGACCTCTTCTTCGTCGCCGACGGCTCCGGGGGGCACGTGTTCTCCGAGACGTACGCCGAGCACCAGCGCAACGTGACGCGCTGGCGCCAGATCGAAGCGGAGCGCCGGGCAGCCGGCACCGGACCGACAGAGTAGCGACATGGCCCAGCGCGAGACCGCCCCCATCCAGTCCATGACCGGCTTTGCCAGCCGAGAGGGGGAACAGGATGGGATCGGGTGGCAGATGGACGTCCGTTCGGTGAACGGGCGCTCGCTCGACGTCAGGATCCGCCTGCCGGCCGGCCTCGACCGTCACGAGCCCGAAATCCGCCGCATGATCGGCGGCGCCTTCCGCCGCGGCAACATCGCGATGACCTTGACGCTGCGCCGCGGCGAGGCACCGGCACGTTACATCGTCAACCAGGAACAGCTCGCCGCCTACGTCGATGCGATCCAGTCGCTCGCCGCCTCCGGCTCCGTCGCGGCGCCGCGCGCCGACGGCCTCCTCGCCCTGAAGGGCGTGATCGAGGCGACCGGCGACGAGGAGACGCTGCTCTCCGGCGCCGTCATCATCGAGGGTGTCGCCGGCCTGATCGCCGACCTGACCACCGAGCGGCAGGCCGAGGGCGGGCGCATCGTGCCGATGATCCTCGGCCAGCTGGAGGACATGGACCGCATCCGCGGCTACATCGACGAGCACCCGGAGCGTTCGGTCGAGACCATCAAGGCGCGGGTCGACCGGCAGATCGCCGCGCTCCTCTCCGGCCAGTCCCTGTCGGAGGAGCGGCTCCACCAGGAGGCGGCGCTCATCGCCACCCGCGCCGACGTGCGCGAGGAGCTCGACCGTCTCTCCGCCCACATCGCCGCCGCGCGCGAGCTTCTGGCGGAAGGGGGGCCGGTGGGCCGCCGCCTCGATTTCCTGGCGCAGGAGCTGAACCGCGAGACCAACACCATCTGCGCCAAGTCCCCGCACCACGCCGTGACCGCCATGGGTCTTGAGCTGAAGGCGGTGGTCGAGCAGATGCGCGAACAGGTGCAAAACCTCGAATGAGCACGCGCCACTTCGCCCGGCGCGGTCTCCTCGTCATCTTGTCGTCGCCGTCCGGCGCGGGGAAGAGCACCATCTCGCGCCTCCTCCTGGACCGCGAGAAGGATCTCTCCCTCTCCATCTCCGTCACCACCCGGGCCCGCCGCCCGAGCGAGGTGCACGGCGTCCACTATCACTTCGTCGCGATGCGCGAGTTCGAGAAGATGCGCGAGCGCGGCGAGCTGCTGGAGTGGGCGGAAGTGCACGGCAACTGCTACGGCACGCCGCGGGACCCGGTGGAGACGTCGCTGTCGGAGGGCCGCGACGTCCTCTTCGACATCGACTGGCAGGGCGCCGAGCAGATCGCCGCGGCAATGCCGGAGGACGTGGTGTCGATCTTCGTCCTGCCGCCGTCCGGTCCGGAGCTGCACTCGCGCCTTGTCCGGCGCGCCGAGGACGACGAGGCGACCATCCTGCGCCGGCTCGCCAACGCGCGCGAGGAGCTCGGCCACTACAGCGACTACGACTACGTCATCGTGAACGACGAGCTTCAGACGGCGCTCGACGGGGTGACGGCGATCCTGCACGCCGAACGGCTGCGCCGCCGCCGGCTGGTCGGTGTGGACGGTTTCGTCGAGGGGATCGTCTCCGCCCTCTGACGGGATGCGGCGCGCCCCGGCTTCGGGCAGGATGCTCCCTCGACCGTCATGAAAGGGGCGCCGGTGGGGGCGAAGAAGACACCGCGCGAGCCCGGCGCTGCCGCACCGAAGCGGTCCGCCGCTGCCGCCACGACGGCCGCCCCGCTCGCCAACCGCCCCCATCTCGACCAGGACCCCCATGCCGTGCGCGACCCGCGCGAGCGCGTGCTGGAGGTCGCCATCGGGCGGGAGGTGCGTGCGCTGCGGGTGCGCCTCGGCATCACCGCGGCGGAGCTCGCCGCCAAGACCGGCATCTCCGTCGGCATGCTCTCCAAGATCGAGAACGGGCAGACCTCGCCGTCTCTGACCACGCTGCAGGCGCTTTCGGGCGCGCTCGGCGTCCCGCTCACCGTCTTCTTCCGCCGCTTCGAGGAGGAGCGGAGCGCGGTCTTCGTGAAGGCGGGGGAAGGCGTCGACGTCGACCGCCGCGGCACGCGTGCAGGGCACCAGTATACGCTCCTCGGCCACCTCGGCTTCAATTCCGCCGGCGTCACGGTCGAGCCGTATCTGATCACGCTCACCGAGGAGTCGGACGTCTTCCCGGCCTTCCAGCACGAGGGGCTCGAGTTCCTGTTCATGCTGGAGGGGGAGGTGGTCTACCGCCACGGCGACAACCTCTACCGCATGACCCCCGGCGACAGCCTCTTCTTCGACGCCGACGCCCAGCACGGGCCGGAGGAGCTGGTGCGCCGGCCGATTCGATATCTCTCGATCATCTCGTACCGGGCCCACCGGGAGGCGGACTGAAGGGGAATCCTGAGAGGAAAAAATATTTCCTCTCAGTTGAATCGGTGCCGTCCATCTGGTACGTCGCAGTGCAGCATGGGAGCGGGCCTTATGTGCGGTGTCGTCGGACTGTTTCTGAAGAACGAGACGCTTCGCGGCGACCTCGGCGCCATGACGGCGGAGATGCTCGCGGTCCTCACCGACCGCGGGCCCGACAGCGCCGGAATCGCGATCTACGCCCCCGCCGGCGTGGGAGAGGCGAAGCTCACCGTCCGCTCCGACGACCCCAAGATCGACTGGGACGCCGTCGCCGCGGGGGTCGGCGAGAGCATCCGCCACTCCGTCGGCGTCGTCGCGCGCGACACGCACGCGGTGCTGACCGTGCCGGCCGACATGGTCGAGAGCGCGGCCACGGCGGTGAGGCACCAGCGGGCGGACATCGCGGTGATGTCGCGCGGCGAGGCGATGGAGATCTACAAGGAGGTCGGTCTTCCCGCCGACGTCACGAAGCGCTTCGAGATCGGCCGGATGGCCGGGACCCACGCCATCGGCCACACCCGCATGGCGACCGAGTCGGCGGTGACGACGATGGGCGCGCACCCGTTCTCCACCGGCGCGGACCAGTGCCTCATCCACAACGGATCGCTGTCGAACCACAACAACGTGCGGCGCAAGCTGAAGTGGGCCGGCATCTCGTTCGAGAGCGAGAACGACACCGAGGTCGCCGCCGCCTACCTCACCCACAGGATGGCCGAAGGGCTCGACCTCGGCGCCGCGCTCGACGCCGGCATCCGGGACCTCGACGGCTTCTATACCTTCGTCGTCGCCACGAAGACCGGCTTCGGCGTGCTGCGCGACCCGATCGCCTGCAAGCCCGCGGTGCTGGCGGAGACGGACGACTACGTCGCCATCGGCTCCGAGTACCGCGCGATGGCGATGCTGCCGGGGATCGACGCCGCGAAGGTCTGGGAGCCGGAGCCGGCCACCAGCTACTTCTGGACGCACCAATGACCACCTTCGACCTGGCCGAGGCGCCGCTGCGCGACCTGAACCGCGCGCTGCACGAGATCGCGGCGGGCGACAACCGCACCACCTGGGAGATCCTCAACCCGCGCGGCGCCCACTCCGTCGCCGTCGGCGTGATGGAGCCGGTCGAGATCCTCGTGCGCGGCAACGTCGGCTACTACTGCGGCGGCATGAACGAGGCTGCCACCATCCGGGTGGAGGGTTCGGCCGGGCCGGGGCTCGGCGAGAACATCATGTCCGGGAGCATCCGCGTGACCGGCGACGCCAGCCAGTACGCGGGCGCGACGGGGCGGGGCGGTCTCATCGTCATCGAGGGCAACGCGTCGTCGCGCTGCGGCATCTCGATGAAGGGGGTCGACATCGTCGTGGGCGGCAACGTCGGGCACATGTCGGCCTTCATGGCGCAGGCCGGCCGGCTCGTGGTGCTGGGCGACGCGGGGCATGGGCTCGGCGATTCCATCTACGAGGCGGAGCTCTACGTGCGCGGCACGGTCGCGAGCCTCGGCGCCGACTGCGAGGAGAAGGAGATGGACGGGCCGCACCGGGAGGCGCTCGCCGCGCTCCTCGCCGCGGCGGGCCTCGACGCCGACCCCGCCGCGTTCCGGCGCTACGGCTCGGCCCGCACGCTCTATCACTTCGACGTCGACAACGCCGACGCCTACTAAGGCCGCACCGATGACCAAGTCCCCCCACGCGGCCCAGACGCCGCCGCAGCAGTCTGCCACCTTCGACGACTACACCCTCGCCGAGATCCGCCGCGCCGCGGCGACCGGGATCTACGACATCCGCGGCGGCGGGGCGAAGCGCAAGGTGCCCCACTTCGACGACCTCGTGGTGCTGGGCGCGTCGATGTCGCGCTACCCGCTGGAGGGGTACCGCGAGCGCTGCGACACGGACGTCATGCTCGGCACCCGGTATGCCGGGAAGCCGATCCACCTGAAGATCCCCATCACGATCGCGGGGATGAGCTTCGGCTCGCTGTCCGGCGCCGCCAAGGAGGCGCTGGGGCGCGGGGCGAGCCTCGCCGGCACGTCCACCACCACCGGCGACGGCGGCATGACGGACGAGGAGCGCGGCCACTCCGAGCGGCTCGTCTACCAGCTCCTGCCGTCGCGCTACGGCATGAACCCGCGAGACCTGCGCCGGGCGGACGCGATCGAGGTGGTGATCGGCCAGGGCGCCAAGCCGGGCGGCGGCGGCATGCTGCTCGGTCAGAAGATTTCCGCGCGCGTCGCCGGGATGCGCACGCTCCCCGAGGGGATCGACCAGCGCTCGGCCTGTCGCCATCCGGACTGGACGGGGCCCGACGATCTCGCGATCAAGATCGGCGAGCTGCGCGAGATCACCGACTGGCAGAAGCCGATCTTCATCAAGGTCGGCGCCTCGCGCCCCTACTACGACACCGCGCTGGCGGTGAAGGCGGGCGCGGACGTTGTGGTGCTCGACGGCATGCAGGGCGGGACGGCGGCGACGCAGGCCGTCTTCATCGAGCACGTCGGCATTCCGACGCTGGCGGCGATCCGGCCGGCGGTGAAGGCGCTGCAGGACCTCGGCATGCACCGCGAGGTGCAGCTCGTCGTCTCCGGCGGCATCCGCAACGGCGCCGACGTCGCCAAGGCGCTGGCGCTGGGGGCGGACGCGGTGTCGATCGGCTCGGCCGCGCTGGTGGCGCTCGGCGACAACGACCCGCGGTGGGAGGCCGAGTACCAGGCGCTCGGCACCACCGCCGGCGCCTATGACGACTGGCACGAGGGGCGCGACCCCGCCGGCATCACGACGCAGGACCCCGAGCTGATGAAGCGACTGGACCCGGTCGCGGCCGGGCGGCGCCTCGCCAACTACCTCAAGGTCATGACCATGGAGGCGCAGACCATCGCGCGGGCATGCGGCCACAATCACGTGCACAACCTGGAGCCCGAAGACCTCTGTGCGCTGACGATCGAGGCGGCCGCCATGGCTGGCGTGCCGCTTGCTGGGACGAACTGGATACCCGGCGCGGACCGCTCGTAACCACGGGCCGAGGCGGCGGACACGGAGGACTTCAATGACTGACGCTGACGGCCCCACGACCGACCTCGCTGCCTACGCGGCGGACCGGCAGATCAAGTACTTCATGATCTCCTACACCGACCTGTTCGGGGGGCAGCGCGCGAAGCTCGTGCCGGCCGCGGCGATCGGCGGCATGCAGGCCGAAGGCGCCGGCTTCGCGGGCTTCGCGAGCTGGCTCGACATGACGCCGGCCGACGCCGACATGCTCGCCGTCCCGGACCCGTCGTCTGTCTTCCAGCTTCCGTGGAAGCCGGAGGTCGCGTGGGTCGCGGCGAACCCGGTGATGAACGGCGCCGAGGTGGCGCAGGCCCCGCGCAACGTGCTGCGGGCGGTGCTGGCGAAGGCCGCGGCGAAGGGGCTCACCGTCAAGACCGGCATCGAGGCCGAGTTCTTCCTCATCACGCCCGACGGCGAGGCGATCTCCGATTCCGCCGACATCGCCGCCAAGCCCTGCTACGACGCCCAGGCGCTGATGCGGCGCTACGACGTCATCGCCGAAATCTGCGACGGGATGCTGGGGCTCGGCTGGGAGCCGTACCAGAACGACCACGAGGACGCGAACGGCCAGTTCGAGATGAACTGGGCCTTCGCCGACACGCTGGTCACCGCCGACCGCCACTCGTTCTTCAAGTTCATGGTGAAGTCGATCGCGGAGAAGCACGGGCTTCGCGCGACCTTCATGCCCAAGCCGTTCCCGGGCCTCACCGGCAACGGCTGCCACATGCACCTCTCGATCTGGGACGGGGCGGGCAGGAACCTCTTCGAGGACCCGGCCGACGAGGTGGGGCTGTCGGCCGACGCCCGGCACTTCCTGGGCGGCATCATGCGCCACGCCAAGGCACTGGCGGCGATCACCAACCCGACCGTCAACTCCTACAAGCGCATCAACGCGCCGGTGACCCTGTCGGGCGCCACGTGGTCGCCCAACACGGTGACCTGGAGCGGCAACAATCGCACGCACATGGTTCGGGTGCCGGGGCCGGGCCGGTTCGAGCTGCGCCTCGCGGACGGTGCGGCGAACCCGTACCTCTTCCAGGCGGCGGCCATCGCGGCCGGCCTCGCCGGGCTGGAGGCGAAGGCCGATCCGGGGCCGCGCAGCGACGTCAACATGTATGCCGAGGGCCATCTCGCGGACGGGGTGAAGCTGCCGCTCAATCTCCTCGACGCACTGCGGGCGTTCGAGGCGGACGGCGCGCTCCAGGCCGCGCTGGGCGGGGAGGTCTCGGCCGCCTTCCTGAAGCTCAAGCACCAGGAGTGGAACGACTATTCCCGCCACTTCACCCAGTGGGAACGAGCCAATACGCTCGATATCTGACAGGCCGCGCGCCATGGGGGCGAGGGCGGCGAGCGCGATGCGCGCAAGGAGGCATTAGGTGCCAGGACCCACAGTCGAGCCGGTCGAGGGGGCCGCGACGCTCCCGGCCGAGGCGGATGTCGTCGTCGTCGGGGGCGGGATCATCGGCACCACGACGGCGCTGGAGCTCGCCGAGCGCGGCCTCAAGGTGGTGCTCTGCGAGAAGGGGATCATCGCCGGCGAGCAGTCGAGCCGCAACTGGGGCTGGGTGCGACTCGCCCGCCGCGATCCGCGCGAGATCGAGCTGATGATGGCCTCGATCCGCATCTGGGAGGGGATGGCCGAGCGCGTCGGCGCGGACGTCGGCTACACCCAGTGCGGCGTCGTCGTCCCGTTCTACGACGCCGCCTCGGAGGCCGAGAACACCGAGTGGCTGAAGAACGTCGAAGGCCGCCAGACGCGGATCGAGCGGATCGACCGCGACGCGGTCAACCGGATGCTGCCGCAGCTGAACTACGAGCATAATGGCGGCATCTACGCTCCCCACGACGGCCGTGCCGAGCCGCAGAAGGCCGCTCCCGCCGTCGCCCGCGCCGTGATGGCGAAGGGCGGCACCGTGCTGACGGGCTGCGCCGTGCGGGCGCTCGACGTCGAGGGCGGCGTCGTGAAGGGCGTCATCACCGAGAAGGGGCGGATCAAGGCGGGTGCCGTCGTCGTCGCGGGCGGGGCGTGGTCGCGCCTCCTGCTGCGGCAGGCGGGCGTGACCCTGCCGCAGCTCAAGGTCATCAACTCGGTCATGCGCACGACGCCGGTGGAGGACGGGCCGACGGTCACGGTGCGCGGCCCGAACTTCTCGGTCCGCAAGCGCGCGGACGGGGGGTACACGATCTCCACGCTGGTCGCCAACGACTTCGACCTGACGCCGGACAGCTTCCGCTTCTTCATGAAGTTCTGGCCCGCGGCGAAGATGGAGTGGCGCCAGCTCCGCCCGCGCCTCGGCCCGCGCTTCTGGCGCGAGTGGCGCGAATTCGCGCCGTGGGACCCGAATACGGAGAGCCCGTTCGAGGAGATCCGCATTCTCGATCCCAAGCCGAACAAGCGCCTGACGGACCGCGCCTTCGCCGCGGCGAAGAAGGCGCTCCCCGTGCTCGAGAAGGCCGAGGTGGCGCAGCGCTGGGCCGGCATGATCGACGTCACGCCCGACGCCGTGCCGGTGATCTCAAAGGTGGAGAGCCGGCCGGGGCTCGTGATCGCGACGGGCTTCTCCGGCCACGGCTTCGGGCTGGGGCCGGCCGGCGGACGCCTCGCGGCCGACCTTGCCAGCGGCTCGGCGCCGTTCGTGGACCCGGCGGCCTTCCGCCTGTCGCGCTTCTTCGACGGCTCGAGGATCGTACCCCTGACCGGGGTCTGACCGGGCCCTCGCGGCGGGAGGCTCAGGCCGGGCGGTGGATCTGCGCCGCCGGCCGCGTCATCGTCCGCCGCCCGCGCTTGAACGCGTAGAGCACTGGCGCCAGCTCGGAAACGGCGGCGTAGGGGCTGTCGCAGTCGAGGACCGCGAGATCGGCCGCCATGCCGGCCTCGAGGCCGTAGCCGTCGATGTTCATCAGGCGGGCCGCGCGCGTGGTGACCATGTTGAAGCACTCCACGACGTCGTGCGCCGCGCCGACGTGGCAGATGTTGGCGTTGAGGTTCGCCATCCTGACCAGCGAGCAGTCGCCGAACGGGGTGAACGGGTTCAGGACGTTGTTGGTCGAGAGCGAACAGTTCACCCCGTACCCGAGCAGCCTGTGCGCATGGGTGACGCCGCGCGACTGGCCGCAGGCTTGATCGCGGCCCATCAGGAAGAGATCGGTGGACGGCAGCACGGTCAGCGCGACGCCAGCGTCGGCGAGCCGCCGGGCCGCGTCGGCGAAGGTCTCGGGCCCGGCGTATGCGAGCTTGGTCACGTGGCCGATGGCGGTGCGCCCGCCCCGCCCGTACCGTTCGGCGAGCTCGCAGACATAGTCGAGGTCGAGGGTCGTCGGGTCGTTGCTGAGGTCGAGGTGCATGTCGATGTCGGCGTCGAACTCGCGGGCGATGGCGAAGACGCGGTCGATCTGGCCGTGGGGATCGCTGTCGGTGTAGGGCGCGCCGCCGACCACCCTGGCGCCGCGCCTCATCGCTTCGACCATCAGCTCCTCCGTGCCGGGATTGTTGAGGAGCCCCTCCTGGGGGAAGACGCAGATCTCGATGTCGATGGCCCAGCGGTAGTCGTCGACAAGCTGCAGGACGCCTTCGAAGCCGCGCAGGCCGACGACCGGGTCCACCTCGAGCTGCGTCCTCATGTGCGTGGTGCCCTGGAGGATGCACTTCTCGACCGTCCGGCGGCCGCGCGCGTAGACGTCCTCGGGCGTGAAGCTCCCCTTGGCCCTGGCGACCTCTGCGATCGCCCCGGTGATGTCGCCGCCCTGGTCCGAGCAGCGGTCCAGGATGCAGGACTTGTCGAGGTGGATGTGCGTCTCGACGAAGCCCGGCGTGACGAGGCGGCCGCCGAGGTCGAGCGTCTCGCCCTCGGCGGCAAGGTCCGTCGCTATGGCGGCGATCTTGCCGTCCTCGATGCCGATGTCGACGCTGGTGGCGGCGTCGCCGGGCAGGCGGGCGTCTCGGAGGATGAGGTCCATCTGGCGTGTCCCGTGGAGGAGGTGCGGGGTCTGGCGAGCAAGGCGGGTGCCGGGCGGCGCCGGATCCACAGTCCTTTCATGGGGGCTCGCCGGAGTGCCGCGGGGAGGGCGGCCGTCACGCCGGAGGCGGAAACGAGACCGCCGCAGACCCTGCGGGCTGCGGCGGTGCGGGAGATCAGCTCTCCGGGTAGTAGTGGATCTCGATCAGGACGCAGCCGTTCTCGGACTTGAACGGGCCGTGCACGGCGCCCGGCGGGCGGCAGGCGTAGGTGTTGGGCTCGAACGCCTCGCCGCCTTCGCCGTTCTCGTCGTTGCCGACGGTGAGGTCGCCGGAGACGAGGTACACCTCCTCGAAGTAGTCGTGCACGAACGGCTTCGTGGTGTAGACGCCCGGGTCGAACTTCAGGAGGCGCGTGCGGTTGCCGACCTTCTTCTCCTCATCGAGGAAGCCCGCCAGGATCTTCTGCTTGATCCCCTCCGGGTAGCCGGGAGGCGGCGCGAACCCCTCCGTCAGGTCCACGGGGTGGAATTCCTTGTGTTCCTTGTCGATGGCCATTCGGCATCCTCTCGAGCGTTATTCGGCGGCGGTCTTCAGCGCGCTCACCTCGTCGGACAGCGCGTAGGAGTTGAGGCAGCGGTCGACGAGCGCGGTCGCGCCGGACCAGTCGTAGGTGCGGAAGGAGTGTCCCTTCGTGACGAAGGTCGCACCGGCATAGAACATTTCGTACTGCGTGTGGCGCGAGCCGAACTCGGAGCCGATCGCGTCCCACACCAGCTTGAAGAACTTCACGCGCTCGCGGGACGAGCGGACCGGCGACTGC
The DNA here is from genome assembly GCF_003258595.1 of Acuticoccus sediminis. Taxonomy (NCBI): domain Bacteria; kingdom Pseudomonadati; phylum Pseudomonadota; class Alphaproteobacteria; order Hyphomicrobiales; family Amorphaceae; genus Acuticoccus; species Acuticoccus sediminis. The sequence goes on from NZ_QHHQ01000006.1 coordinate 275,304, forward strand.
TGCGTCTTGTCGATGATCGCGGCGATCTCGGAGTTGGCGAAGTCGTCCACGGAAGAGGGCAGCATGATGACGCCGCCGCCGGCGAGGTCGCGCAGGGTGGTGATCACCTTGCCGTAGAGCTGCTGGGTCAGGACCTGCGCGGAATAGAGGGTGTGGCGGTCGGGGACGAAGTAGCCGCCCTCCATCCGGCCCTTCACCTCCATCGAGCGCACCAGCGCGTCGACGAGCTCGGCCTCGGCCGCGAGCTGGCCCAGCATCTCGCGCACCTGCGGGAAGGCGAGGGTGCCGTTGGTCTCGGCGATGCCGCGCGCGAGACCCGCCAGGAAGCGCATCTTCACCATCAGGCGGATCTGACACTGGTAGTTCTGGTAGGAGTGGGCGGGCGTCGCGTGGAACTGCCGGGCCACCATCTCCACGTTCTTGTTGATGAAGACGCGGTCCCAGGGAACCTTCACGTCGTCGAAGAAGAGGACGGCGTCGTTCTCGTCGAACTGGTTGGCGAGCGGGTTGTCGAAGCGCGACGGGGCAGCGGCCTCGTAGGACTTGCGCGACAGGATCTTGAGGCCCTTCGCGTTCATCGGGATGGCGAAGGAGACGGCGTAGTTCTCGTCACCCTCGCGCAGCGGCTGGATGCAGGTGACGAACACCTCGTTGGCCATGATGCCGGACGTCGCCAGCATCTTCGCGCCGCGGATGGTGATGCCTTCCGAATCCTCGTCGACGACGCCGGCGGTCAGGTACGGGTCGGTCTGGCCGGCCGCGCTCTTGGACCGGTCCGCCTGCGGGTTGATGATGACGTAGGTGAGGAAGAGGTCGTTGTCGCGCGCGTAGGCGAAGTAGTCCCTCAGCGCCTTGGCGCGGGCCGGATCGTAGTCCTCGAAGATCTTCGCGCCCATCACCATGCCGGAGAGGCAGGAGGCGACGTGGTCCGGCGAGCGGCCGAGGAAGCCGAAGTGCTCGCCGGCCCAGGCCTCCAGCGCCTCGCGGCGCGTCACGAGCTGCTCGTAGCTCGTCGGCAGGTCCCACTGGCGGTTCACCTGCGCGCCGGTCTCGGTGGTGAAGGTCATCAGGTCGGCGTTGGCGGCCTGCATGTCGTAGAGCTTGGCGTAGGAGCGCACCGCGTTGTGGAACGCGGGGTGGTCGACCGGCTCGGCGACCTTCTCGCCGTCGATGAAGACCTCCCGCCCATCGCGCAGGCTGTCGATATGCATCGCGCCGTTCTTGATCATCGGACTGGTTCTCCGGGTCGGCCTGTCACCAGCCGAGGAGCCAAAGGGCGTCGGCGGGGACGGCAATGTCATGCTGGTGAGTGAGTTCGCGGTAGCGGCCCTGGTGGAAGACCAGGGGCTCGGCGTTGGGGCGCGGCCGGTCGAAGGCGACGACGCGGCCGACGAAGATGGTGTGGTCGCCGCCCGGATACTGGTGTTCGGGCGTGCACTCGAAGTGGGCGATGGCGCCTGAGATCAGCGGCGCCCCGGTCACCCCGGGGTCGGCGGCGAACCCCTCCCACTTGTCCGTGCTGGAACGGGCGAAGCGGTTGGAGATGTGGATCTGGTTGTCGGCGAGGACGTTGACGGCGTAGTGGCCGGCGCTGCGCCAGCCTTCGAGGCCGTTGGCCGTGTTGGCGACGCAGAAGAGGACGAGCGGCGGGTCGAGCGACACGGACGAGAACGAATTGACCGTCATGCCGATGCGGGTCCCCGGGGAGGGCTCGGCGGTGACGACGCAGACGCCGGTGGCGAAGTCGCCCAGCGCGCGGCGCAACGTCTTGGGGTCGAATCCACTCATTCCTGCAGCTCCTTGCGTTGGCTCTCGTATTCGAGAAGCGCCAGCGCATTGTCGCCGCCCGCGATCAGTCCGGGTAGCAACGTAAGAACGCGGTCGAAGTCCGCCGGGCCGAGCGCGGCGAAGAGTGTGTCGTTGACCTGGGACTGGAGCGGGGCGAGGTCGTCGAGGCGGGCCTGCCCGTCGGGCGTGACGGTGAGGTTCACGCGTCGCCCGTCGTTCTGGTTCGGCGCCTTGTCGACGAGGCCCATCTTGGCGAGGCGGCCGACTTCGGCGGTCACGAAGGGGCCGCTGTAGTGGAGGTGGCCGGCGACGGTGCTGACGCTCACGTCGCCGAGGCGCGAGAGGTGCGCGATCGAGATGAGGATCGTGTACTGCGGCCCGGTGAGCCCGGTGACGGAGCCGAGCGCCTGCCGCGTCGCTTCGAGGCGCGCGGTGAATGCGAGCAGGCCGTGCACGAACGCGCGGAACGCGTCGTCCCGCCCGTCGCGGATCAGGGCGGGGCGGCTCGCGGTCATCGGGCGAGGGTCGCAATCACCGGCTGACACGGTCACCACTTGGGTCTCGGCGGACGCCGTCCGCGCATTCATCGAACTCATTTACCTAGGTTACATAGCTAATTTGACCTGTCAATGCCATGCGGGTAGGCATGCCTTGGGAGTGGGCACAAGGGCGCTTGACGGTCGAAAATCACTCAATAAGATGTGCTTGTGAAATATTACTGCAATTTGAGGCGCCGTTAGATGCGCCTCCGGTTCAGCGAGAGCGGCAGGGGAGGACACTGGTGAGCGTCGTCGAAACCGAGCTTGAGGACGGCGTCGCCTTCGTCTTCCTCAACCGTCCCGAGAAGAAGAACGCCATGAACCCGGCGCTCCACTTCGCCATGGACGAGACCCTCGACCGGCTCGAGACCGATCCCGCCGTGCGCGCCGTCGTCATCTCCGGACGGGGCGGCGCCTTCAGCGCGGGGCAGGACCTCAAGGAGTTCTTCCGCGACCTCGAGGGCGACCCGGCAGGGCAGAAGAAGGCCCAGGCGGCCGCCAATTCCTGGCGCTGGCACAAGCTCGAGCTGTTCCCCAAGCCGACCATCGCCATGGTCGACGGCGTATGCATCGGCGGTGCCTTCACGCAGATGATCGCCTGCGATTTCGCCGTCGCGGCCGAAGACGCCATGTTCGCACTCTCCGAGATCAACTGGGGCCAGATTCCCGGCGGCCTCGTCGCCCGCGTCCTGACCGAGTGCCTCGGCTACCGCGATGCGCTCGACCTCGCCCTGACGGGCCGAAAGATCGACGGCATCGAGGCGGCACGCCTGCGCCTCGTCAACGAGGCGGTCCCGAAGGGGGACCTGCGCACGCGCGTCACGGAACTCGCCAGGACGCTGGCGGGCAAGGACCCGGAGGCCTACCGCGCCACCAAGCATGCCGTGCGCCAGGTGCGCGCGATGCCGATGCGCCAGGCCGAGGACTACCTTGCGGCCAAGATCGGCGAATTGCGCATGCGCGCCGGTGCCTCCGCCCAGCAGACCGCCATCCGTCGCTTCGTCGACGACAAGAGCTACCGCCCCGCCGAAGGCTCCTACACCGAGGTGAAGGACTGATGGCGCCGGCCCATACCGCCCGGACTTCCCATGGACTTTGAACTTTCCGACGACCTGAAGATGATGAAGGACCAGGTGCGGCGCTTCGTCGACACCGAGGTCATCCCCATCGAGCGCGAGGCCAGCGACGGCTTCGACATGCTGCCCGAGTACCGCGCCAGGCTCGAGGCCAAGACCAGGGCGCTCGGCTACTGGTACGTCGAGCTGCCGGAAGACCTCGGCGGCCTCGGCCTCGGCCTCACCGCCCGCGTCATCCTGTGGGAGGAGATGGGCCGCACCATCGCCTGCCCGCCGCGCAAGCAGTCGATCTTCGGCCCCGAGGTGAGCCCGATGCTCATCAACCTCACCGAGGCGCAGAAGGAGAAGTACCTCTACCCGGTGATCAGCGGCGAGAAGGCGAGCTGTTTCGCCCTCTCCGAGCCGGACGCCGGCGGCGATCCCGGCGCGATCCGCTCCACCGCGGTGAAGGACGGCGACGGCTACGTCATCAATGGCTACAAGCGCTACATCACCAATGCGCAGAAGGCCGACTTCGCGCAGGTGATGGCCGTGACCGACCCGGTGAAGGGCCGCCGCGGCGGCATCTCCGCCTTCCTCGTCGACATGGACACCCCCGGCGTCACCATCGCCCGCGAGCAGCAGACGATGATGGGCGACCGCCCCTGCGAGCTCGCCTTCGAGGACGTGCGCGTCCCCGCCGACGCGCTGATGGGCGAGGAGGGGCAGGGCTTCGCGCTCTCCCAGGACTGGATCAACCAGGGCCGCATCCGCCACGGCGCCCGCGCCATCGGCGTGATCGAGCGCATGCTGGAGCTGTCCGCCGAGTACGCGAAGGATCGCAAGACCTTCGGCAAGCCGCTCGCCGAGCGGCAGGCGGTGCAGTGGATGCTGGTCGACTCGTACGTGGACCTGCAGGCGCTGCGCCTGATGGTCTACACGACCGCCGCCGCCTACGACCGCGGCGAGGACGTGCGCAACGACGCCTACGTGGTGAAGATGCGCGGCGACAAGATGGCCTTCGAGGCCACCGACCGCGCCATGCAGATCTTCGGCGGCGCCGGCGTCACGCTGGACCTGCCCATCGAGAAATTCTGGCGCGACCAGCGCTCGATGATGATCACCGAAGGTCCCGAGGAGATCCTCCGCGGCGCCTTGGCCCAGAAAATCCTGCGCGACTACGCCTGAGGCGGCGTCCGCGCGCCCATCCGCAACCCGCACACGAAAAGGGGATCCCGGAATGAGACTGAAGCTCCTTGCCGCCGCCTCGGCCCTCGCCGCGGCCATCGGCTTCGGCCCGGCGCAGGCCGAGACCGACTACTCCGACGAAACGGTCACGCTGCTGATCAACTACGGCGCCGGCGGCTCGACCGACATCGAGGGCCGCATCATCGCCCAGCACCTCGGGGCGCACCTGCCCGGCGAGCCCAACGTCATCGTGCAGAACATGCCCGGCGGCGGCGGCAACATCGGCTCCAACTTCCTCGGCACCTCGGCGCCGAAGGACGGCACGATGGTCGGCTTCTTCACCTGGAACCCCATCGACCAGCTCATCAAGGCTCCCGGCCTGATGATCGAGTACAACGATTTCGCGTTCATCGCCGGCATCTCGCACCCGACGATCTTCTACATGCGCAAGGACGTCGCGCCCGGCATCGAGGAGCCGACCGACCTCCTGAAGGCGTCCGGGTTCAAGGCCGGCACGATGTCGCCGACCATCCACCAGACGGTCCGCACGCGCCTCGCGCTCGACCTCCTCGGCATCGACTTCGACCTCGTCTCCGGCTACCGCGGCCTGAAGCCGATCGACACCGCGATGCTGCAGGACGAGATCCAGCTGACCAACGGCTCGCTGCCGGGCTTCATGGGCTCGGTGATGCCGACGATGGTGGAGCCGGGCATCGCCATCCCGCTCTTCCATTTCGACATCGAGGACACGGACGGCGGCTACCACCCGAACCCGCTGCTCTCCGAGATGCACATCCCGACCTTCCTCGACATGTACCACGCCAAGTTCGGCGCGGACGCGATGCCGGAAGGCTTCGAGTGGGAGGCGCTGTCGCTGATCAACGCCATCATGGAATCGATGTACCGCTCCATCCTGATGCCCCCGGGCACCGATGAGGACGCCGTCGCCACCATGCGCCAGGCGTTCACGGATCTCGCCGCGGATCCGGAGTTCGTCGCCGACTACAAGAAGACCGTCGGCGTCGAGCCGCGCTTCACCTTCGGCGAGGAGGGGCAGGCCATCATCGAGCGCCTCGCGGACCTCGACCCGGACTTCCTCGCCAAGTTCACCGAGTACGTGAACCAGCAGTAAGACCCGAGGGCCCTGCGGGGCCCTTTTCTTGCGTGGTCCCGCCGGGCCACGCCCACCCATTTCGACGGTAGCCCATGCTCGAACAGGCCATCCTCGGCGCCACGCAGCTTTTCGTCTGGCCGGCCATCGGCTTTCTGATGCTCGGCATCCTCATCGGCATCGTGTTCGGTGTGGTGCCGGGCCTGTCCGGCCTCAACGGCATGGCGATCCTGCTGCCGTTCACCTTCAGCATGGACACCGTGTCCGCGCTCTCCTTCCTGCTCGGAATGTACGCGGTCACCTCAACGGCGGACACGATCTCCTCGGTCCTCCTCGGGATACCCGGGACGGCGGCCTCGCAGGCGACGGTCCTCGACGGCTACCCGATGGCCAAGCGAGGGGAAGCGGAGCGCGCGCTCGGCGCGGCCTTCACCGTCTCGGCCATCGGCGGCGTCATCGGCGCCATCGCCGTGGTCCTGTCGATCCCGATCCTGCAGCCGATCATCCTCGCCTTCTCCTCGCCCGAGTTCTTTATGCTGGGCGTCGTCGGGCTCACCATGGTGGGGGCGCTGTCGGGCGGTTCGATCGCCAAGGGCGTCGCGGCGGCCGCGCTCGGCACGCTGATCGCCTCGGTCGGCTATGGCGAGCAGATCGCGATCCCGCGCTACTGGTTCAACATCATCTATCTGATCGACGGCATCCCGCTGATGCCCGTCGTCCTCGGCCTCTTCGCCGTTCCCGAGATCGTCGACCTCATGAAGGGCGGCGGCATCGCCCGGGTGAGCCAGCCGGCCGGCGACGCCTCCGGCCTGATGCGCGGCGTGCGCGACGCGATGAACAACTGGTGGCTGATGCTGCGCTGCTCGGTCCTTGGCGTCTACATCGGCCTCCTGCCGGGCCTCGGCGCGGCGATCGCCGACTGGATCGCCTACGGCCACGCCGTGCAGACGGTGCGCAAGAACCCGCACTTCGGCGAGGGCGACGTGCGCGGCGTGATCGCGCCGGAGTCTGCCAACAACGCGGTGAAGGGCGGGGCGCTGGTGCCGACCATCGCGTTCGGCATCCCCGGCAGCCCGCCGATGGCGCTGCTCCTCGGCGCCTTCCTGATCCAGGGCATCACGCCCGGACCGTCGATGCTGACGACGCAGCTGCCGCTGACATTCAGCCTCATCTGGACGCTGGTCGTGGCCAACGTCGTCGCCGCGCTGCTCCTCTTCGCGCTGACGAAGCCGATTGCGCGGCTCATCTTCGTTCCGTCGCGCTACCTCGTGCCGGCGGTGGTCGTCTTCACCTTGATGGGCGCGTGGACGGCGACGTTCCAGCTCGGCGACTGGGTGGCGCTGTTCGGCGCCGGCGCGCTCGGCATGGCGATGAAGCACGCCGGGTGGCCGCGTCCGCCGCTGATCCTGGGCTTCATCATCGCCCCGATCATCGAGAACGCGCTTCACATCTCGCGCCAGTCGTACGGCATGGCCTGGCTCGGCCGGCCGATCGTCATCGCGCTGCTGGTGGTGGCGGTGGTCACGGTGGTCCTCTCCATCCGCCGGGCGCGGAAGGCGAAGGCCGAGCGCGTCCACGGCGCCGAGATCGCCGCCACGCATCCCGGCGGCGCGGCGGCCGAGACGTTCGCCTTCCGCGAGACCTCGCCGCTCTTCGGCATGGTGTTCGCCGCCCTCGCCATAGCCGCCTTCGGGTATGCGATGTGGGAGGCGCGCGCCTGGCCCGCCGCGCTCGCCGCCTTCCCGGTGGCGATGGCCGTTCCCGGGGTGATCGCCGCCGCGATCGCGCTGGCGGGCGACTTCGGGGCGCGGCACGAGAAGGGACAGATCCCGCTCGCCACCCTGGCGCTCCTCGGCGAGTTCGCGCTGTGGATGGTCCTCGTGGTCGCCGCGACGATCTGCTTCGGCCAGCTCGTGGCGCTGCCGGTCTTCGCGTTCCTGTTCGTCCTCCTGCGGGCCCGCGCGAAGCTCTGGGTGGCGGCGCTCTACGGGGGCGCGATCTTCCTCCTCCTCTGGGGTGTGTTTGATCAGGTGGTCAACGTCACTTGGTATCCGGCGCGGTTCATGTGAGTCAGTCGCGATGACCAACACTTTGAACGACCTCCACGGCGAGCGCTGGATCGACACCGGCGGGGAGGGCCCCGTCCTCCTCCTCATCCACGGGATTGGCGGGACCACCGCCTCATGGCTTCCGGTCATCGACAGCCTGGCGCGGGCCGGTCGTGTCGTCGCCTGGACCTTTCCCGGCTACGACGGTGCCGCGCCGCTCGCCAGCGAGACGCCGAGTTCCGCCGCCTACGCCGCCCGCGCGCTGGGGCTGATGGACGATCTCGGGATCGCCTCGGCCGCCGTCTGCGGCCACTCCCTCGGATCCATCGTCGCGGCGGACCTCGCCCGCATCGCGCCGGAGAGGGTGGAGAGCCTGACCCTGATCTGCCCGGTCTCCGGCTTCGCGCCGCTCCCGGCGGAGAAACGCGAGGCGATCCACGACGGTCGCGCGAACGAGATCCGCGACGGCGGCATGGACGCGTTCGCCAAGGCGCGCACCGGCTCGATCGTCGGCCCCACGGTGACCGAGGCCGACCTCGCCGGGATCATCGCGACGATGGCCGCTGTTCCGGACGAGGCGTACCTCACCGCGTGGCGGATGCTGTGCGATTCCGACATCCTCGCCACCCTCGCCCCCTACGAGGGGCCGGCGGCGGTGATCGGCGGGGCGGTGGATCCCGTGGCGCCGGTCGCCTCCGTCGAAGTCATCGCCGAGCAGCTCGGTGTTTCGGCCCGCATCCTCGCGGACGTCGGCCATTTTCCCATGCACGAGGCGACCGAGGCGCTGCTCGCGCTGCTCGAGCCGCCCGCCCGCTGAGAGTTTCCCATGAACGCCCCGAAGAACGCCCCCGTGAACGTCCCCGACACCGCCCCGCTCCGGGGAACGCGCGTCGTCGAGCTGTCGACGATGATCACCGCACCGCTCGCCGGGATGATGCTGGCCGACATGGGGGCGGACGTGATCAAGGTGGAGCGGCCGGACGGCGGCGACCCGTTCCGCTCCTTCCGCGGCGGCGCGTACAGCCCGCACTTCTGCGCCTACAACCGCAACAAGCGCTCGGTCGCGCTGGACCTGCGCTCGGACGAGGGCCGCAAGGTGCTGCGGGCGCTGCTTCAGGACGCGGATGTCCTCCTCGACAATTTCCGCCCCGGCGTGCTGGACCGGCTCGGCTTCTCCGACACCGCGCTGACGGAGCTGAACCCGCGCCTCGTGCGCTGCAACATCTCCGGCTTCGGCCGCAGTGGGCCGTACGCCCAGCGGCCGGCCTATGACGCGGTGGCGCAGGCGATCGCCGGCATGTCGAGCCTCTTCGTGGACCCGGAGGCGCCGGCGCTCTCCGGCCCGACGATCTCCGACAACGTCACCGGCCTCTACGCGGCCTACGGGATCCTGGCGGCGCTGTTTGAGCGGGAGAGGAGCGGCGTCGGACGGCGCGTCGACGTCAACATGCTGGAGGCGACGGCCGCCTTCATGCCCGATCCGTTCCACTACTACGGGCAGATGGGTCTGGTGTCGGACCCCTACCTCAGGGTGCGCACGTCGCAGTCATATGCCTTCCGCTGCTCGGACGGACGCCTCCTCAACGTCCACATGTCCTCGCAGGAAAAATTCTGGACCGGGTTCCTGTCCGCCATCGAGCGGCCGGAGCTGGCGACCGATCCCCGCTTTGCCACCCGCGAGGGACGGATCGAGAACTACTTCGCCCTGGCGGAGGCGGCGCAGACGTCGTTCTCGACGCGCACGCGGGCCGAATGGGCCGCGCGTCTTGCCGAGGCGGACGTGCCGTTCGCCTCGGTCAATTCGGTCCCGGAGGCGCTGGCGGATCCGCAGGCCGAGCATCTCGGCACCTTCATGGAGCTGGAGCACCCGACCGAAGGGACCGTGCGGACCGTGCGCAACCCGGTCTGGATCGACGGCACCCGTGACGGCCAGCCCCGCACCGCGCCGCCGACCCTCGGCGAGCACACCGAGGAGATCCTCGCCGAGATCGCCGAGCGCACGGGCTCGGGCGCGGCCGCCTAGGGGCGGCCGGGCGGCGCATCCGGACGGCAACGGGTGCTCCGCCCCGGCGGCCCGCGGCGGGTGGCACCGCCGCGGCGGCCGTGTCGCCCGGCGGCGCCGCGGGCCGTGTCAGTCGTGACGGCCGAGCGCTTCGAGCGTGGTTTCCTCGACCTCGCCGCGCTCGATCCTGAGCGCCCTGTCCGCCACGCCCTTGAGGAGGTGCGGGCTCGATTCCGTCACCAGCAGGGCGAGGTCGCCGCGCAGGTCGCGAACCCTGGCGAGGGTGCGGGCGTAGTTGAGCGCCAGCGCCGGGGCGAGGCCCTGGAAGGGCTCGTCGAGCAGGATCGCCCTGGTCGCCACCATCAGCGCCCGGCCCAGCGCCACCATCTTGCCCTGACCGCCCGAGAGGCTGCCGCCCGGACGGCCCCTGAGGTCGACCAGCTCCGGCATCAGCTCGTAGACGGCGGCGAGCCGTTCGCGCGTCAGCGTCGCCGGCATGTTGAGGGCGACGGTCGGCAGGAGCAGGTTTTCCTCGACCGAGAAGGCCGGGATCATCCGCCGGTCCTCCGGCGCGTAGCCGATGCCGAGGCCGGCACGGGCGTGGTCGGGCCGGGCGGTGAGGTCGTCGCCGTCCAGCGTCACGCGTCCGGCGGTCAGCGGGACGATGCCCATGATGGCACGCAGGGTCGTCGTCTTGCCTGCGCCGTTGCGGCCGACGAGGACGGTGGTCTTGCCCTGCGGCAGTTCGAAGGACACCCCGCGCAGCACCGTGTGCCCGGCGAGGGAGACGCGAACGTCGTCAAGCGCGAGCATCACAGGACCCCCACGACGTCACGCAGCACGGCCGGGTCGGAGAGGACCGTGTCAGGCGGGCCTTCCGCCACCACGCGGCCCTGGTTCCACACCACCACGCGGTCGGCGTAGCGGCGCACGAGGTCCATGTCGTGCTCGACGAACACCGCCGTCACGCCGCGGTCGCGCAGCACCTTGGCGAGCTTCTCCATCAGCGGATGCTTCTCGTCGGTGGAGACGCCCGCCGTCGGCTCGTCGAGCAACAGGAGGCGCGGCTGCAGGGCGAGCGCGAGGGCGATGTCGGTCAGCTTGCGCCCTCCCTCGGACAGCGCCGAGGAGTGGGTGGCGGCGAGATCGGCGAGGCCGACGGTGTCGAGGAGCTCCATCGCCGCCTGCCGCACGCCTTCGCTGCCGAGCGGGGTCTGCCAGCGCCAGAAGCCCCGGTTGGCGGCCACCGCGAGCATCAGGTTGTCGAGCACGGTGTGGTCGCCGAAGAGCTGCGGGATCTGAAAGGCGCGGGCGATGCCGAGTTTGGTGATCTCGCGCGGCTTGTGGCTGGTGATGTCCCGGCCTTCGAGGTGGATCGTGCCGGCCTTCGGCTTCACGTATCCGGTGGCGAGGTTGATGAACGTCGTCTTGCCAGACCCGTTGGGGCCGATGATGGCCAGGAACTCGCCCTGGTTGACGTCGAGATCGACACCGTCGGCGGCCTTCACGCCGCCGAACGAGACCTTGATGCCGCGGACGGAGAGGAGGGGGGCGGTCATTGGCCGTCCCTCCGGCCGCCGATCCGCTCGATGAGGCCGTAGAGGCCCCGGGGCAGGAAGAAGATCACGATGAGGAGCCCCGCTCCGATGATGATGTTCCACACGTCGGGCGCGTAGATGGCCGCGAACGAGCGCACGCTCTCCATGAAGGTCGCGCCGATGAACGGGCCGACGACGCCGCCGATGCCGCCGAGCACCGCGACGAGGACGAGCTGGCCGGAGGTCGTCCAGTAGGCGAGGTCCGGCGTGATGTGCCCGACCGCCAGCGCGTGGATCGCGCCGCCGATGCCGGCGAGGATCGCCGAGCCGACGTAGGCGAAGAGGAGGACGCGCGGCACCGCGATGCCGAGGTATTCGAGGCGGATCTCGTTGGTCTCGACCGCCGACAGCGCCTCGCCCATCGGGCTCTTCAGATAGCGGTGGGCGACGATGCAGACCACGACCGCGAGCCCGAGCCCGCCGTAGAGCAGGAGGTGCTCGAACGCCTCGCGGCTCAGCGTCATGCCGAGGACGCTGGGGGTGGCGATGGCGAGGCCGTCGGTGCCTCCCGTCACGTTGTAGAGCTTGGAGAGGAGGGTGTAGCCGACCATCGATACCGCGAGGTTCAGCATCGCGAAGAAGATGCCGCGGTAGCGCACCATGAAGAGGCCGACGAGAAGCCCGGCGACGCCCGAGATCGCCGCCGCCGCGAGAAGCTGCGGGATGAGGAGGTCGACGCCGGCCCCCTGGGAGAGGAAGCCCACGGTGTAGGCGCCGATGGCGTAGAAGAGGGCGTGGCCGATGGAGATGAGGCCGGCGCGCAGCAGGATCGCGACGCCGAGGGCGGCGAAGCCCTTCGCGAGGACCAGCGTGAAGACGAACGCGAGCCAGGGGAAGGCGACCGGGATCGTGGCGAACGCCGCCACGAGGAGGCCGATGATGAGGAGCTGCAGCACGGTCGTCAGATCCTGCGCTGGGTGGCGGCGCCGAAGAGGCCGTATGGCCGCACGAGCAGCACCGCGAGCATGACGAGGTAGGGCGCGACCGGCTCCAGTGCGGGCATCTCGTAGATGGCGACGACGCGGGCGATGCCGACGATAATGGCGGCGATGGCGGCGCCCTCGATCTGGCCGAGGCCGCCGATGGCCGCGACCGCGAAGCCGAGCACGATCGCCTCGGCGCCGAGGCCCGGCGCGACGCCCGAGTTTGGCGAGGCGAGGGCACCGCCCAGCGCGGCGAGGAAGACGCCGATGGTGAAGGCGGCGGCGTAGACGCGCCTGGTGTCGATGCCGAGCGTGGCGGAGACCTCGGGGTCGGCGACGACGGCGACGATCATCTTGCCGAGCCGCGTGTTGCGCATCAGGAGGCGCAGGGCGAGCACCGTGAGGACGGCCAGCGCGATCAGGAGGAGCTGGTAGTTGAGGTAGATGATGCCGCCGATGTCGGAGATGCCGAGCACCGAGACGGCCGCGTCCTGGTAGTAGGCCTGCACGCCGAAGACGAGCTTCTGCAGGTCCTCGAAGATGAGGAAGAGGGCGAAGGTGACGAGGATCTGCACCGCCTCCGGCTTGCCGTAGGTGAAGCGGATGAAGGTGCGCTCGATCGCCGGGCCGAGGAGCGCTGCCACCAGCGCGGCCGACAGGAACAGGATCGGGAAGGAGAGCCACGGGCTCGCCCCCGCGCTCATCACGAAGCCGCCGATGACGACGGCGACGTAGGCGCCGATGGCGTAGAAGCTGCCGTGCGCGACGTTGAGCACCCGCAGCACGGAGAAGACCAGCGTCAGCCCCACTGCGATGAAGAAAATCAGGGCCGAGGCCGCGAGGCCGTCGACCAGCATGGGCAGTATCAGATCCATGAGGTTCGCTACTGTCGCCTGTGGTTACGCTGGCGGAGGGAGGTGCGCCGGCGGCGATGGCGCCGGCGCGACGGGATTACTCGTAGGAGCCGGGGGCCGGCAGGCCTGCGGCGAACTCCGGCGTGAGGGTCGACACCCACTCGATGGGATCGGCGCCAACCGGCGGGGTGATGTCGGACCCCGGGTAGCGCGCCATCTTGGCGAGCGCCGGCTTGTCGCCGCCGCCGGTGGTGACGCCGACGATCTGGTCGACGAGGCCGTCGTGGTCCTCGCGGACGGTGACGGTGCCGGTCAGCGTCTCGGCCTCGATGTCGGAGAGGGCCGCGAGGAGCTCGTCCTTGGTGGGCCACTTGCCCGCCTCGGCGATCGCCTCCTCGTAGGCCTGCTTCACGACGAGGATGGTGTTGGCCATCTTCATGCCCGGAAAGACCGGCCATTCGCCGAACTTCCCGTGGTAGGCCTCGGCGAACGCCTGGGCCGCCTCGTTGTCCTGCGCGTCGGGCGAGTTCCAGAAGCCGTCGCCGAGGACGCCGACGATCACGCCTTCCGGCAGGTCGACGCGCTGCAGGGCCGATTCGCCGAGCGCCAACACCACCTGCGAGGAGCGGAAGAGGCCGCGCGCGGACGCCTGACGCACGAAGTTCTCGAGGTCACCGCCCCACAGGTTGGAGAAGATGATGTCCGGGCGGGCGGCGGCGATGCGCGAGATCTCGGTGTTGAAGCTCGGCGTGCCCATGCGCGGGAACAGCTCGGCGACCACCTCGACGTCCGGGTTGAAGGCCTTCATCGCGGCGGTGAAGATCTGCGCCGCGTCATGGCCGAACGCGTAGTCCGGGTTGATGATGGCGATCCGCTTGGCGTCCGGATTGTTCTGCGCGACGTACGCGGCGTAGGCGACGAACTCGGGAACGGTGGAGGAGTTCGGGCGGAAGACGTACGGGTGCTCGGCGTTCAGGAAGAGCTGGTGCGTGTCGCAGTTCCACGTCACCATCGGCATCTCGAGCTGGTCGGCGATGGGTGCGAGCGCCATGCAGTTGCCCGAGGAGAGGGCCGCGACCATCACGTCGACGGAGCCGTCGCCGGCGAGCCGGCGGAACTCGGAGACGACGCCTTCGCCGCCCTGTCCTTCGTCCACATAGGTCGGGACGATCTTCGCCCCGCCGATGCCGCCGTCCTCGTTGATCTGGTCGATGATCAGTTCGGCGGCGTTGCGGCCGGGCATGCCGTAGGCGGCGGCCGGGCCGGACGTGAAGGTGAAGATGCCCATGCCCAGCTCGTCGGGCGCGCCCTCCGGCGCATCCTGAGCGAGGACAGGCGCGGCGGCCAGCGTGAGGGCCACGGCAGCCAGAATTGTCTTCATAACGAAGCTCTCCTTCGAGCGTGACCGCCGAGCCGGGCGGTCGACTTCGGGCTTGGACGGGCAGGAGCCGTCCCGGGGGTCGTGGACAGGTGGCGCCCGTCCCGCGTCGCCGTTGGCGACGGTGGTGTCATCTAAAAAGAACTTGTGAAATTTCACAAGTTCTTCCATGAACGTTTTGTGTAATTGTGTACTTCGCCAAGGGGCTGTGCCTTGCGGCGGGTTCACCCCGTGGTCGCATACAAGACCAGGGCCAATCGGCCGCCCGTGGCTGACGAAGGAGCGAGAATGACCGAGCTGCCGCTGAGGATCGAGAGCCGTGACGGTGTGCGCGAGATCGTTGTTGCGATCGACGCGCTGGTGATCGCCGGGTGGACCGCCCGCGACCGGGAGGCGATGGAGCATCACATCGCCGAGCTCGAGGCCCTCGGGGTGAAGCGTCCGGCGGCGACGCCGATGTACTACCCCGCTTCCGTCAGCCGCCTGACCCACGCCGAGATGATCGAGGCGATCGGCACCGCGTCGAGCGGCGAGGCCGAGTACGTGCTGTTCTCGACGCCCGAGGGCATGTTCGTCGGCGTCGGCTCCGACCACACCGACCGCGAGGCGGAGACCGTCGGCGTCACGCTCTCCAAGCAGCTCTGCGACAAGCCGGTGAGCGTGACGGTGTGGCCCTACGAGGAGGTCGCCGACCACTGGGACGAGCTCGAGATCGAGAGCGTCGTCGAGATCGACGGGGAAACGGTCACCTACCAGTCCGGCAAGGTCAGCGCGATGCTGGCGCCCGAGACGCTGATCGCGGGCCGTCCGGGCGGCCTGCCGGCGGGAACGGTGATGTTCGGCGGGACGCTGCCGGCGATCGGCGGCGTGCGCCCGGCCTCCCGCTTCGTGGCGACGCTGCATGACCCCGTGCTCGGCCGGACGCTCACCCATGGGTATAGCGTGCGCAACTTGGACGTCCCAGGTTGAGCACTATTTCAACTCGGTGGTTGTATAGGGCCGCCTTGTTGATGAAGGGACCTGTTTGTAGATGAGCATTGGATCGGAGACCCTGCCGGCGGCAGGCAAGCCGGCACGTCGACGATCTCTCCGGGACATTGCGTACGATCTCATCAAAGAGAAGATCATTACGTGTGAGCTTCGGCCCGGGGAGGTGATCAGCGAGGCGGCCCTCAGCGCCTCGCTGGATATCGGCCGCACCCCGGTCCACCAGGCGCTGGACCGGCTGATGGTGGACGAGCTCGTCGAAGTGATGCCGCGCAAGGGCGTCATCGTGCGCCCGCTCAGCCTCGACGAGGTCCACGACATCATCGAGGTGCGGCTGGTCAACGAGATCTACTGCGTGCGTCTCGCCGCCGAGCGGATCAGCCCGACCGAGGCGGCGCTCCTGCGCGACAACATGAAGCGCATGCACGATGCCGAGAAGATCAACGACTACAACGCGCTGATCGGCGTCGACCGCGAGTTCCACGCGACCATCGCCGCGGCGGCGCGCAATCTCATACTGGCGGACTTCCTCGGCGGCCTGCAGGACCGGGCGCTGCGGTTCTGGTTCGTGTCGCTGAAGGTGCCCTCGCACCTGTCGCGCATCTACGAGCAGCACAGCGCGATCGTCGATGCGGTGTCGGCGCACGATCCCGACCGGGCCGAGGCGGCGATGCGCCACCATATCGAGGAGTTTCGCGCGAACGTCAGCCGCCTGATCTGAGGGCGGTGCCGGGCGCGGGGGGCGGGACGGTCCGAGGCGGGGAGGGGCCTACTCCATCGCCAGGATCATGTTGCGCACGACGGGGTAGATCTCCTTCTCCCAGCGCTTGCCGTTGAAGACGCCGTAGTGGCCGACGTTGGCCTGCAGGTGATGGCGCTTCAGGTGCGGCCGGAGCGACCGGCAGAGGTCGTGCGCGGCGGTCGTCTGGCCCAGCGAGCAGATGTCGTCGCGCCCGCCTTCCACGGTGAGGAGGAAGGTGTTGCGGATGGCGCCCGGGTCCACGAGCTCCCCGCGGTAGGTGAACTCGCCCTTGGCGAGCTCGGCACGCTGGAAGATGCGGTCCACCGTCTCCAGATAGAACTCCGCCGTCAGGTCGAGGACCGCGAAGTACTCGTCGTAGAAGTCCATGATCTTGCGGGCTTTCGCCATCTCGCCGTTGATCAGGTACTTGTAGAGCTTGCGGTGCTGATCCTTGTGGCGCGGCATGTTCATCGTCATGAAGGCGACGAGCTGCACGAAGCCGGGATAGACGCGGCGGCCACCCCCCCTGTAGCGCCACGGCACGGTGGAGATGAGGTTCCGCTCGAACCACTCCAGCGGCTGGTCGAAGGCCAGCTCGTTGACGAGGGTGGGGCTCTCGCGCGTGTCGATCGGGCCGGCCATCAGGGTCATCGTGCGCGGCGTCGCCGGGTGGTTCTGCTGCGACATGACCGAAACCGCGATCAGCGCCTGCACGCAGGGCTGGCAGACGGCGAGGATGTTGCCCTTGGGGCCGATCTCCTCGAGGAAGCGGATCAGGTAGGCGACATAGTCCTCGACCCCGAACTCGCCGGCCGACAGCGGCACGTCGCGCGCGTTGGTCCAGTCGGTGATGTAGACGTCATGGTCCTGCAGCAGCGTCTCGACGGTGCCGCGCAGGAGCGTGGCGAAGTGGCCCGACAGCGGGGCGACGACGAGGATCTTCGGCTGCGGGGTGTCGATGTCCTTGGCGAAGTGGAGGAGGTTGCCGAACGGCAGGGAGAGGGCGACCTCCTCGCGGACCGGAACGCGGCGGTTGCCGACGGTGACGGAATGGATGCCGAAGGGGGGCCGGCGATGGGACAGGCGAAAGCGCGACAGCATCTCCATCGACGCGTCGAAGATGGACATTTCGCCTTGAGGAATCGGGATGATGGGCCAGCCGCCGATCCGGGTATGCCGTGCCAATGCCCGCATCGGCGCGATCAGATCGTCCTGCAGCTGGTACATTTGATACAGCATACGCACGTTCCCTCGGAGAACCCAACTCGCCAAAATAGCTAGTGCATTCTATGGTGCAGTGCGACACAATTCTCGCACAGCACTGCCCACCTGGAGCGACGGCCATGGCCTCAGCCACCCTGACGATCTCGTCGAAGAACTACTCCTCCTGGTCGCTGCGGGGCTGGCTCCTGTGCAAAATGGCAGGCCTCGACTTCGACGAGAAGGCCATCGACATCGACGATCCGGAACAGCGGCAGGAGCTCTTGCTCCTCTCCCCGTCGGTCCGCGTGCCGCGCCTCAGCCACGACGGCGTCGAGGTCTGGGACACGCTGGCGATCGCCGAATATCTCAACGAGACGTTCCCGGACGCCGGCCTGCTGCCGACGGCGGCCGCCGCGCGTGCCCATTGCCGCGCCATCTCCGGCGAGATGCACTCCGGCTTCTACAATCTCCGCTCGGCACTGCCGATGAACATCAAGGCCAAGCACCAGAGCTTCAAGATCTTCTCCGGCGCGCGCCCGGATGTGCAGCGCATCAAGGAGATCTGGACCGACTGCCTCGCCACCTACGGCGGTCCGTTCCTGTTCGGCGCGCCGACCATGGCGGACGCGATGTACGCCCCGGTGTGCACCCGGTTCAGAACCTACGCGGTGGAGCTTGAGCCGGTGTTGCAGGCCTACTGCGACACGATCTTCGATTGGGCGCCGATGCAGGAGTGGACCGCCGCCGCGCTCGAGGAGCCGGACGAGGTGATCGAGCTCGAGGTCGAGTTCTAGGTCGAGTCCTGGGTCGACCGTAGCGCCGCGGGCGGCACTCGCCGGCTCGCGCCGCCCGTCGCGAATCCCGTCGTGCGACGCGGACGCGCCTCCCGGCTGTCCGGCAGCGTGCCGCCGAGCCCCGTTGGGCCCGGTTCCGGCGCGACTCTCCCGCCACACTCCGCGAACTTCTTGTCGCACGCCCGGCGGGGCGGGGCGGGACCCGCGCATGTCTGATGCTCGGGCAAAGGCGTGCGACGATCGCGCAAAAGCCTGCGCTTCCAAGGGCTTTGAATCTCAGACCGATTCCAGAATGTGACGATGCCCGTCAATGATTTAGACTAAATCTAGTCTGCCTGAGACTAGGTTGGAATTAATCTAGTCTTTGACTGTCAACTTTAGTATTGACGGCCCGCGCCGCCGCTCGCTACGCCCTCGTCGTTCCCGATTTTCGCACGAAGGACTGGCGATGGCAGTGGCTTATGGCTTTGGCGCTCCTGTGGTGAGGGGTTCTTCGCGGTGACGCGGTTCGCACCCTCCCGCCGGCACGTGCTCGCCATGGCCGCCGCCGGCGCGGCGCTGGCGCGCGTCCCCGCCGCCTTCGCCACCGGCTCGGCTCCCCGGCACGGCTTCTCCCCGTTGGGGCCGGTGAAGTACGGCGCCGCCGACCCGTTCGGCTACGTCAACACCGAGGCACCGCGCGGCGGGGCGCTGCACCTGACCCGCGTCGGCGCCTTCGACACCATCGACACGCTGACCTATCCCGGCCGTCCGCCGGCGGACCTGCGCCTCATCTACGACCACCTGATCGTCGAGAGCGAGGACGAGATCGCGAGCTACTACGGTCTCCTCGCCGAGGACATCGAGGTCGCGCCGGACTACTCGTCCGTCGTCTTCACGCTCCGGCCCGAAGCGCGGTGGCACGACGGGGCGCCGGTGCGTCCGCAGGACGTCGTCTTCACCTTCGAGACGCTGAAGGCGCAGGGCGCGCCCTACTACCGCCAGGCCTTCCGGCCGCTGACCGTGGTCGCCGACGGACCGCGCGTCGTCTTCACCAACGAGCGGACCGGCGATCGCGACGTGGTGCGCCGCATCTCGACGATCCCGATCCACCCCGAGCACGTGTGGGCGAACGGCAAGCCGGAGATGCCGGTGGGGTCGGGGCCGTACCGCCTCGAATCGATCGAGGCGCCGCAGCGGATCGTCCTGTCGCGCGTGCCGGACTACTGGGGCGCGGACCTCGCGGTGAACCGGGGCCGGTGGAACTTCGATCGCCTCGCGTTCACCTTCTTCCGCGATCCGACGGTGGCGCTCGAGGCCTTCAAGGCCGGCCAGTCGGACGTGCGCTCGGAGGACGATCCGACGCGCTGGGCCTTGGGCTACGACGGTCCGGCGCTCGCCTCCGAAGCGGTGGTGCGGGAAGAGACGCCGACGCCGGGCGTCGGCGAGCTCGCCGGTCTGGTGATGAACCTGCGCCGGCCGCTCTTCGCCGATCGCCGCGTGCGCCTCGCCCTCGCGCTCGCCTACGACTTCCAGGACGTCAACCGGCTGCTCTTCCATGGCGCCAACGCGCCGCTCGACAGTGTCTTCGCGGGGACGCCGCTGGAGGCCGCCGGGCCCGCCGGTGACGAGCGCGACCTCATCGCGGGGCGGATCCCCGAGGCGGCGCTCGAGGACCCGGACCCTTTCGCGGGCCTGCCGCGTCCCGGAACGCGCGAGGCGCTCGCCGAGGCGGCGCGGCTCCTCGGCGAGGCGGGGCTCGATGTGACGGACGGGGCGCGGGTCGATCCCGCCACGGGGCGGCCGCTCCGCTTCTCGGTGCTGTCGATGAACCCCGCGTTCGGCAAGTCCATCGCATGGTTCGGCAATGCCCTGGGCCGTCTCGGCATCGCGCTGCAGGAGGTGAGGGTGGATCCCGCCACCGCGGCGAAGATGATGCTGGACAAGGACTTCGACCTGGCGACGCTCACCTGGTCGCCGGCGCGCCTGCCGGGGACGGCCGAGCGCCTCCTGTGGCACAGCGCGCTCGCCGAGGCGCCCCACTCCTATGCCCTCTCGGGCCTTGCCTCGCCGGTGCTGGACGACTGCATCGAGGCGCTGGAGCGCGCGTCGAGTCCGGCCGAGCTCGACCGCGCGGGCCGCGCCTTCGACCGCGTGTTCCGCCACATCCTTCCGATGGTGCCGCTCTGGCGCTCCGCGACGATCCGCACCGCGTGGTGGGATCATTTCGGGCGCCCGGAGGCCGAGCGCGCCGGATTCCCGCCGTCGCCCATCGACCGTTGGTGGTCGCTGGGATGACCGCCTTCTCTCATGCCAGACGACGGAGACGCGCATGTTTATCGCGATGAATAGGTTCAAGGTTCGCAAGGGCTCGGAGGACGAGTTCCAGGCCGTGTGGATGAACCGCGAGGTCAAGCTCCGCACGGAGCCCGGCTTCGTCGAGTTTCATCTGCTGAAGGGCCCCGAGAACGAGGACCACACCCTGTTCGCCTCCCACACGGTGTGGGCGAGTGAGGACCACTTCATCGCCTGGACCAAGGGCGAGGCCTTCAAGGAGGCGCACCGCTCGGCGCCGTCGCGCGCCCCGCTCTACATCGGCGGGCCGCAGTTCGAGGGCTTCCGCGTGGTCCAGACGGTGGGCCGCGAGGAGACCGAGGCGGCGTGATCGCTCGGGGCAGCCGCGCGTGGCGGGCTGCCCCGACGTCCCGACGCTGAGTGTGTAATCGTTCTAAGAATACTTCAGTATTCGCAGTCCAATGCGATGATGATTTCGGGCAACGTCATTGTATTTGTAACGCACACCAATTGACTCGGCATGAAATGTGGCGCAGGTATGCGAGTAATGTGGCCAATACCGTATAAATGTTTGCGGATTGCGCTCGGATGTCTCACGGATAGGTAGAGCCATGATTACAATTAACGCCACTCAGCTCTCGGAAGGGATCGACTACTCCACCTTCCTGTCTGAGTATTATGCTGGCCTCGCCGCAGGTGCCTCGACCTACCACGGTGGCGACCCCGTGTTCGCGTTCGGCGGCTATTACTATGTGACCGGACCGCAGGTGTCGTTCGACTTCGGCGACGACAGCGACAAGATGGTGCTGCTCGAAGGCGAGGACATCTCCTACGACTTCCTGACGTACGGCGCCGAATACGGCCACGGCATTTCCGGCGAGGTCGACACCGTGATCTTCGGCGTCGCCGACGAGAACACGACGACCGCCGACGGCACCGAGAACGGTCTGGTGGTCGGCCTGACCGGGCTCGTCGTCAGCGGCCTCGACGTCTCGTCCGAGCCGGGCAGCGGCAACGACTACAGCAACCTCGTCTACGCGCTCTACAACGACGTCCGTTATGGTCTGAACGACGCCGAGACCATCGACCACATCGCCGACCTCTACGCGACCTTCGCCTCGGACGCGCAGCACTTCCTCGGCACCAACTACAACGACGTCTACACCGGCACCGGCTACGGCGACCTCATCGAAGGCTTCAACGGCGACGACGTCCTGTACGGCGGCGCGGGCGAGGACCGCATGTTCGGCGACCGCGGCGCGGACGTGATGTACGGCGGGAACGCCAACGACATCCTCTACGGCGATGCGGGCAACGACTCCCTCTACGGTGGTGCCGGCGCCGATTCGCTCTATGGCAACGGCGGCGACGACTACATCGAGGGCGGCAACGGGCACGACCTGATCGGCGGCTTCGCCGGCCACGACGAGCTGTGGGGCGGCGCGGGCAACGACACGATCATGGCCGGCGGCGGCAACGACACGGTCGAAGGCGAGGCCGGCAACGACGTCATCTACGGCAAGCGCGGCAATGACCTGCTCTTCGGCGGCGACGGCAACGACCGGATCTTCGGCGACGAGGGCAACGACACGATCAACGGCGGCGACGGCGCGGACGGCCTCTTCGGCGGCGCGGGCGCGGACGTCTTCACCTACTTCGAGGCGTCGGAGTCCTACCTCGGCTCGGCCGACAACCTGCGCGACTTCGAAGCCGGCGTCGACACCATCGACCTGAGCGCCTTCGACCTCGTCTTCGTCGACGAGTTCACCGGCGCGGGCGACGAGGTGACCTTTGTCGAGCGGTCGGACCGCACGAGCGTGCAGGCCGACATCGACGGTGACGGGAGTGCCGACCTCTACATCGTGGTCCACACGACCGGCCTCACCGAGAACGACCTGCTGCTGGCCTAGCACCGGTAAAGTTCGATGTGGCGTACCCGACTCCTAGCGGTCCTCCTCGCGGGGACCGCCGTCACCACCGCCAGCGCGCAGAGCATCGTGCTGGAGGAAATCGTCGTGGCCGGCTCCGAAGGCGAGCAGACCGGCGAGGCGGCTGACGCGGATGCGGGCACGCCCTCGGACACGCCTGCGGGCAGCTCGGTCTCGGCCCTCAATCCGCGCCTCTCGCCGGAGGCCGAGGCCGCGCTCGCGGCGCCCGAGGCGACGACGATCCTGACGCGCGGCACCCTCCAGCGCGAGCAGGGGCGCTCCGTCGCCGATGCGCTCCAGTCGGTGCCGGGTGTGCTCGTCACCGAAACGGCCGACGATCCCGGCATCTCCATCAACATCCGCGGCATGCAGGAGTTCGATCGCGTCGCCGTCACCGTCGACGGGGCGCGGCAGAACTTCTCGCGCTCCGGCCACTCCGCCAACGGCTCGGTCTACATCGACCAGCGCATGATCAAGTCGGTCGACATCACGCGCGGCCCGATCCAGGCGGTCGGCGGCAGCGCGGTCGGCGGCACCGTCGCCTTCCAGACCATCGACCCGGACGATGTCCTGCTGGAGGGCGAGCGCTACGGCGCGCGCGTGGAGTCGACGGTCGAGACCAACGGCCCCGGCGGCAAGCTCCACGGCGAGGCGGCCTGGCGCATCAACGAGGCGTTCGACGTCCTGGCGGCCGCCACGGTGGGCCGCTCGTCCGACTACGTGGACGGCATCGGCGACACGGTGATCAGCGCGTCGGACCTCATGTCGGGCCTCGCGAAGGTGCGCATGCGCAACGACGATGGCCACGAGACGACGCTGACGGCGATGCGCCTCGCCAACAACTTCGACAACGGGACCTCGACCGTCCGCTACACCGAGCAGACCGACGACACCGTCACGCTCGGCCACCGCTGGGACAGCGAGAACCCCTACATCGACCTCACCGCCAAGGCCTACTACAGCGGCACCCACCTCGATCAGAAGGACAGGACCGGGCCCTACGTCGGCTCCCGCCGGTCCTTCGACATTAAGACTTACGGCGGCGAGTTCTACAACGCCTCGACCTACGAGATCGCGGGCTTCGAGAACACCACCACCGTCGGCGGCGACGGGTTCTACGACGACGTGACGTCGGAGGACGACCGCGGTCTCGCCAACGGCAACACGCCGTCCGGCCAGCGCGGCGTCTACGGCGTCTACGTGCAGCACGAGATCAAGCGCGGCTGGTTCGAGCTGATCGGCGCCCTGCGCTACGACGGCTACGTGCTGGACGGCGTCGACCACGACAACAACGAAGACATCCACAAGGACGGCGGCCACCTCTCGCCCAAGATCACGCTCGCCGTGACGCCGGTCGACCCGGTCACGCTCTACGCGTCCTACTCCGAGGCGTTCCGCTCGCCCTCCGTCACCGAGACGCTGGTGCAGGGCGTTCACCCGGCGCCGGCGTTCCCGTTCTATCCGAACCCGAACCTCAACCCCGAGATCGCTCACAACATCGAGGCGGGCGTGAACCTCGCGTTCAACGACCTCGCCTTCAAGGGCGACCAGATGCGCCTCAAGGGGTCCGTGTTCCACAACACCGTTGACGACTACATCGACACCGTCTGCACCTCGAACATCCTCGAGCCGGGCTGCACCTACGAGAACGTCACCAAGGCCAAGCTCTACGGCTTCGAGCTCGACGCGCTCTACGACACCGGCCGCGTCTACGGCCGCGTGACGGCGACCTACATCGAGAGCAAGGACGAGGAGGACGACGAGCCCCTCGGCAGCGTCCAGCCCTGGCGCGTCTCCGGCACGCTGGGCGCGCGCGCGCTGCACGGCAAGCTCGATGCCGGCGCGACGCTGACCTACACGGCGGCGAAAGACGACGAGAGCCTCGACATCACGAGCGAGGCGTACACGCTGCTCGACGCCTACGTAAACTACGACATCACCAAAGATACCGCGGTTCGGCTCACGCTGAAGAACATCCTCAACAAGCAATACACGCAGTATCTCGACCTCGAACCCAGCCCGGGCTTCTCCGCGTTCCTCACCGTCAGCCATCGGTTCGGCGGCGGAATCTCGCCCGCGCTCGCGCAAGGAGACGCGCTTTGACCATCAACGTCACGCTGTCCAACACCGGCAAGGTCGGCACGAGCTACCCGTCGGACTTCGACGATTTCGTCAGAAGCTTCGTGTCGAGCGGCTTCCCCTACATGGAGGAAGACGACCAGATCATCATCATCGGCGAAGGCGACGGCGCCGATACGAAGATCTTCATCCTGAACGGCGACAAC